>DASTOB010000063.1:0-2792 GCA_035720425.1 Candidatus Limnocylindrales bacterium
CTCCCGGTGCGCGGCGACGATCTCCTCGGCGACGAGCGGCACGCCCCCGGACCGCTCTGCCACGAGCACGACGACCGACGCGGACGGCCGCTCCCCCTCGATCCCCTCGATGAGGTCCGCGAGCTCGCGACGGTCGAGCGGCGCAAGCTCGATCCGCTCCGCCGGGCGCGGGGCATCGGCGATCGCCCGGAGGTTCGCGTGGAGCGCGTGGCTGCGGACGATCGCGTCGGGCTGGTAGGTGGCCACGACACACAGGCGCTGCGAGCGGGCGATCCGTGCAAGGAACGTGATGAGCGCCCGGGTCGCGGCATCGGCGTGGTGCAGGTCCTCCACGACGAGGGCGACCGGGAATCGCTCGCCGAGCCGGCCCAGGACGCCGAGGACACCCTCGAGGACCCGCGCCTGGCGGCGCTCCGGGGCGACGATGGTCGGTCGCGGCGGAAGGACGCCCGCGCCGGCGAGCCGCGGTGCGAGCTCGGGGATGAGCCGCACGAGATCCTCCGCACCCGGCCCCACGACCACGGCGAGGTCCTCGTCGGGCAGGGCGCGGAGATGCGGCTCGAGCGCACGGATGAGCGGAGCGTACGGAGCATCGGTGCCGGACGGCCGAGCCCGGCCGTGGACGACGACGATCCGCTCGGCGAGGCCGGCCAGGCGTCGCTCCGCCTCGTCGATGAAGCGCGACACGCCGACGCCACCGCTGCCGGAGACGAGGACCGTCGTGGCCCGACCGGCGGCGGCCTGGTCGAGCGCTGCCGCGAGGCGGGCGAATCCCGTCTCCCGCCCCACGAACCGCGCGCTCGTGATCCTGCCGGCCATCGCGGTCATTCTAGGCCCCACCCCTGGTGTCCCCACCGCTGGCCCGGCCGCCGCGCTGCTAGGCTGCATCGCGATGACCGACGGTCGACGCCCGCACCCGGGCAACACGCTCAACGAGCTGCCCGGCGAGGAGTGGCTGTACTTCACGAAGTCGGTATGGACGACGTCGTATCCGTCGGAGCTTGGGCACGCCGCCCGCCGGCGCCACGGCGCGAACAAGCCACCCCGCCTCATGGCCCGGCTCATCGAGTTCTTCACGCGGACCGGCGAGCTCGTGCTCGATCCGTTTGCGGGCGTGGGCGGGACGCTGCTCGGCGCGGCCATCGCGAGAGGGCCGAGACGGGCGCTCGGCATCGAGCTCGCCCCGGCCTGGGCCGCGATCTATGAGGAGGTCGTGCGGGACGCCCTCGCCGAGCGCGACGGCCTGGGACCGATCCTCGCCGACCTCGGGTCGGCCGATCCCGGCGGGCCGCGGGCGTTCGATCCGTCCGGCCTCGAGCTCCGCGTCGGTGACGCGCTCGCGGTGCTGCCGACCCTGGCCGACGAGTCGGTCGACTTCGTCGCCACCGACCCGCCGTACAACGTCCAGCTGCCGCTCACGATGGCCGGTGGGCCGCTCGCGGAGGCGCACGCCAACCGGCGGACCGACTACGCGATGGTGACCGACGACCCGGCGGATCTCGCGAATGCGGCGGACTACGGCGTGTTCCTCGATCGCATGACCGAGGCGTTCTCGCACCTGCGCCGCGTCCTCCGCGACGGCCGGTACGCGGCCGTCATCGTCCGCGACGCGTACCAGGACGGACGCTACCTGTTCACCGCGGCGGATCTCGCCGCCCGGGCGACGTCGGTCGGCTTCGCCGTCAAGGGCGACCTGATCTGGTACCAGGCGGGGACGCGACTTCGTCCGTACGGCTATCCGAAGGTGTTCGTCCCGAACATCGCCCACCAGCACATCGTCGTGCTCCGCCGCGAGGACGGCCGCCGGCGCGCCTGAGTTTCTAGGCGCGGCCTCGAGCAGCGAGGAAGGCGGCGAGGACGTCGTCGTCGATCCCGGGCTCGACGTCGGACCCGGTCGTTGCCCACGTCTCGCGCGGTCCCGGCGCGGGCTCGTCGCCGACGATCTCGCCGAGGGTCATCTTGTGGAGCCAGCCTCGCCGGCCGTCCGGGCACAGGACGAGCCAGTACGTCCCGGATCGCTCGAGCAGCTGGACCTCGTCGCCCTGGTCGAGGAACCCGATCTCGGCCGAGCGGAGCTCGTCCGGCGCATCGAGCAGGCGAACGACGCGATAGCGGATGACGCGCCGCTCGCGACCCTCGATCGGGCCGACGAGGCCGTGGTCGAACGACAGGCTCGGCGGTGGCGCCGCGGTGTCACGCAGCGGATCCGTCTTGCGCGCTTCAAGCAGCGACGGGCGCCGCCAGCGTGGAAGGGAGAGCTCGGCGTCGACGGGGGGTCGCGGACCCGGGCCGGGGCCGGCGGACCCGCCGTCCGGAACGAGTTCGCCGGCGCGTGGCAGGTCGGCGCCACGCGCGGCCTTGGCGTGGAGCACCTCGTCTGGCGCGGGAGGCTCGCCGTCTCGTCGCTTCTTTCCGAAGAACATGAACGCCATGAGCATCGTGACGCCGCCGGCGGTGCCGACCACGGTCGGGAGCACCTGCATGAGCGGGCTCCGGGCGGCGTCGATGCCGAGCGACTCGAGCGCGCGGGCGAGGTCTCCCCAGCCACCGGACGCCGGCGCGCCGGCGCGGCCACCGGCCGGCGGACCGGCCGCTGACCCGGGATCGTCCGGATCGGAGGTACCACTGCCGGAGCCGGCTCCACCCTGGGACCCCGGTGCGCCGGGCAGGCCGGCGTCGTCCGGTGCCGTCGGATCGTCGTCCGCCGGGCTCGACGGGTCCACGGTATCGGTCGCCGATGACGTCGGCCGTGCTGGCGCGAGCTGGTCGCCGTCGTCGGCCGCCGAGTCTCC
>DASTOB010000064.1:0-11828 GCA_035720425.1 Candidatus Limnocylindrales bacterium
GCGCTCCCCGATCGGCGAGGGGGGCGGAGCGGCCTCCTGGCCGGGGCCCCACGAACCCGTCATCTCGACGCCTTCGCGGCGCGCAGGATCGCCTCGACGATCGGGACGTAGCCGGTGCAGCGGCACAGGTTGCCGTCGATCGCGGCAACGACCTCGTCGCGCGTCGGCTCCGGGTTCTCGGCGAGGAGCGCCGTCGCCGCCATGAGCATGCCGGGCGTGCAGAACCCGCACTGGAAGGCCGCCTGGTCGATGAACGCCTGCTGGAGCGGCGACAGCCGCCCGTCGGTCGCGAGGCCCTCGACCGTCGCGACGCTCCGCCCGTCGGCGTCGACGGCGAGGAACGTGCAGCCGCTCACGGCGAGGTCGTCGACGAGGACCGTGCACGCGCCGCACACCTGCGCGTCGCACGACACCTTGAGGCCGGTCAGGCCGAGGTGGTCGCGGAGCACGTCGGCGAGCGTCTCGCGCGGCTCGACCCGGACGGTTGCCGGGCGACCGTTGACGGCGAACCCGAGCTCGACGGTCTCAGGCACCGGCGACGGCCTCCGACACGGCGGCACGGACCGCCCGGCGGAGCAGGACGCCGGCCAGGTGGCGCTTGTAGTCCGCCGACCCGTCGAGGTCGTCCTCTGCCGGAAGCCGTGCGAGCGCGTCGACCGCCGCCGCGAGCGACGTCTCGGCGGTCTCGCCGTCGGCCGGCGAGCCGGCGAGGGCAGCCCCGGCGTCGGCCACGACGGCCGGCACATCGGTCATCGAGCCGACCACGACGCGCGCCTCGACGATCGCGCCGTCCGCGACCCGGACGCCGACCGCCACCGACACGGCCGGCCGCTCGCGGAACACGATCTTCTCGTACGCGCGGCCCTCGCCGGCACCGGCCGCCGGCACGACCACGGCCGCGAGGATCTCGTCGGCGGCCCGGGTCGTGGCGAACGGGCCCACGAGGAACTCGTCGATCGCGACCTCGCGCCGCCCGGACGGGCCGCGAAGGTCGAGCCGCGCGCCGGCCGCGAGGAGGAACGTCGCCGGGTCGGAGTGCGGCTCGGCGAAGCACAGGTTCCCGCCGAGCGTGCCCTGGTTGCGCACGCGCGGGTTCGCGACCTGAGCGGCGAGCGCCGCGAGCGCGGGCTCGGCCGCCCGGACGACGGCGCTCCGCTCGATCTCGCGATGCGTCACCGTCCCGCCGATGACGAGCCCGCCGGCCTCGTCGCGGGAGATTCCACCGAGCTCCGGGATCCGCTTGAGGTCGACGAGCGTCCCGAACCGCGCGAGCCCCATCTTCATGACCTGGAGCAGCTCCGTGCCGCCGGCGTACCAGGCCGCATCGCCGCCGGCCGCGTCGAAGGCCGCGAACGCCTCGACCAGGCTGCCCGGGCGGGCGTGGGCGAAGCGGGGGATCACCGTGCGGACGCCGCGGCCCGCGGCGACCCGACCCGGACCCAGAAGTGCGCCCAGCGATTGAACCGCTCGGTCCGCGTGTCGCGCTCGCCCCGTCCGGGGAGCGGCTCGATCCCGCGCCGGATGACCTCCTGGAGGAAGAGGGCGACGAGGCCGTAGAGGTGCTCGTCGTCCGGTTCGCCGTCGGGTGCCGGAAGGCCGCCACCGACCGTTCGCCCCGGGCAGATGTGCGGGCCCGCCCCGAACGACAGCCCCCAGCGCGGCACGTCCCGCGCGACCACCCGGTCGAGATCGAACGCGTCGGAACGTGCCCCGAACAGCTCGGGGTCCCGGTTGCCGGCCGTGACGTCGAGGACGACGAGCGAGTCCGGCGGGATCGTCCGGCCGGCGATCGTCACCTCGGCCACGGCGCGCCGGCGGATCTTCGGCGTCGTCGGCCGGAGCCGGAGCGTCTCGTGGACGGCACGCTGGGCGACGAGGCGATCGGTCGCGACGCGCTCGAGCAGGTCCGGCCGCTCGACGGCCGCCTCGAACAGGAGGTCGACCGCGTTGCAGATCGTCTGTCCGGTCGTATGCGTGCCGCCCTGGAGGTACGTCGCAACCTCGCGCACGATCCGCCGCTCGTCCGCGAGCTCGAGCGCCGGGTCGGCACGGTGCGCGAGGAGCGCGGTGAGGATGTCGTGGGTGAGGGCGTCCGGGCCGATCTCGCCCCGGGCGTGCGCGTCGAGCAGCGCCTGGCGTCGTACCCGGGCCGGCCCCACGTAGTCGCGCTCGAAGCGCTCGTACGCGGCGTACACGAGGGCGCGCACGGCATCGGGATCCTTCGCGTCGAGGATCGCCGCGCCCTGGCTGAAGACGTCGACGAACTCGGCGATGACGGCCAGCTCGTCGAGGTCGTCCTCGCGGATGTCGAGGCCGGCCCGGCGCGAGGCGAGCACGCAGGCCAGGCGTTCGCCGATCGAGAACAGGTCGACCTCGTCCCCGACGAGGAGCCGGTCGAGCAGGGTGTTCATGACCGCCGGGAACAGCTCGCGCTCGTAGAGGCGGAGGTGATCCGGGCGGAATTGGGTGTTCTCGACTCGCCGCCGGGCGCGGTGGACGGCGCCGTGCTGGGTGCTCACGATCCCGTTCCGGATATTGCCGGCCTCGTACGAGCGGGTGTCGAACGTCCGTGACAGGTCGGGATGGAACAGGGCTGCGCGGATGTCCTCGTAACCCGTCAGCTCGAGCGTGACGGGAAAGGTCGACAGGAGGGTCATCGCGCAGGTGGCCGGCGGGCGGCGATCACGTCGTGTTGCCCGTGTGGAGCAGCACGCCGTCCGGCCCGACGACGCGGATCGCCTGGGTCGGACAGCCGACGGCGGCGCGAACGAGCAGCTCGACGTCGGTCGTCGCGGCGGCCGGGCGCGGCACGCTCACGCCGAGGTCCTCGCGCAGCTCGAAGGCTCCGGGCACGAGCCGGACGCAGTCGCCCGACCCGATGCACAGCTCGGGATCGATCGTCACCGTTTGACCCACCGGATTGCCCGCCCGTCAGTTGATCGCCGGCCGCCACCGCTCGAAGCGGCGCTCCAGGACGCGCATCGCCTCGCCGAGGACCACACCGAGCACGCCGAGCAGGATGATCCCGAAGTAGACGCGATCCGATCGGAGGAGGGCGCCGTTGAAGCTGATGTAGAAGCCGATCCCCTGGTTCGAGGCGAGGAACTCGGCGATGACGACCCCGACGAGGGCCCGGCCGGTCCCGAGCCGCGCGCCGGTCAGGATGTACGGCACGCTCGCCGGCAGGATCACCGTCTTGAAGCGCGTCCAGCCGGACGCCCGGAAGCTCTCGGCGACGTCGTGGTAGACCGCGTCGGCGGCATGGACCCCGGCCATCGTGCTGACGGTCACGACGAAGATCGCCTCGAGGAAGACGACGAAGATCTTCGTCTCGAGGCCGATCCCCAGGACGATGATGATGAGCGGGACGATCGCGACCGTGGGCGTCGCGTAGATTGCCGACAGCCACGGGTCGACGAGCCAGTTGAGCCGCCGGAACATGCCGATCGCGAGGCCGAGCGGAATGCCAACGGCGAGCGCGGCGCCGAACCCGAGGACGTACTCCGTCCCACTGATGGCGATGTGGGGCCAGATCACACCGTTCGTCGCGTCGGTTACCGCCGCCGAGACGATCGCCGTGGGTCGACTCAGGACGGCCTGGCGGACGAGTTCGAGGCGCGACACGGCCTCCCAGAGGATGAGGACGCCGGCGAATCCAAGGACGCCGAAGACGAGGCGCTCGGACGGTCGCCGGCGGAAGAACGGCCGGGCTGGCGTCGGGTGGCCGCGGCGTGCCGCGAGGGCCGTGGTCATGTCAGGCCGGGACGTCCTGGTCGTGAAGCTGCGGACTGATGAGCTCCCAGATCCGATCGGCCAGCGCGGTGAACTCCGGTGTCCGCTTGATCCGCAGCTCGCGCGGCCGGGGCAGGTCGACCGGGATATCGGCGAGGATCCGCCCCGGTCGGGCGCTCATGACCAGGACGCGGTCGGCCAGGTAGATGGCCTCGTCGATCTGGTGGGTGATGAAGAGCACGGTCTTGTCCGCCTCGTCCCAGATCCGCAGCAGCTCGGCTTGCATGAGCTCGCGCGTCTGGGCATCGAGCGCGGCGAACGGTTCGTCCATGAGCAGGATCTCGGGGTCGACGGTGAGCGCGCGGGCGAGGTTCGCGCGTTGCTGCATCCCACCCGACAGCTGATACGGGTACTTCTGCTCGAAGCCGGCCAGGCCGACCAACTTGATGTATGGCATCGCCCGTTCGTGGGCGGCCTTGGCGGGTACGCCTCGACAGCGCAGACCGTATGACACGTTGTTGAGGACGGTGTACCAGGGGAACAGGGCCGCGTCCTGGAAGACCATCGCGTGCGCCGTCCCCTGCCCGCTCCGCTCCATCACGTCGATCTCGCCCTCGTAGTCGGGCAGGAGGCCGTTGACGATCTTGACGAAGGTGGACTTGCCGCAGCCGCTGGGCCCGACGATCGCGACGAACTGTCCCTCGGGGATCTCGAGGTCGATCCGCTCGATCGCGAGCAGGTTGTCACGCGTCGCCTGGTCGACATAGCTGAACCGCACTCCCGTCGCCCGGAGCGCGAGGCCGTTGCTGGTCATGCTGTCGCACCCCTCCTGACGGGTGGTCGCCATCGCTGGAAGCGCTTCTCGATCTGGCGCAGTGCCTCGACGAGGATGATGCCCGTGAACGTGAAGATCAGGACCGCGAAGAGCAGCCGGTCGGTCTGCAGGGTGTCGCTCGCGCGCTTGATGAAGAAGCCCAGACCCTCGGTTGCCGCGAGCAGCTCGCCGGTGATGACCCCGATCAGGGCGCGTGCCACGCCGAGCCTGAGGCCGGTGATGATGAACGGCACGGTCGCCGGGGCAACGACCGTGACGAACAGCCGTGCCTTCGAGGCGCCGAAGCTCGCCGCGACGTCGAGGAAGCGCCGGTCGACCGTCCGAACCCCCTGGATCGTCGGGATCATGATCGCCAGCCACGCGCCGAGAAACGCGACGAAGATCTTCGACCAGATCCCCAGGCCGAAGGCGATGAAGATGACCGGCAGGAGAGCGAAGCGCGGCAGGGAGTTGAGGAAGTTGAGCCACGGGTCGAGCGCGTAGTTGAGCCGCTTGTACCAGCCGGTGAGCAGTCCGAGCGGGACGCCGATGGCGATCGCGATGCCGTAGCCGGCCAGGAACTCGGTCAGGCTGACCCGGACGTCTCTCCAGAATCGTTCCAGCTGGACCTCGTTCACGCCGGCCTGGAAGATCGCCGTCGGGCGGCTGAAGAAGAACTCGTTGATGACGCCGGCCCGGCTGCCGAACTCCCACAGCAGGGCGAACCCGACGAGGCCCGCCGTGCCGTAGACGAGGCGGCCACGACGGTCGATCCAGCTCAGTCCGCCGCGACGACTCCTGACCGCTGGCTGCGGGTAGCGCGAAGCGATGCTCACGTGGTGATGCGCTCCTCTGGCTTGCGACGTCGCGGGCGGCGGGGACGCCGCCACCTAGTTTGGTCGGCCATTGCAGACAATGTCAACGCACCGTAGACAATCGCATACCAAGCGGGGTACAGTCGGGCTCCGGGCGCGAGAATGCCCGGGGACAGGAAGCGTCATGGAGGAGAGAACGTGATCTTGTCGACAACAGGTCGACGCCTGCTGGCGCTGGCCGCCGTCGCGAGCCTCGTGGTCGCGGCCTGCGGCGGCGCGGCGTCGCCGTCACCATCCGCCGCGCCGACGTCACCCCCGAGTTCCGACGCTCCCGCGTCGGATGCGCCGACCGCAGAGCCCGGCGCACTTCCGACCGACGCGCTCGAGACGACGGACATCACGATCGGACTCTCGGTCCAGGAGCCGATCCAGTACGCCGGTGTCCTCGCGGCGCAGGCGGGCATCTACGAGAAGTACGGCCTGAACGTCGAGTACGCCTTCTTCGAAGGTGACGCTCGTGTCGCCGCGGCCCTCCAGGCCGGCCAGATCCAGGTCGGACTCTCCGGTGGCTCGAGCGCCATCTCGTCGCAGCTGACGGACGCGCCCTACGACGCCGTCGCGGTCATGGGCTCCTTCCTGACCGACGACCTCGTCTGCCAGGCGGGCATCGACACGGCCGATGAAGTTCGTGGCCAGACCGTCGCGATCAGCACCTTCGGTGGGACGTCGCACGCCGCCGCGCTGCTCGCATTGCAGACGCTCGGCCTCGGATCCGCCGATGCCGTCATCACCACGATCGGCGGTCAGGGGGCCCGGATCGCGGCGATCGAGGGCGGATCGACCGCCTGTGCGGTCGTCGATACCAACCTGCGCGCCCAGATGGAGGAGCAGGGCTTCAGCATCGCCACGAGCGTGTTCGAGTCCAAGGCTCCGTTTTCCCGGTCCGCGATGAGCGCGCTCGAGACATTCATCGACGCGAACCCGAACACCATGCTCGTCATCGTCGCCAGCGTCCTCGAGGCCCAGAACCTGCTCTGGACGGACCCGGAGGGCCAGGTGGACTTCTATGCGGAGTGGTCGACCCACGACATCGAAACGGCGACCGAGCTGCTCGTCGGCCTGTCCGATTACGGGAACCTCAGCCTCATGTGGACCCGAGAGGCGTTCCTCAACGCGCAGAAGGCCATCGCGACGGTGAACCCCGACATCATCGAGGTAGAACCCGAAGACGCGTACCGCACCGACTTCGTCGATGCGCTCGCCGCGAACGGCTTCTACGACAAGATCGGCGTCCCGCTTCCCTAGCCACCCCGACCTGTAGCAGTCAACCGTCGCCCCCGGTTCCCCGGGGGCGACGGCTTTCCGGATCCGGAGGGACCTCAGCGCGATGTGCGGATCGAGTCTCGGGACCGATCTGGCGAGCCAGATCGAGACCGGCCCCGCCGGTGGGGTCGGCCGCACCCTCGATCTGGCCGATCTCCTCGAGGTCGCCCGTCACGTCGCCCGCTCCGAGGAAGTTCGGCGCACCGCCGCCGGGTTCATCGGCTACGGCGCGACGAGGCCCGGCGATCGTGTCCTGATCGGCGTCGACACGCAGACCGACCCCGCCATCACCGACGCCGTGGCGAGCGCGCTTCGCGAGCTCGGCGCGCGCGTCGACGTCGTGGTGGCCGAGACGGATGCCGACCGCGAGTTCGACGACGCCGACGAGATCCGGGTCGCGATGCGGCGCCAACCGTGGGTCGAGAACCCGCGGCGCTGGGAGGGCACGCCGTGGATCGAGGACCTCGCCCGGACAAATGGCTACGACCTGCTCATCCACGGCAAGGGCGGCGCGATCCCGAAGGTGTCGCACCGCTACGAGGGGTTCCCGTGGGTGGTCCGGGACCACTTCGACGGCCCGTCCAACCTCTTCCCGCGACCGCTTCATCGGCTCATCAACGAGCGGACGTGGTCCCGCATCACCGACCATGCCGGGTCGCGGCTGCGCCTGACTGATCCGGAGGGCACGAACCTGACCCTCACGATCCTCGAGGCGCCGCTGCGCGACACGACGCGTCACGACTACGGGATGTCGCCGAAGTGGGGCCACCTCATGGCCCACCCGCCGACCCCGATCGAGCCGAACGACGACTCGACGGGCGTCATCGCCGGCACGATCAACCACTTCAGCCGTCCGTTCCCGCGGATCGAGGTCGACGTCGAGCACGCCCGGATGACCGGGATTCGCGGCGGCGGGGCGTACGGCGACGCGTGGCGCGAGCTCGAGGCGGAGTCAAAGGACACGCAGTACCCGTCGTTCCCGGCGCCCGGCCTGTTCTGGCTGTGGGAGCTCGCGATCGGGACGAACCCCAAGATCTCGCGGCCCTCGAACATCGAGTGCCTGTCGTCCGGCGGGTTCGAGTGGGAGCGACGGCGGGCCGGCTACATCCACTGCGGGCTCGGCACCCGCTGGCGGAGCTCGGAGGAGGTCTGGGCGGGCGAGCGCCGGATCCTGTATGGCCACCTCCACGTCCACCTGCTCGCCCCGACGCTCGTCGTCGAGGCCTCGGGCGGCGACGTCCCGGTCATCGAGGATGGACGCCTGTCGTGCTACGACGACCCGGAGGTGCGTGACCTCGCCGCACAGTTCGGCGACCCGGACGCGCTCCTCCACGATGATTGGGTCCCGGACATCCCGGGGATCACGATGCCGGGCGACTACGAGGCCTACGCCCGCAACCCGATCCCGTGGGTCTACGGGCGGGGCTGAGGCAGGGAGCGGGATGACGGTCGAGGAGGTTCGATTTCACAGCGCCGATGCCGTGCTGGCCGGCACGCTCAAGCTTCCGGACGGCGGGAACGGCTCCGCCGGTCCCCACCCGGCCGTCGTGCAGGGACCGGGCTGGCTCGGATTGCGCGACGCGAAGGCGTACGTCCCCTATCACGACGCCCTGCTCGCCGCCGGCATCGCCGTCCTCGTCTTCGACTACCGTGGCTTCGGCGACTCGACCGGCGACGCGTCGTACCTCGACCCGATGCTCCAGGTGGCCGATTGGCGGGCGGCGGTCGACTACCTCCAGGCCCGTCCCGAGGTCGATCCGAAGCGCATCGGCGCGTTCGGCTCCGGCGGGACGGGCGGCGGGAACGCGATCTGCGCCGCCGCGCTCGACACGCGGATCGGACCGGTCGTCTCGCAGGTTCCGATCGCCGACGGCCGCGACTGGCTCCACCGGATGCGCCGCGAGTACGAGTGGCTCGAGTTCCTCGAGCAGATCCGCCAGGACCGGGTCCGGCACGCGACGACCGGCGAATGGGAGATGGTCGCCCCGCGCGACGGGATCATGGTGCCCACGCCGGAGCGGCGGACGACGACGATCAAGGCGGACGTCGACGACCGGATCCCGCCGCTCGTGCGGCTCGCCAGCGCCGAGGCGATCTTCGCCTACCGGCCGATCGACCTCGTCGACCGGATCGCTCCGCGCGCGCTCATGCTCATTGCCGTCGAGCACGATGCGACGACCCCGGAGGATCACGCCTACGCGCTGTACGAGCGGGCCGGGGCGCCGAAGCGGCTCGTGATCCAGACCGGCACGACCCATTACGCGGCGTACGCCCACTACCGGGACGTCGTTAACCCGCTCATCGTCGAGTGGTTCACCCGCCACCTCGTGGCCGGCGAGGTGCTCGTCCACGAGCGGACCGCCGAGGCGGACATCATCCGGCTCGACCGTCCGGCCAGCTCCTGACCAGAGGGAGGCAGCGCACCCGTGACCCCGTACGACGTCGTCATCCGCGGCGGCACCCTCCTCTCGGCGAAAGGCCGCATGGCCGCCGACCTCGCCATCACCGGCGAACGAATCGCCGCGATCGTCGAGCCCGGCACACCGCTCGATGCGGCTCGGACGATCGACGCGACCGGGCGCCACCTGCTACCGGGCGCGATCGACGTCCATTCGCACCACCGCGAGCCCGGGTTCACCCACAAGGAGGACATCGTCACGGCGACGAGCGCGGCGGCCGCCGGCGGGGTGACCACGTCGTTCGCCATGCCGAACGTCCAGCCGCCCCCGAACACGGTCGAGCGACTCGACGCGATGCTCGCGCTCTATGAGCAGCGCGCGATCATCGACTGGAACGTCAACGCGGCAGGCACCGTCCCGGCGGAGCTGCCCGGCCTGGCTGGTCGGGGGATCGCCGCGCTCAAGGTGTTCATGGTCGTCGACACCGGGCGCGACTACCCGCACATGCCGGGTATCGGCGTCCACGATCACGGCAAGCTGCTCGAGATCTTCGAGGCGGTCGGCGAGACCGGGTTGCCGCTCATGGTCCACCCCCACGACCAGGCACTGATGGCCCACATCGAGGAGGGCTTCTGGGCGCGCGGGGAGCGGGACGCACTCGCCTATGCGCGGGCCTATGCCGCCTACGACGGCATCATCTGGGACACCGCGGTCGCCGTCCTGCTCCGCCTCCAGAAGGCGACCGGGACGCCGCTCCACCTCCTCCACACGCAGTCGGAGGGAGTGATCGAGCAGCTCCGGGCGGCCAAGTCACGAGGCCAGGCGGTGACCGCCGAGCTCAACCCGTGGGCCGTCTTCCTCGGCAACGACTGGCCGACGATCGAGCGGCTCGGCTCGTACGCCCTGAGCTACTACGTCCCGGAGAAGAACACCGAGCCGCTCTGGGCGGCACTTCGGGACGGCACGATCGACCTCGTCTCGACCGACCACGCCCCCCATACGCGCGAGGAGAAGGAGCCCGGCTGGACCGACGGCTGGAAGGCCCACACCGGCACCCCGTCGACCCAGTTCTACGTGCCGCTCCTGCTCGACGCGGCGGCCGCCGGGCGGATCTCGTACGAGCGGGTGGTGGACGTCGTCGCGACGGCCCCCGCGCGCGCCTTCGGGCTCGACCGGAAGGGCCGGCTCGAGGTGGGCTGCGACGCCGACGTCGCGATCGTCGACCTCGACGCGGAGCTCGACATCCGTGACGAGATCGTCCTGAGCAAGATCGGCTGGACGCCGTATGCCGGCCGTCGCGTGCGCGGTCTCGTCGACCGGACGCTCGTCCGCGGCCGGGTCGTGTACGAGGACGGCCGCGTCGTCGGCCAGCCCGGCTGGGGCCGCCAGGCCCGGCCGGCTTCGGCCGCCACGCGCGGCGCGTAACGAGCGAGAGGAAGGAGACGCCCCGTCATGCCCACCCGATTCGGTCTGCTCGTCCCGCACTTCGGCGAGCACGCCGACCAGGACCTGCTCGTCGAAGGGGCTCGCCTGGCCGAGCGTGTTGGCTTCGATTCGCTCTGGGTGCGCGACCACCTCGTGTTCCATCCGCACGGCATGGAGGGCACGGACCGAACGTTCGTCGAGCCGCTCGTCACGCTCACGTACCTCGCCGCGAAGACCGAGTCGATCGGGATCGGCGCCGCGACGATCATCCCGTTCCGCCACCCGATCAACCTCGCCTACAGCATCGCCTCGATGTCGTGGATCACCCGCCGCCGGTTCGAACTCGGGATCGGGGCCGGCAACTTCCAGCACGAGTTCGACGTGATCGGGCAGGGCGACCTCGACCGGCCGGCGATGATGCGCGAGCAGACGCTCATCGCCCGCGAGCTATGGACCGGCCGGAGCGTCGAGTGGCACAGCGACCTGTACGACTTCGACGACGTCGACCTGAAGCCGCAGCCGCTCTTCCCCGTGCCGGTCTGGTGGGGCGGGGCGACGCCCGCCTCGGCCCGCCTGGCGGTCGACTTCTGCGACGGCTGGCTGCCCGGCCGGATCACCTTCCCCACCTACGCGGTGCGGGTCGCCAAGATCAACGAGCTGGCGGCCGAAGCGGGCCGCTCCCGCGTCCTCGTCGGCGCCGTCCCGATCACCTCGATCGGTGAGACCCGCGAGGAAGCGATCGGGCACATGAACGTGCCGGGACTGATCAAGAACGCGAACGCCCAGAAGTTCTGGATCAAGCCGACGAGCGGCGAGTTCACGACCTTCGAGGAGCTCGACGGGTCCGTCCTGGCCGGCACGCCGGATGACATCGTGCGCGGCGTGCGCCGCTACCAGGAGATCGGCTGCGACCTCCTCATCGTTGACTTCCGGATGCGCTTCCCGGACTGGCTCGGCCAGATCGAGACGTTCGCCCGCGAGGTCATGCCGCACGTCTCGTGATCATGCCGCACGTCTCGTGAGCCGATCGTGACCGGCTGGTACGGCTCCGACCGCTTCGTCGAGCGCCTGTCGGCGCTCGGGGTCGAGCACGTCGCGCTCAATCCAGGCGCCTCGATCCGGGGGTTCCACGACTCGCTCGTCAACCCGCCGGGTCGGGCCCCGTCGCTCGTCCTCGCCCTCCACGAGGCGATCGCGGTCGCGATGGCCCACGGCTACGTGAAGGCGTCCGGGCGGCCGATGGCGGTGGGGCTGCACGACACGGTGGGCCTGCTCAACGGATCGATGGCGATCTTCAACGCATGGGTCGACCGGGCACCG
>DASTOB010000065.1:0-15406 GCA_035720425.1 Candidatus Limnocylindrales bacterium
CGCCACGGCGGCCGCCATCAGCGCCGCCCACTATGCCCCGGGGGTCGCCGTCGCCTACGTCGCGACCGGCGCCAACTTCCCCGACGCGCTCGCCGGCGCGGCGGTGGCCGGCAACCTCGGCGGCCCGCTCCTGCTCGTGACCCAGGCGTCGATCCCGGCCGTGACCGCAACGGAGCTGTCGCGCCTGAAGCCCGCCCGGATCGTCGTCCTGGGTTCCGCCGCCGTCGTCTCGGACGCGGTGCTCAACGCCCTCGGGCCGGCCGCGATCAGGGGCTGACCCCGCACCCCTACACTCTCGGGCGTGGACGACGCCGCCGGCGACAACCAGGCAGCCACCGTGCCCGGTGACGGGACGTGGGTCGTCCTGCCCACGTACAACGAGGCCGAGAACCTGCCCGGCATCGCCGCCGCGATCCTCGCCGCCCTGCCCGCCGCGACCCTGCTCATCGTCGACGACGCGTCGCCCGACGGCACCGGTCGCATGGCGGACGACCTCGCCGCCGCGGACCCGAGGATTCGGGTCCGCCATCGGGCCGCCAAGCAGGGTCTCGGTCGGGCGTACCTCGACGGGTTCGACGTCGCGCTCGCGGGCGGCGCCCGCCACGTAGTCCAGATGGACGCCGATTGGTCACACGACCCCGGGGTCCTGCCGGACCTCGTCGGGCTCGTGGCGCGGGACGATGCTGACCTCGTGATCGGCTCGCGCTACACCCGCGGCGGGGGCGTCGTCGACTGGGGGGTGGGCCGGCGTCTCATCTCGCGCGGCGGCAGCGTCTTCGCCCGGACCCTCCTCGCCCTCGACCCGCACGACCTGACCGGCGGATTCAAGGCCTGGCGCGCCGAGACGCTCGCGCGGATCCCGTTCGAGGGCATTCACGCCGGCGGGTACGTGTTCCAGATCGAGATGACGTACCGCGCCAGCCGTGCCGGCGCGCGCGTCCGCGAGGTGCCGATCACGTTCCGCGACCGCCGCGTCGGCCAGTCGAAGATGTCGCGGCGGATCGTCGTCGAGGCGCTCGTCGTCGTGGTCAAGCTCCGCCTCGACGAGCTGCGCGGCCGCGTCCGCCGATGAGTCGCCGGCGAGCGGGCGCGCCGCGGCCGGGCGATGCGCCGCTGCCCGGCGATGCGCCGCGGCTCGGTGAGGCACCGCCGCCGCCCGCGCTACCGGGCGTGCGGGTCGTGCTCGACGTCCGCCCGCTCCAGGAGCCGGAACGGGCGCCGGCCACCGCGGCCTATCTCGACGCCCTCCTCGGCGCGTTCGATCGCTCGCCGATCGGCGGCGAATCGTTCGCCTTCCTGCTCCAGTCGGACCTCGACGACCCGACCGAGCGATTCGGCCGGCTGTCGGTCATCGGGCGCCGGCTCCTTCCTCCCACCCGCCTCCTTCGGGGTGGCGCCCTGACCGTCGACCCGATCCTCCTGAGCGGCGCCTCGCTCGGGGCCGCCTGGCGGGCCGAACAGAGCGGCGCCGCCGGGGCCGTCTATCACGCGGCCGGGGGCGCCGTGCCGCTCGCGACCGGCCTGCCACTCGTCGCAACGCTCCTCGACCTCGCGCCGTGGGAGCTGCCGCGGACGTACCAGCGCGGCCTCGCGGCCCGGTTCGGCCAGCGGCTCCGGGCACGGATCCTGCGCGACGCGGCCGCCGTCATCGTCGGGACCGAGGCCGTCGCGCGCGACGCGCGCCGGCTGCTCCGGCTGCGCCGGGATCGGGTCCGCGTCGTCCCGTTCGCCGCGCGCGCGGCGTTCGTCCGGGCGGCTGACGGGTCGGCCTCCGCGCCCGGCGGCGGGTCGCCGGCGACCGACGCGCGTGGCGATCGCGAGCGCCTCGGGCTGCCGGATCGGTACCTCGCCTACGCGGCCCGGTTCGACGCCCGCCAGGACCTCGCGACGCTCCTCGGCGCTCTCGCGGAGCTGGCGTCCGCCGGCCGGCCCGGTGACCTGTCCGCGGACGTGCCGTGGCCCCCGCGGGTCCTGCTCATCGGCGCGACGCCGGACGATCGGGCCGCGCTCGCCCGGGCGGCCGCCCGGGCCGGCATCGGAGAGGCGCTGACCTATGCACCGGGACTCGACGTGGAGCGAACGGCCTCGCTCGTCGCGGGGGCGCGTGCGGCCCTGGCACCCGCCCGGTCCGACGCCACGGGCATCGCCGCGCTCGAGGCGATCGCCGCCGGTACCCCGGTCGTCGCGTCCGCCGTGGGGGCGCTGCCGGAGATCGTCGGGCCGGCGGGGATCCTCGTCGAGCCGCGCGACCCGATCCGGCTGGCCGAGGCGATCCGGACTGTGTGGCTCGACGACGCGCTCCACGGACGCCTCGTTGCGGCCGCCCGAGACCGAGCCACGGTGCGGGCGCGGACGTGGGACGACGTGGCCGCCGAGACGCGCGCCGTCTACTGGGACGTGGGGAGGCCTCGGGCGAACCGGGACTGACCGTCGGGTTCGCGGCGCCCGCGCGGCCACCGCGAGATCCGTCAGACCGCGTCGCCCGCGTCGGGCTGCGCCGGCGGCCGACCGGCCTCGACCGTGACCGTCGAGCCGAGGTCCATGACCTGGACGAAGGTTTGACCGACCGTCAGCGCCGCCGGTGCCCCGTCCGGCCCGAAGAACAGCGTCGGCCCGGTCAGCGAGTCCTTGCGCCACGTGCCGGCGACGGTTCGGCCGTTCGTCGAGATGTAGGCCTGGCCGGAGCCGACGACGTCCGCCTCGAGCCGCTGCTTCGTCGTCCCGTCGTTGAGCGGGTCGAAGTTCATGAGGACCACGACGACGTTCTTCGGGGCGACGCGCGCCCCCGTCCCGGTGTCGACCTGTCCGTCCGGCTCGCCGCCGACCGTCCGGAGATACGTGTTCGAGGCGCGGTCGTAGTCGTAGCGGATGGCGTTGAACCGGTAGGCGACGCTGATCGATCCGCCGACCGGCCGCTCCGACAGGAGCGCGTCGGGCCGGAACGTCCAAACCGGCTCGAGCAGCCCGTCGACCGCTCCGATCCGGGCCGCCAGCTCGCGCAGGTTCGGGCCGTCCGAGTACACGTTGTGGGGTGAGAAGCGGTCGCGCGTCCGCCACAGGTAGCGACCGCCCCAGCGGAACTCGTCGGCGTTCCACACGAGCTGGCCCTGGCCCTGGTTGCGCAGGGTGACGAGTGACTGCGGCGACCCGCCGGAGTGGACGTACATCGCCCGCCACTCGGCGGCCCAGGCGATGTAGTACTGGCGGGCGCTCCGGACCGGGCCGACCGACGTCGGCATGGTGTCCTGGAAGATCGCCATGTAGCGCGGGATGCCGCCCTCCGCGGGGGCATGCCAGACGACGGCGGCCTCCGACAGGCCGGCCTGCGGCCGCGCGTCGCGATGGTCGTCGATCATGACCGCGATCGCGTGCTGGGCGGCGATCTCCGGCGAGACGAGGCGGCCGGTCAGCGGTGCCGCGACGGGGGTTGGGGTGGGCACCGGCGTGGGGTACGGCGTGCGGGTCGGGGCGGGCGTCGGGGTCGGGGTCGGGCTCGGGGTAGGGGATGCGCCCGGGTCGACCGACGCCGATGCGTCCGGACCCGGACTGCCCGCGACCGCGCCCGGGCCGGACGGTCCGAGGAGCGACGCCGCGGCGAGCGCGGCGACGGTGCCGAGTGCGATGCCACCGGCCGCCGCGACCGCGAGGAGGACCCCACCGGCGGGACGCCTGAACCGTCCCTTCCGCTCGTCCCCCGCGGCGATCTCGGCCATCGTCCCCTCGTGCGGCGGTCACGCGAGCGACTGCCAGGCCGCTCGTGGCCGCGTGCCGCCCGGGTGACGCCCGGCGGTCGGGCGGCAGCATACCCGGATTCCGCGGTAGGCTGAGCCGGACAGCCGTCCCATCCCGCGGCGGGAGCGGCCGCCGCCCGTCCGACGATCGAAGAGGGACCACGATGGCCGACCAGGAAGCCGCACCCGCCGAGCAGATCACGGAGCGCCTCGCGGCGGCGGAGGACGCGGCCGCCCGTGAGGCGGCCGAGGTGGCAGGCGCCGGATCCGACGAGGGTACGAAGGTGATCCGGCCGAAGGCCCGGACGGTCGGGGCAGCCGGGCCGCGCGCAGCCGGCCGGAAGAAGGCGACCGATGTGACGGCGACCGATGTGGCCGCGGCCGAGCGCGATGTCGTCGAGATCGCCCAGGGTGGCGCGGACGTCGTCCGCGCCCGCTCGGTCACCGTCACCCAGGGCGGGATCACCCAGGCAACCGCGGAGGAGGTGACCGTCCGCCAGGGTGGCATCGGCCGGCTCGAGGCCCGCGACGTCGCCGTCAGCCAGGGCGGCGTCGGCTTCGCCAGAGCGGACCGCGTGTCGGTCGAGCTGGGCGGCATCGGCGCCGCCTTCGCCGGCGAGGCGAGCGTGACCCAGGGTGCGGTGACGACCCTCGTCGCGCGCGAGGTCCGGATCGGCCAGTCGTTCGTGCGTTCGCTCGTTGCATCGGACGTCCGGTTCGACCGCCCGAGCGGCGTCGGCGTGCTCCTCGCGCGGCGTGTCGAGGGCGACGTCCGGGTGCTCATCGACTGGCGCGGCGCGCTCGTCATCGGCGCGATCGCCGGGCTGCTCGGGGCGCTGGTCCGGGGTCGCCGCCGATGATCCACCCCTCCGCCCGCGTCCACCCGTCGGCCGACATCGAGCCGGACGTCGAGGTCGGCGAGCGAACGAGCATCTGGCATCGGGCGCAGGTCCGGACCGGCGCCCGGATCGGCGCCGAGTGCGTCATCGGGCGCGACGTGTTCATCGACGAGGGGGTCGTCCTCGGCGACCGGGTCAAGATCCAGAACGGAGCCCTCGTCTATCACGGTGTCACCGTCGAGGACGGCGTGTTCATCGGGCCGGGCGCGATCCTGACCAACGATCGCTACCCGCGCGCGATCACCTCGACCGGCGACCTCGCCCGGGCCGACGACTGGACGGTCAGCCCGATCACGCTTCGCTACGGTTCGTCGATCGGGGCGGGAGCCGTCGTCGTCGCCGGGATCGACGTGGGCCGCTTCGCGACCGTGGGCGCCGGCGCGATCGTCACCCGCGCGGTGCCCGGGCATGCCCTCGTGGCCGGCAACCCTGCCCGCCGGCTCGGCTGGGTGTGTGCCTGCGGCCGCCGCCTCGTCGACTCGAGCGGCGATCCGGCCGAGCCGGATCCGCCGCACTACGCCCGCGACACGACGATCCACTGCCCGGAGTGCGGTCGCGTCTACACGTACGTACCGGACGCCGAGACGCTCGAGGAGCGATCCGGCCCTCGTCAAGGAGCCCCAGCATGATCCCGATCGCCCGCCCCGACATCGACCAGCAGGAGATCGACGCGGTCAGCGACGTCCTGCGCTCCGGCATGCTGGCGCAGGGCAAGCGCGTGGCGGCCCTCGAGGAGCGCTGGGCGGCGGCGACCGGTGCCCGCCACGCGGTCGCCATGAGCAACGGGACCGTCGCCCTCATGTCCGTCTTCGCCGGACTCGGCCTGGGCCCGGGCGACGAGGTCATCACTGTGTCGCACACGTTCGCCGCGACCGCGAACGCGATCCTCTACACCGGCGCGACGCCCGTGTTCGTCGACATCGAGCCGGACACGTACCTCATCGACGCGAAGCGGATCGAGGCGGCCATCACGCCGCGGACCCGGGCGATCGTGCCGGTCCACCTGTTCGGACTCGTGGCGGACATGGACATGATCATGGCGATCGCGGATCGCCACGGCCTCGCCGTCGTCGAGGACGCCTGCCAGGCGCACGGGGCGACGTATCGGGGCCGGGTGGCCGGCGGCTTCGGACACGGGACGTTCAGCCTGTACGCGACGAAGAACATGACCACGGCGGAGGGCGGCTTCGTCACGACGAACGACGACCGGCTCGCCGACTGGCTGCGCCTCTACCGGAACCAGGGCATGCGCGCGCGGTACCAGTTCGAGATGCTCGGCTACAACTTCCGACTGACGGACCTCGCCGCGGCGATCGGGCTCGTCCAGCTCGACAAGCTGCCGCGCAACACGGCACGACGCCAGGCGATCGCGGCGCGCTACGACGCGGCCTTCGAGGACCTGCCGGTGGGCCGCCCGGTCACGCCTGACGGCCGCGTCCATGTCTATCACCAGTACACGCTCGACGTCGGCGAGGCGCGCGACGCGATCGTCGCCGGCCTGCGCGAGCGCGGCGTCGGGGCGGACATCTACTATCCGATCCCCGTCCATCGCCAGGCCTACATCCAGGAGCTGGGCCTCCACGCGGACCTGCCGGTGACGGATCGGGCTGCCGCCCGGACCCTCGCCCTGCCGATGTTCCCGGGCCTGACCGACGACGAGCAGGGCCAGGTCGTGGCCGCCGTGCGCGACGCCGTCGCGCAGCACGCGCCGGCCGCCGGGGCGGCGCGCTGAGCGCGAGCCGGACCACGATGGACAGCTGGATCCCGGCCGGCGAGCGCGACCTGCGCGTCGGCCTGGCCGGCCTCGGCTCGATGGGGCGCAATCACCTGCGCATCCTGTCCGGCCGGCCGGATCTCCGCCTCGCCGCGGTCGCGGATCCGGTGCCGGAGGCGCTCGCCGCCGCCGTGGCTGCGTGCGGTGCCCAGGGGTTCGCCGAGCCGCTCGCGATGCTCGCCGAGGCGGAGCTCGACGCGGTCGTCATCGCCGCGCCGACGATGGCCCACCTGCCGATCGCGCTCGCCGCGATCGAGCGCGGCACCGCGGTCCTCGTGGAGAAGCCGCTCGCGGCCTCGACCGACGAGGCGCTGCGAATCCTTGCCGCGGCGCGCACGGTCGGCGTGCCGGTCCAGGTGGGCCACGTCGAGCGCTTCAATCCCGCCGTGCTCGAGCTCGGCCGCCTGCTCGAGGCGGGCTGGCTGTCGACCGTCTACGCGATCGCCTCGCGCCGGGCGGGACCGTTCCCGGCTCGCATCCGCGACGTCGGCGTGACGATCGACCTCGCCACCCACGACGTCGACATCCTGTCGTGGATCGCCGGCGAACGCCCGGTTCGCGTCTACGCCGAGATCGCCCAGCGGCTCCACGCGACCCACGAGGACCTCCTGTTCGGGCTCGTCCACTTCCCGTCCGGCGCGACCGGCATGCTCGACGTGAACTGGCTCACCCCGGCCAAGCGGCGCCAGCTCGTGGTGACCGGCGAGGAGGGCATGTTCGAACTCGACTACCTCACCCAGCGGCTCACCTTCACCCGCGCCACGGCGGACGTCTCGCCGACCCTCATCGGCGGCTACGCGCCGACGTTCGAGGGCGACGTCGCCGTCCTGCCGGTCGCCAACGCGGAGCCGCTGGCGGCCGAGATCGACGCCTTCGTCCACGTCGTCCGGCACGGCGGGCGACCGATCATCGACGCGGAGGACGGCCTGTGGGCGGTGGCGATCGCGAACGGCCTGCTCGAGTCGGCCGCCGCCCATCGGGCGCTCGACCTGACCGACCTGACCGCCCGACTCGCCTGACGTGACCGGCCGGGGCGCGGACCCCTCTCGGGGCGCGGACCCCGACCGGGGCGCGGACCCCGCCCCGGGCGCGGGCGCCGAGGGCTGGATCGTCCTGCGCGAGGGCGCGCGCCGCCGCTGGGGCGGCGATGTCCGGCGCCACCACGTGTTCGCCGGCCTGGCCGAACGGACGGGCGCGCGCGTCGTCGAGGGCGGCTGGCGACCCGGGCCGCTGCGGCGGGCGGTCGTCGGGCCTCTCGGGTTCTTGCCGGGGGTACTCGCGGACCGGCTCGGCACGCTCGGGCGGGGTGGACGAGTTCGGCCGAAGCTGGCCGCCTCGGAGAAGCTCCGCGACGCGCTGCTCGACGCTGCCCGCGCCGTCACCGATCCGGCCGCGGTCGCGATCTACGACGACCCGACGGCCCAGTCCGGCGCGCTCGGGGTGGCCCTCGAGCCGGGCTGGCTCGACGAGCTCGCGCGGCGGCAGCGTCGGAACGCGGAGACGTTTCGCTGGCTCGTCGTTCCGACCCGATCGTTCGCCGAGCTCGCCGGCCTCGACCCGGACCGGATCGTCGTCGGCGGCAACGGGTCCGACACGAGCCGCGTCGCCCCCGGTCCGTGGCCGGATGTGCCGTGCGTGGGGATCGTGTCGGCGGCCGCGCCCGGTCGCGGCCTCGAGCTGCTCATCGACGCCGTCCGCGCCGCACGCGGGGCGCTGCCGGACCTGCGGCTGCGGATGGTCCTCGTCGCGACCGGCCCGGCGACGGAGCCGTACCTCGCCGGGCTGCGTGCGGCGGTCGCCGGCGAACCGTGGGTCGAGATCGCCGGCGCGGCCTACGACGACCTGGGGCACGCGACCGCGCCGGCGACCGTGCTGTGCATCCCGCACCCGCCGGGCGCCTACATGGACGTCGCGCTGCCGGTAAAGCTGTTCGATTCACTCGCGGTGGGCCGGCCGCTCGTCGTCACGCCGCGCACCGAGACGGCCGCGGTCGTCGAGCGGCACGAGGTCGGAGTCGTTGCCGGCGGCGATACGGTCGACGACCTCGCGGCGGCGATCGTCGAGCTGGCCGGGGACGATGTCCGTGCTCGCCGGCTCGGTGCCCGCGCGCGCGAGGTCGCGGAGCGCGAGTTCGACTGGCGCGTGGTCGGGGACCGGATCGCGCTCGAGGTGCTCCGGCGGGAGGGCGTGTCCGCCCCGTAGCCGGGAAGCGGTGGGACGAGATCAGCCGGGTTGGTCGCCGAGGCGGCGCAGCCCGCCGGGCACGAGGGTCGCCTCGCCGGACGCGACGAGCGGCTCGGCCGCGAGGTAGTCGACCCCGTCGATGCAGACGAGCTCGACCTCACCGTCCGGTCCGGCCAGCCCGCGCGCGGTCACGAGCGCCGCCCGCACGGTCGCCACGCCGTCGGTCGCGAGGGCGCGGCGGAGGCCGGGCAGCCAGCCGCGCCGTCGGGCGACCGCGAGCGGGTGGCGCAGCGCGCGGGCGACGCGCCGCCACCCCCGCGGCGAACCGATCGCGGCCCGGTCGGCGACGCTCCGGATCCGGTCGCCGAGCGGTGCCTCCACGACGCCCGCCAGCCCGCCGGGGAGGGCGTCACGGCCGCCGGACGTGGCGAGCACGACCGCCGCCCGGGCCTCCGCCGGCAACGCCCCGAGGAGGCTCGCGCGTCCGCGATCGAGCGCGACGGCGACCCGCACCGGCCGCGGCCTCGGCCGGTCGGGGACGGCCGGGCGCCCGTCGGGAATGCCGTCGAGCGGTGTGTCCGGCGGTTCGTCGGCTGCCCCACCGGGCGACTCCGGGGCCGGGAGAAGGGACGCGTACAGCCCGGCCAGCCGGTCGGCCACGACCGTGTCGGACATCCGGTTCGCGATCGACGCGCGGAGGACGTCCGGATCGAACGACTCGATGCGATCGAGCGTTCGCACGATCGCCGCGGCGAGGGCCTCCGGATCGTCCGGCGGGACGACGGCCCCGACCCGGTCGGGCTCGGGTCCGAGGATCTCGGTCACGCCCCCGGAATCGGCCGCCACGACCGGGAGGCCCGCGGCGAGCGCTTCGGCCGCCACGACCCCGAAGGTCTCGCGCGGGCTGGGGTGGACGAACAGCGCGGCACGCGCGAGCGCCGCCGCGACGCCGGCCCGGTCCGCCGCCGGCTCGAGCGTGACGGCATCGGCCAGGTCGAGCTCGGCGATCCGGCGTCGCCAGCCGGCCTCGATCGCCTCGGTCGGCGAGGAGCCGATCATGCGCAGCGTGACCGCCGGCCGATCGCGCCGGGCGCGCGCGACGGCCTCGAGCAGCGAGTCGATCCCCTTCGACGGCTTGCGGTAGCCGACGAACACGAGCTCGCCGGCCCGACGCTCGGCGCGTGGCGCGGCCCGGAATGCGTCGAGCGGCACGGCGTTCGGAAGGACCTCGAGGCGGGGCTCGACCTCCGGCAGGGCCGCCACGAGTTCCGCCGCGAGCGTCCGGCTCACGGCGAGGAGGCGGCCGGCGGCGCGGACCGTCTCGACGTACGCCGCCCGGACCGCCGGCTCCGCGATGAGCCGGCCCACGAACGACGCGTGCTCGGTCAGGACGAGCGGGCAGCCGAGCCGGCGAGCGAGCGCGGCCGCCGCGACCCCATCCGGGTAGACGGTGTGCGCGTGCACGATGTCCGGCCGCGGGACCACGGCCTCGCGGCCGGACAGCCACCGGTCGGCCAGTGCCTCGAGGGCCGCGCGCCGCGCCGCTGCGGCATGCGCGGGGCCGGCCGACGGATCGCGGCCGCCGGCGATCGGCAGGCGCGCAACCGGGATCCCGGATCCGGCCGCGAAGACCTCCTCGGCGCCGCGGATCGAGTCGCCGGCCAATCGCCGGATCGCCGCCGCCGTGTCGGCCCGGAGTCGCCCCGAGCCCACGAGGTCCGCCGGGTCGAACGAGGCGACCGACGGCCGGACGATGCCGGTCGCCGCGAGCGCCTCGACCTGGTCCGCGACGAAGCGACCGGCGACCTGGTCGAGGACCGACGGGTACCAGCCCGCGACGACGAGCAGGGTGATCGGGCGGCCGGGCATCGCCGGCAACGGTAGCATCGGATCGGACCGGCTATGCTCCCCCCGACCAGCACCCGCCGCGAGATCCGACCCCCGATGCCGATCGTTTCCAGACCGTCGACGAGCGCCAGCCTGCTCGGCGGTTCCATCGTCCTCGAGCCCGCACCGTGCGCCCACGGGACCCCGCGCCCGGTCGAGCCATGGATTGGCGAGCCGGGCACGGCCGGCCGCGTGGCCGTCGTCGGCGCGGGCAAGATGGGCCTCCCGCTCGCCGCCCAGTTCGCCTCCCACGGCTGGGACGTGACCGCGGTCGACGTCGTGCCGGAGGTGGTCGACGCGATCAACGCCGGGCGGTCGCACATCGGGGCGGAGCCGGGCGTGGCGGAGCTCGTCGCCGCCGCGCACACGGGCGGTCGCCTCCGCGCGACGATGGACGGGGCGGCCGCCGCTCGTGCGTCGGACGTCGTCGTGCTCATCGTGCCGGTCACCCTCGACGACGAGGAGCGGCCCGATTACCGGGCGATGGACGCGGCCGTCGCGGCGATCGCACCCGGCGTCCATGCCGGGTCGACGATCGTGTTCGAGACGACGCTCCCGGTGGGGACGACGCGGTCGCGCTACACGCCGCGCCTCGAGGAGGCGTCCGGTCTCCGCGCGGACGTCGACTTCTTCGTCGCCTTCTCACCGGAGCGGCTGTATTCCGGTGCAGCGCTGCGCAACCTCGCCACGTATCCCAAGCTCGTCGGCGGCATCGGCGCCACGTCGACGGACCGCGCCGCTCGGTTCTACGACGCCGTGCTCGACGCGGAGGTCGTGGCCATGTCGTCGGCCGAGGCGGCCGAGTTCAGCAAGCTCGCCGACACGACGTATCGCGACGTGAACATCGCCCTGGCCAATGAGTTCGCCCGGGCGGCCGACCGGTTCGGCGTCGACGTCGAGGAGGTCATCGGAGCGGCGAACAGCCAGCCGTACAGCCACATCCACCAGCCGGGCATCGGCGTCGGCGGCCACTGCATCCCGGTCTACCCGCACTTCCTGCTCGACGGCGCGGCCGATCTCGAACTCGTGGCCCTCTCACGCCGGGTCAACGACGGCCAGGTGGGCCTCGCGATCCGCGCGCTCCAGCGCTCGCTCGGCGCGCTCGACGGCGTGCCCGTCCTCGTGCTCGGGCTGACCTATCGGCACGGGGTGAAGGAGCTCGCCTACTCCCGGGCGCTGCCGCTCATCGACCGGCTCCGCTTCCACGGGGCGGAGGTGCTCGCCTACGACCCGCTGCTCGACGAGGACGAGACGGCGCGTTGCTGCGCCGGCGGGTGGCGCTGGGGCGAGCGGAGCCCGGTGCGCGCGATCGTCACCCAGACGGCGGACCCGCTGTGGCGAACGCTCGATCCGGCCTGGTTCCCGGACCTGCGCGTGGTCTTCGACGGGCGCAACAGCCTGCGCGGGCTCGACCTGCCCGCGGAGGTCGAGCACGTCGGCGTTGGCCTCGGGGGGTCGCCGAACCGGAGTTCAGCGCTGGCGACCGGCGGCACGTCACCGGGGGCGGCCGCTTCGGCCTCGGCTGCTTCGGCCTCCGCCGCTTCGGCCCCGGCCTCGGCCCCGGCTGCCGCGCGCCGCTGAGCCAGCCGCCGGCGTGCGCATCGCCAGCGTTGTCGGGACCCGCCCGCAACTGATCAAGGCAGCGGCGCTCGAACCGCCGCTCCGCGCGCGGCACGAGGCGATCCTCGTCGACACCGGCCAGCACTGGGACGACGCCCTGGCCGGCAACTTCTTCACCGAGCTCGGCCTCGCCCGGCCGGAGCATGCACTCGACGCCGGCGGCGGGACGCACGCCGAGCAGACCGCGGCGATGCTCACCGGGCTCGAGCCGATCCTCGCGGCCTGGCGACCGGACGCGGTGCTCGTGTACGGCGACACGAACTCGACGCTCGCCGGCGCGCTCGCCGCGGCGAAGCTCGGCATCCCGGTCGCGCACGTCGAGGCGGGCCTGCGCAGCTTCGACCGGCGGATGCCGGAGGAGCTCAATCGGGTCGTCGCGGATCATCTCTCGACGTGGCTCCTCGCCCCGACCCCGACGGCCGTGGCCAACCTCGCGGCGGAGGGGCTCGTGGCGGGCGTGACGCTCGTCGGCGACCTCATGCAGGACCTCGCGGCACGCGTCGTCGCGGAGGTCCGTGAACCGTCCGCGCTCGGTGCGGTCTCGGCGGCCGCCGGCCGGCCGCTCCATCCCGGCGGCTACCTGTTCGGGACGATCCATCGGGCGGAGAACCGTGAGCCGGCGGCGATCGTCGCCTGGGCGGCCCTGCTCGGCCGGGTCGCGCGACCGAATCGGCCGGTCGTCCTCGCGCTCCATCCCGGGACGCTCGCGGCGATCGAGCAGGCAGGCACCGCGCTGCCCGACGACGTCATCGTCATCGGCCCGACCGGGTACCGGACGTCGCTTGCCCTCCAGCTCCATGCGGCCGCCGTCCTGACCGACTCTGGCGGCGTCCAGCGCGAGGCGGCCTGGCTCGGCGTCCCGTGCCTCGTCCTGCGCGGCACGACCGAGTGGCGCGAGGCGGTCGAAGGATCCGCCGGGCGGATGGTCGTCGTCGGGCTCGACGCGGACCGGGCCGCGACGGAGCTCGCCCGGCTGGCACCGGCGGACCGATCCGCGGATTTGGCGCGGGAGCGGGCGACCGGCACGATCGTGGCGCCGGCCGGTGCCGCGGCGGCCATCCTCGACGCGCTGGATCGGACACCGGGGACCGCCTGACCGTGCGCGTCGTCATGTACGTCCAGAACGACGCGACGCACGACTCCCGGGTCCTTCGCGAGGCGGCGTCGCTCGCCGGCGCCGGACACACGGTGACGGTGATGGCGACGACCCGCTCGCCGGACGAGCCGGACGGCAGCCGCGAGGAGCGCGACGGGTTCGCCATCGTTCGCGTATCGATCCCGCCTGCCGACCGCGCGCGGATGGAGCTGATCCGGGCCCCATGGCGCGCGCGCGGCAAGGTTGCCCGCGTCGTCCTCGCGCCGTGGATGATCGTCCGCGGCGCCTGGGTGGCGATCGTCAATCGAGGTCTCCGCCGGCCGATCCGGATGGGCTGGCTCGAGTACGTCAGACGATGGCAGCAGGAGACGCTCGGCTGGTGCCGGCTGGCGGTCCGGTACGCACCGGTCGCCGACGTCCATCACGCCCACGACATGGAGGCTCTGCCTGCCGCCCGCGCGGCGGCGCGGCGCGACGGCAGCCAGTACGTCTACGACAGCCACGAGATCTTCACCGAGTGGGGAGCCCATCGCGCCCAAGCGGCCTGGCTGCGCCGGCTCAGTGCCGCGTGGGAACGTCGCCTCGCACGCGGTGCTGCCGCGGTCGTCACGGTCAACGACGCGATCGCCGGCGTCCTGCGCCGGCGTCTCGCCCCACGGCGGATCGTCGTCGTCCACAACTGCCCGCCGCCCTGGCATCCGCCGGGCGACGCGCCGGACCACCTCCGGCTGGCCCTCGCGATCCCGCCCGGCGCGCCGATCGTCCTCTGCCACGGCAACCTCATGGCCGGGCGCGGCCTCGAGGAGACCGCGGCGGCCCTGCGCGAGCCGGGCCTCGAGGCCGCGCATCTCGTGTTTCTCGGCTATCGCGTGTCCGTCGTCGATCGCCTCGTCGCCGACCCGTCGACCGCGGGACGGGTCCACTTCCTGCCCGCCGTGAGGCCCCAGGACGTGGTCGAGTGGGTCGCCGGCGCGGACGCCGACGTCATGGCGATCCAGCCGACGGACCTGAACAGCCGACTGAGCAGCCCGAACAAGCTGTTCGAGAGCATCGCCGCCGGCGTTCCGGTCGTGTCGAGCGACCTGCCCGTGCGGCGCCGGATCCTCGTCGACGACCCGGACGGACCGCTCGGCGAGCTGTGCGACCCCACTGATCCGGCGTCGATCGCGGCCGCGATCCGGCGCGTCCTCGACGCGTCACCGCCCGAGCGGGCCGACCGCCGCGCGCGCATCCTGCGGGCGGCCCACGAGCGCTGGAACTGGGAGACGGAGGGAGCGAAGCTCGTCGCGCTCTACGACGAGCTGGCGGCGTCCGGGAGGTCCGCGACCGGCTGAAGCACCTCCGCTCCGGCGGCCGTGATCCGATCGGCACCGGACAGGCGCAGCCAGCCGAGGTCGCCGAGCCAGCGCAGGCTCCCCGGGGCGATCGTCGCGTGCCCAGCGTCCCGGGCGGGCCCGGCCGCGAGCACGTCGATTCCGCCCGCGCAGACGACGAGGACGGGACGGGCCCCGCCGTGCGTGCCGGCGGTGCCGTTCGCATGGCGAGCGGCGGTGTCGGCGACCGCGGCATCGACGGCGGCCGACAACCGGGGCAGCACGCGCCGGACGAGCCGGCGACGGCGTACGCGGCCGGCGAGCCAGCGCGGACCGGCGGCGAGCAGCCCGACGGCACCAGGGCGCCGGGCTCGAGCCGTCGAGCGCAGCAGCTCCGCCACGTCGTCGGCATCGCGGCCGCCGAGGACGAGCGACGACCGAACCCCCGGCAGCGAGTCGCCCGCGGTGACGATCGTGGCGCCGGCGAGGGCCCACGCCGGCGCGGCGGCAAGGTGGCGATCGAGCGCTGGCCGGTCGAACGCGACGAGGACGACCGGTTCGCCCGGCGCCGCCGGCGACGCCGCCAGCTCCGGCCGCGGCACCGACTCGACCCGCCGCGGGTGCTCGGCGAGCACCTCGGCGTAGAGGTCCGCGATCCGGCCGGCGACCGTCTCGGCGCGGTACCCGGCGACGTGGGCCCGGAGCGCGGCCGGATCGAACGTCGTGCGCCGAGCGAGCGTGGCGAGGATCGCCGCCGCGAGGGCGTCCGGCTCGTCGGGCGGAACGAGGGCCCCGACGGCATCCGGATCGGCTCCGAGGACCTCCGTCACCCCGCCCGAATCGGTCGCCACGACGGGCAGCCCGCCGGCGAGCGCCTCGACGGCCACGATCCCCATCGTCTC
>DASTOB010000066.1:0-4253 GCA_035720425.1 Candidatus Limnocylindrales bacterium
CGCGGTGTAGATGGGTCACTCAGCCCGCTCGAGGTGACCGCCATGCTTCGCCGACTGTCACTCGGCCTGACGCTCGCCGCGCTCCTCGCGGCAGTGGCCGGCAGTGGCCCCGCCGCGGTGTCGGCCGGGGACCCGTGCTTCCACGACATGAGTCGGCCGCCGGTGACCGACGACGCGGCCACCACGGTCGCGATCGGCGACTGCTCGTTCCACCCGACGATCGACCGCGTGGCGGCCGGCACGGAGGTGACGTTCGCCAACCGATCGGGCCAGGCGCACGAGGTGGTCGGCGCGAACCTCACGTGGGGCGCGCACGGCAAGCTGCTCGAGCCCGGCGACGAGATCGGCTGGACGTTCGACGAGCCCGGTGTCTACCCGTACACGTGCATGATCCATCCGGGCATGACCGGCGCGATCGTCGTCGGGGACGCGGCGGCCGCGGGATCGACCGTCGGGTCCGCGTCCGCGGCAGGGGCCGGCGGGCAGGAGGCCGACACATCTGCGCCCGAGTCGGAGGCGGCGGCCGCGGTCGGACCGCAGGCCGGCCTCGCGTTCCTGGCGGTGCTCCTTGCCGGGATCGCGGCGTCGGTCGTGGTGCGCCGGCTCCGAGCGGCGGCGCCCGCCGGGTGACCCGAAGCGGCCGACGTCAGACGGCGACGACCCGGTCGCGGCCGGCGCGCTTCGCCGCGAGCAGGCCGGAGTCGGCCGCCCGGAACAGCTCGTCGGCGTCCCGCTCGTCACCGAGCATCGAGGCCACGCCGGCCGAGAGCGCGATCGGCACGCGGATCCCGTCGATCGGCCGGGTGGACGTCCGCGCCACCGCCGCGCGAATCCGCTCGGCGATGTCGACCGCCTGCTCCCGCGTCGTGGCCGGCGCGATGATGACGAACTCCTCGCCGCCGTAGCGGGCGACGACGTCGGCCTCGCGAACGTGGAGCCGGAGCACGTCGGCGACCCGGCGCAGGACCTCGTCGCCGACGGAGTGGCCGTGCTCGTTGTTGACAGCCGAGAACCGATCGAGGTCGAGGACGATGACGCTGAGCGGGGCGCCGCTCCGGCGCGCAGCCGCGAACGCGTGGCCGAGCGCGGCGTCGAAGTAGCGACGGTTGAGCAGCCCGGTGAGCGGGTCGCGCACGGCCGCCTCGGCGACCTTGGCGTGGAGATCCGCGTTGCGAACCGCGATCGTGGCCTGGGCCGTGAGCAGGTCGGCGATGCTGAGCTCGAGATCCGTGTAGCGCCGGCCGGCGTCGACGCGCACCACCGCCAGCACGCCCCCGACCGACCCGTCGATCTCGATCGGCAGGGCGAGGCCGAGGTGCGGCGCCGCCCCGCCCGGCCGGAGGTGACGAAGGGCGGTCGGCCAATCCACGGGGCCGCTCGGGGCGCAAACCCGCTCTCGGGTCGCGAGCGCCCGGCCGACGATGCCGTCGGCTGCGTCGATCGGGGCCCCGATCGCGTCCGGCGGCAGCCCCACCGCCTGGCCGATGCGGCCGATGCCGTCGTCCGTTCGTTCGACCCAGTAGGCGGCGTCGGCGTGGAGCAGGTCGCGGGCCGCCTCGCAGATCGAGCCGATGACCCGCGCGCGGTCGAGGTCGGCCCCGAGATCGCGGCTGACGGCGAGCACCCGCTCGATCGACTCGAGCCGTTCCTGGCGCTCCTCGTCGAATCGCGCCGTCCGGATGGCGGCGGCCATCGAGCGGGCGACCATCTCGGCGATCGCGACCTCACGTGGTCCGATCGGATCGGCCGCCGTACCCTCGAAGTTGACGACCCCGAGCAGCTCGTCGTCGTGGAGGATCGGAACCGCGACCTCGCTTCGGATGTCGTCGCGGGCCGCCCGGTAATCCGGATCGCTCGTCACGTCCGCGACGAACTCCGTCCGGCGCCGCGCGGCGGCGCGGCCGATGACCCCCTCGCCGATCCGGGCCCGGTCGACCGGCCCGTCATATCCGGCCACGCCGACGAGCTCGAGATCAACCTTGGCGCTCGGCAGGTAGAGCGCGACGAGCGGAATCCCGAAGCGGTCCGCGATGTCGCGGGCGACCGCGGCGATCACCTCGCGGATCGGGCGCGACCCGTCGAACCGTCGGAGGATCTCCTGGAGGGCGACGAGCCGATCGACCTCGCGCTCGCGCGCCTCGCCGAGCCGGGCGACGCGGATGGCCGAGGCGATGGCGCCGCCGACCATCTCCGCGACGGCGACGTGCTCCGCGCTGATCGGGCGGTCCGCGGTGCCCTCCACATTGAGGACGCCGAGAACCTCGTCCGCATGGATGAGCGGCACCGACAGCTCGCTCGTGACCGCCTCGTCGGCGGAGATGTAGTCGGGGTCGGCCGACACGTCGCGGATCCACTGCGTCCGGCGTGTCCGGACCGTTCGGCCCATGACACCGGTGCCGGGCGGAAAGCGGACGATGGGGGCGTCGTAGTCGATCTGGCCGGCCATCGCCAGCGAGCCGTCGGGTTCGGTCAGGTAGATCGAGGCATGACGAAGGCCGAACCGTGCCCCCATGTCGGCGACGACGTCGGCCAGCACCAGGCCGAGCGGCGCACTCCCGTCGAAGCGGGCGAGGATCCCGTGCAGCGCGCGGAGCTCCTCGACGCGCGCCTGCTGGTGGCCGGCCAGGGCATCGGCGCGCTGCCGCTCGCGCCGCAGCTGGCGGATGATGACGTGCATGCCGCCGGCCGCCAGGGCGGTGACGAGCGCGCGTACCAGCAGGGCGACCGTCTCCGCATCGAGCAGGGCATGGCCCGGGAGCGTCGCGTGGACGGCGATGACGACCGACGTGACGGCGGCGAGGATGCCGATCGCGAGGCCGAAGCCGGGACCGACCGCCGCGTACGTGATCGACAGGATGAGCAGCGGCATCGTCGGCGGAGCGCCGAGCGTGTCCGGCGGCGGGGGTCCAACCGCGGCAAGGCCGATCAGTACGGCGATCGGCCCGAGGAGGAGGTGGACGATCCGGCGGCGGGCGAGCCACCGGCCGATGGTCGGGGTCGCCGCGACGCCGAGGGCGAGCGCCCCGCTGACCGAGACCGCGAACGCCGTGCCGAAGCCGCCACCGGGCCCGGCGACGACGAGCGCAGCCCCGGCGAGGGTCGCCATGATCGCGATGGTGAGCGCAGCCCAGCGCAACTCGAGGAGGACCGGGTCCCCCGGCCAGATTGCGTTGAGCACGCGCGCTCGGGCCCCCCTGGCAAACGACATGGGCGGACGCTACGCCCGATGGTGCGGCCCGGCACCTACCCGACCGGACTATCCGGCCCGGACGATCGGCGTATCGGCGCACGGCACCCTATACTCGGATTTCTTATCCACTGTGCATAAACCGTATGCGTCACCGCGCCGGTGCGGCGGCGCATCCGAGTCGAGGAAGCGCATCGTGACCCCCACCGCACCACGCTCCGCCGCGCGGCGAACCGCCCCCGACCTCGTCACCGAGATCCCCGGTCCCCGCGCCCGCGCGCACGTCGAGTACGACGAGACCTGGACGTCCCGGAGCCTGCCGCGGGCCTACCCGATCGTGCCCGTCCGCGGCGAGGGGCTCGCGATCGAGGACATCGACGGCAACCTGTTCCTCGACTTCGCCGCCGGCATCGCGGTGAACTCGACCGGCCACGCGCATCCCGCCGTCGTCGGGGCGATCGCGGAGCAGGCATCGGAGCTCATCCACTTCTCGGCGTCGGACTTCTATTTGCCGATCTACGCCGAGACCTGCGCGGCGCTGGCTCGCGTCGCGCCGATTCCGGGACCCGTTCGGGCCTACCTCGGCAACTCCGGGACGGAGGTCGTCGAGGCCTCGATCAAGCTCGCCCGCCACGTCACGAAGCGCCCGTACGTCGTGTCGTTCCTCGGCGCGTTCCACGGCCGGACGTACGGGTCCGTGTCGCTCACCGCGTCGAAGGCGAAGTACCACGCCGGCTTCGGCCCGCTCCTGCCGGGCGTCTTCCACGCGCCGTACGGGCGGGTCGAGGACCTGCGCTGGTTCGACGACGTGCTGTTCGCCCGGCTCGCGCCGCCGGACGAGGTGGCGGCGATCATCGTCGAGCCGATCCAGGGTGAGGGCGGCTACGTGGTCCCGGAGGACGGGTTCCTCGAGGGCCTGCGCGCGCTGTGTGACCGCCACGGGATCCTGCTCATCGTCGACGAGATCCAGTCGGGAGCCGGCCGCACCGGCCGGATGTGGGCGGTCGAACACTGGGGCGTCGTGCCGGACATCCTGCTCACCGCCAAGGGGATCGCATCGGGGATG
>DASTOB010000067.1:0-4183 GCA_035720425.1 Candidatus Limnocylindrales bacterium
TACGGGATCGTGACCGCCGTCTTCCAGGAGGGCCTCGGCGCCACCGCCATCGGCCTCGAAGGCGCGATCCCGATCGTCTCGTTCGTCCCGATGATGATGTTCGCGATCCTCTTCGGGCTCGCGATGGACTACCAGGTGTTCCTCCTCAGCCGCGTGCGCGAGGAGATCGACGCCGGCAAGTCCGCCCGCGAGGCCGTCGTCGACGGGCTGGCCGGCACCGGCAAGGTCATCGCCTCCGCGGCGGCGATCATGGTCGCGGTCTTCGCCAGCTTCATCCTCAACGGCGATCCCACGGTGAAGGAGTTCGGCGTCGGGCTGGCCTCGGCGATCCTCATCGCCGGAAGCATGGTCTGCGTGCTCCTGCCCGCCGTGATGCTCCTCATGGGCAGCCGCACCTGGTGGCTGCCGCGCTGGCTCGACCGGTTCCTTCCCCACATCAGCGTCGAGGGCCCCAAGCCCGAGCCGCTCCCTGCCTGACCCTCCCGCCCCCTCAAGCCCCACCAAGGAGAACCACCCATGTCCGTCGCCCACACCACGACCCCTGCCCCGGCCGCCGACGCGGCCGGGGAGGGCCGCCGCTCCTCGCTCCTGCGCAGGCTGGCCGGCGGCACCCTCGCCGCCACGGCCCTCACCGTGGTCGCCATCGCCGTCTGGCCCGCCTCCGAGGCCGACAAGGCGTACGACGACGGCGAGCGTTACGGCGAGGCGGTCGCCACGCTCTACGCCGCCGACAGCTCCGCCGAGGTCGACGCCGCGCTGACCGAGATGCACGCGGCGGCCGGCGACGCCGTCACCCACGGCGGCGAGGCGGTCGCCGACCAGGTCGCCGCCCAGGAGGACGCGCTGTCGCGCGCGGCCAACGGCTTCGTCGGCGCGCTCACGACCGACGACGCGTTCGAGGCCGAGCTGTACGAGGCCGAGCTCGACATCGCGGTCACCGACCTCACGAACAACGCCGAGGACTTCCGGACCACCGGGCCCGAGGTCCAGCAGGCGTTCTGGGACGGCTACGAGGCCGGCGTCGAGGGCTGATGCCCCCTCCATAGCGACCGCCCTTGCTCATGGGGATGGTTTGGTTCGCCGGTCCGCCGGTAACCAACCATCCCCATGGCGGCAGGGGCCCCGACACTCACCGTGCGCGCGAGCGAGCTCCGGCGCTATCGCGCCGCGGTGATCGAGTGCACCGGGCCGGAGGACCGGGCGGCGTGCGAGCGGCTGTTGGGCCAGCTCGCCTTCCTCGAGAACGGCCCCGGGGGAACGACCGGCGCCGACGAGGTGACCTTCAGCGCGCCGCCGGACAGCGCCGAGCTCGCCCGCCGGGCGCTCGAGCGGATGCGGACCGAGCTGTTCCGCCGCCGCCGGCGGACCTAGTCGACCGCGACGACCTCGAGATCGCGCGTGCCACGCGGGGTCGCGATCTGGACGGTCTGGCCGGCAGTGGCCCCGAGCAGCGCCTTGCCGACCGGGGATTCGACCGACAGCCGGCCCTGTGCGGCGTCGGCGTCGATCGCAGACACGAGCGTGTAGGCGAGGTCGCGTCCCGATCCGCGGTCCCGGAGCCGGACGTGGCTCCCGAAGCGCGCGACGGCCGAGCCGGCCTGGCTCTCCACGACCTCGGCGCGCAGCAGCCGATCGCGCAGGCGCAGGATCTTCGTCTCGAGGATCGCCTGCGAGTTCTTCGCGTCGTGGTACTCGGCGTTCTCCTTGAGATCGCCCCACTCCCGCGCCGTCCGGATCCGCTCGGCGATCTCCGCGCGGCCCTCGGTCTCGAGGCGGTGGAGCTCCGCCTCGAGCGAGCTGCGGTCCGCTTCCGTCATGACGACGCCGTCCGACACCGCTCGGAGCATAGGGTGCCTATTCGTCCAGGTCAGATACAGAACATGGGGTCAAGACCCGATAACGAGGGTGCTGATCAAGGCAAACCCGTCGTGAGGCGGGGACGCAAAGCCAGAGGTCTCGTGATCCGCGAGATGGCTCGGTTGCCGGCTTGGGCGCTGACCAGGCTCCCGCATAGGCACACCATCCCTCCCACAGGAGCCGTCTCCCCATGTCCCGACTTCAGGTCCTTGTAGGCCAGCCGAAGCTTGCGCTCGGCGCACTTCTCACCCTGCTCCTCGCTGCCGGCGCCGTCGTCGGCTCGGGCGCTGACTTCACCGCCGCCTCGGCCAACCCGGCGAACACGTTCGCGGCCGGCACGCTGAGCATCGTCAACTCCAAGGAGGGCGTCGCTGTCCTGTCGGCGGGCAACCTCCGCCCCGACGGCCCGTCGGCAAGCGGCACCGTCGACATCGAGAACGACGGCAGCCTCAGCGGCGACTTCACGCTGTCGCGCACGGCCCCCGTCGACAGCGACGCCACGTACCCGCTCTCCGGCAAGCTCAACGCCACGGTCGTCGACTGCGGCGAGTTCGCCGGCGCGACCCCGCCCACGTGCGGCGACGGCGACGACGTCACCAAGTACACCGGCGGCACGGTCGCCCAGATGGGCACGGGCGGCCACGCGATCGGCACGCTCGGCACGTACGACGCCGGCGAGAAGCACCGCTACGAGTTCACGGTCCAGCTCGACGGCAGCGCCGGCGACGACTACCAGGGCGGCACGTCGAGCGTCGAGTTCGACTTCAACGCGGCCTCCTAGCCGCCACGAGACACGCTCCATGGGGAACGGGATGATCCGTCGCGCCGGGCGCTTTGCGTCCGGCGCGGCGCTTGCCGTTGCGGTCCTCGCCGCGATGGCGGCGCTGGCACCGGCCCTCTGGGGCTGGCAGCGCTATGCGATCGTCTCCGGCTCCATGTCGGGCACGTACGACCAGGGGTCGCTCGTGCTCGCCGAGGTCGTCCCGGTCGCCGACCTCCGCGTCGGCGACGTCATCACGTACGAGCCCCCCGCGGGCGCCGGCCCGGACCACCTGATCACCCACCGCATCTCGTGGATGGGCCGTGACGACGCCGGCCGGCGGGTGTTCCGCACCAAGGGCGACGCCAACCCGGTCGCCGACCTGTGGACGTTCCGCCTGAGCCAGCCGACCCAGGCCCGCGTCCGCTACGGGATCCCTTACGCCGGCCATGCGCTCGCCGCCCTCGGGCGCCGCGACGTGCGCACGGCCGTGGTCACCCTCCCGGCGCTGCTGCTCATCGTGCTGAGCCTCGTCGGCCTGTGGCGCCGGCTCGGCGTCGAGGCCGAGCGCCGGACCGCGAAGGCGGCGGCATGAAGGGCCTGCTCGCTCTGTGCGTCGTCGTCGGTGTGGCGTGGGCCGGTGTGACCTCGTCGGGCGCCGACTTCGTGCACGCGTCGAGCTCGCCGGGGAACAGCTTCGCCGCGGCTTCCGACTTCAACACCGTCGCCGTGTCGATGGACGATCCCGGCTCCCCGCGCAACGGGATCGTCGCGCTCCAGGCCACCGCAAGCTCGGAGCGCGGCATCGACCGCGTCCGCTTCCAGTCCGCGCCCACCGGCACGTCGACCTGGACCGATGCCTGCGAGGACGCCGCGGCGCCGTACGCCTGCGACTGGGACTCGGCCGGCGTGGCCGACGGCGCGCGCGACCTGCGCGCGATCGCCGTCGACCAGGCCGGCTACCAGCGGATCGCCACCGTCGCCGCGCGCGTGATCGACAACGCGCTGCCGTCGGCGGCGCTCAACGACCCCGGCATTCTCACCGGCATCGAGATCCTGACCGCCACGGGCGCCGACCCGCTGGCCGGCCTCGGCTCGCTCGGCATCTCCTATCGGCCGGCGGGCGGCGGGTCGTGGACCGACCTCTGCACCGGGGCCACGTCGCCGCGCGTGTGCCCGCTCGACACCACGACGCTGCCCGACGGCGACTACGAGCTCCGCGCCCGGTCCACCGACGCGGCCGGGAACGTCCGCGACTCCGTGCTCACTCGCGCCGTCGACAACACCGCGCCGTCGGCCTCGATTACGATGCCCGCCGCGGTCACCGGCACTGTCACGGTTCCCGTCACCGCCGGCGACGGCACGGGCTCCGGCGTCAAGCAGGCGACGATCCAGATCCGGACGGCGCCGGCCGGGGCGTGGGCGAACCTGTGCGCGGTCGACACGGCGGCGCCGTTCGAGTGCACCGGCTTCGACACTACGGCCCGCGCCGAGGGGCTCTACGACCTCCAGGCGATCGTCGAGGACAACGCCGGCCTCATCACCACGAGCGCCGCGACGACGATC
>DASTOB010000068.1:0-51331 GCA_035720425.1 Candidatus Limnocylindrales bacterium
GCCCGCCGGCCACTGGGCCGCCTCCGCGATGCGCACGACCGCGTCATCGCGGCGCGGGCCGCCATCGACCGAGATGACGAGCGGCACCGCTTCGCCGGCGGGATAGTCCGCGGCGCGAAGTGAGTCGAGCACGCGGGCGAGGCTGGCCGGGCGGCAATAGGCGATGACGACGACGGCCCGGGTCATCGGGCGTGCGCGAGCCACGCGTCGAGCATCGTGTCGGCGACCGCGCGAAGCCTTCGGCGGATGGCCTCGAGGTCTGAGGGCGGCTCCCATCGCCCGCTGCCGAGTCGGTCGCCGACGATTAGCGCCCCCGCGGCCGCCCGCCCGAGCGCCACCGCGACGGCGAACACGGCCGCGGTCTCGAGATCGACGACGACCGCCTCGCTCGCGCGAGCGCGTCCCACTTCGCTCCGGGTCTCGCGGTACAGCGCGTCGGTCGTCCATGACCGGCCGATCCGGGGTTCCAGGCCCGCTTGCGACAGGATCCGTTTGGTCGCCGTCGTCGCCGCCGGATCGGCCGTGCTCGTCGGACCCGCGCCGCCGTACTGGGCCGACACGCCTTCGTCGCGGAGCGCATCGGCGATGACGATGACGTCGCCCGCGGCCAGGGCCGGGTCGAGCCCGCCCGCGTACCCGATGTACACGATCTCCCGCGCGCCGAGCGCGACGAGCTCCTCGACGGCGATCGCCGCCGCGGGTGCCCCGACGCCGGGCGGGGCAGCGACCGCGATCGTGCCGCCGGGCACCGCGGTGCCACCCGTCTGGAGGACGATGACCGGCCCGGACGGTCCGTCGATCGCCCGACCGCGGCGGCGCCGCCGGACGTCCTCGACCGCGCTCCGATCGGCGACGAGGAGCGCCCGCTCGATCGGGTCCGTTCGGCCCGTCCGACGCACCCCTCGGCGCCAGGCAAGGACGTCCGGGGCGTTCAGGATCGGCCGATCCTCCTCCATCCCGGGATTGTCGCAGGGAGGAGGTCAGAGAAGGTGGTGCGTCGCCGCACCGTTTCCTTGATGCACCGCGATGCACGGCCGACGACGGCTTGGTACCGTGCCCGCGACGGGAGGCGTCGACGCGCGGGCGCAGCCCTGGTCGCCGCAAGCCCGCGCCGAGCCACAGGCGAACCCGGCCCGTCGGCGCCTGGAGGGTGGGCCATGGTCAGGGGCCGAGGCGGGCCGCGCGCTCGCCGGTTTTTCGTGTCGGTCGTCGTCGCCAGCCTGGGATGGGCGATGCTCGCGGCGCCGGTCGCGGCAGACGATCCCGCGCCGGGAGACGAACCGTCGACCGCGATCCCGATCGCCGACATTGGCATCCCGCAGGCGTACGACACGAGTGCCGCGACCGCGAACGGGGCGGACCCCGCGGAGTGCAACGGCGAGTTCGAGCACTTCGACGGACCGTTCACAAACACGTTCTGGCACTCGTTCACGGCCGCGGCGGACGGCGACCTCATCGTCGACGTCAACAGCTTCCCGGACCCTGACGCCGAAGGATTTCTCGCAATCCTGTTCGTCTTCGAAGCCACCAACGAAGGCGCCGTCGGGCCGCTCGTCGCCTGCAATGCCTTCGGGGCGACAGTGCGGTTCGCGGCATCGGCGGGAGCGACGTACCTCGCCATGACCGGCAGCCTGCCGGAGACTCCGGCCGGCGGACCGGCGGAGATCACGATCCTCGAGCCGTTCGTGTCGAACCTCACGGTCAGTGATCGGGCGACCTATGACCAGGCCACGAAGGGTGTGACCATACGCGGGACCGTCGAGTGCGCGACCCCGGCGAATATCGATGTCAGCGCGTTCGGTTCGCAGCAGGTCGGGTCACATGTCGTCAGCGGGGACGGTTTCGTGCCTGCCGGCGAGTGTGACGGCGAACACGACTGGAGCCTCACGCTCTTCGGCTTCAACTCGTTCTTCAATCCCGGCGAACTCCAGGTGTTCGTCGAGGTCTTCGCGTGCACGACGATCTGCCTCGGCGACTTCGTCGACGCCACGGTTCGGGCGCGGCCCGGCAAGCCCGTGCCGGTCGAGCCTCCACCTCCGCCACCACCGCCGCCGGCCAACGATGAACGCGAGGGCGCCTTCGCGATCGCGATCGACTCCTCCGCGGCGCAGGACACGAACGGCGCGACGGCCAATGCGACTGACCCCGGCGAGTGCCCGGACCAGCCGATCGTCGTCTTCTCGACGGCCACTGTGTGGTATTCCCTCGACGTGACCGAGGCGTTCGTCGAGATCGACACGTTCGGCAGCGATTACGACACGACCCTGTTCGTCCTGCAGGGCGACACGATCGTCGCCTGCAACGACCAGGCCGGCGACACGAACCAGTCCCAACTCGCGTTTGCCGCCGACGGCGCCTACGACATCATGGTCGGCGCCTGGCAGGACTCGCCGGCGGGCAACCTCGTGCTCAACGTCGCGGCGACCGATCCGCCACCCCCGCCCCCGCCGGTCGACAACGACGACCCTGCCGACGCGATCCCGTTGATCGTCGATGCCGCCGACCCGCTCACGGCGGACACGAGGGGGGCCACCGCGGACCCCGACACCGATCCGGCCGAGTGCCCCTCCAACCCGGACGTGGGGCAGAGCAACCACACAGTCTGGTACTCCATTGCCGGCGCCGACGGGTTCGTCGAGGTCAACACGTTCGGCAGCGACTTCGACACCACTCTGTTCGTCCTCGACGGCGACGGTGGCGTGGTCGCCTGCAATGACGACTTCAACTCCCGCCAGTCGCGCGTCGTATTCGAGGCCGACCCCGCCGTTGCGTACCTCGTCATGGCCGGGAGCTTCAACGGCTTCGAGGGTGGCAACCTCGAGATCCGCGCGCTGTCGACCGACGAGCCTCCGCCACCCCCGGAGCCGTTCGTGTTCACCTTCAGCGTCAGCGACGTCGGTGTGGTCAACACACGGACCGGCGAGGTCACGATCTCGGGCACCGCGACGTGCTCGCGCGAGGCATCCGGGTTCATGTCCGCCTCGCTCTTCCAGGAAGGCGGTCGCTTCACGGCCGATGGCTTTGGAGAGGCCGAGCATGCCTGCGGTCCGGCTCCGACGACCTGGACGCTGACGCTGTTTGGCTTCGGCTCGAAGTTCCAGGCCGGCGACGCCGTCGCGTTCGTTGACGCGTTCGCATTCACCGACGACGGAGAGGGCCAGGGGACGTTCATCGAGCAGGTAATCCGGCTTCGCCCGGCGGGCTCCGCCCGCTAGTCCGTCGCTCGATCCGGGGCGGGCCGGCGCTCGCCGGGCCCGCCCCACGTGTCGACCCCGTGCCCGCGGTCCCGTGTCGCCGTCAGTCGCCGCCGACCCAGTACGTGTCGTGGCGGTCATAGAACGCCGCCCGTTCGTCATCGGTCATCGTGAATCCCTGGCCGACCCGCGCGAGCGTCTCGAAGTAGTCCTCTCGCGTCGCACCCGGCGCGAACAGGATGAGCATCGACGCGGGCTCGTCGCCGTCGTTGCGGAAGCCGTGGATGCCGCCCTCCGGGACGAACAGGAAGTCGCCCGGCCGCGCGTCCGTCCAGGATCGGCCGTCGTATAGGCGGACCGTCCCCGATAGCACGTAGAACGACTCGGAGATCGAGCGGTGGAAGTGCGCGGCCGGGCCCCCCTGGCGCGGGACCATCTCCCAGCGATAGAGGCCAAACTGGCCGCGGGTCGAGGCATGGGTGGCCAGGTAGTGGGCCGTGCCGCCGGAGCGGTAGCGGACCTCCGGCGCGTGGTCGGCGGACCGGAGGGTCGCGTTCACGAGCCCGTCAGAACCCTTGTAGACCGGGTCCGGGTAGAACAGGTCCGGGTCGGACATCGTGGGCACCTCGCTGTGGCCGGGGATCGAAGCCTGCGCTATCATCTCCCGGCGGCGCGACGGAACCGCGTCGCATCGGGCGGCTAGCTCAGCTGGTTAGAGCACTTGCTTGACATGCAAGAGGTCACTGGTTCGAGTCCAGTGTCGCCCACCATACCCATCGGTCGCGGCGACTCTCGTGATCGGTCGGGTCCACAGTTCCGGGCCGGCTGCTCCTGAACCGGGCCTCCCGCCTAGTCGCTGAGCGCTAACGCTTCGGCAACCGCCGCATCGGTATCGAGCCGGTGGCCGACGGCCCATGCAGCCGCTAACTTCGGATCAGCCTCGATTTGGGCCTGTGTCGGCTCGTCGCTCCACTGTCCACTCGTCTCTGTGCTCAGGTTCACGCCGCTGCGCTGCTCGATCTGGTCCGATGCGCCTGCGAAGCGGGCTGCGGTCTCCCGGCGCCCTGCCATCCACTCGAGTGTCGCGAACCCGCGCAGCACGAGCGCGTAGCCCGACACATCACGAAGCTCGACAAAAAGGCGTAGCGCCTCGCGCAGCAGCGCCCGTGCATCGAGCGGGCGGTGGTCCTGTGCCTCGGTCCCCGCGAGGGTGAAGTGCGCCCACGCGAGCATCCGCTGGTTCCCAAGCGCGCCGAAGAGGCGTCGCGCCTCTCGCAAGTAGTAGCGGGAAGCCGCGAAATCTGGCGGATTGAGCGAGTTCGATATGCCACCCAGCGCCCAGACAACCTGCGCCTCTCCTGTGAGGTCGCCGAGGTCACGGTAGATGGCCAACGCCTCCTCGGCCAGCCGACGCCCGGTCTGCAGCCCTTCGCTGCCTGCGCGGCGCTGAACGAAGTGCGCGAAGGATAGGTTGTAGAGGGCCTCGGCCTCGCCGTGGCGGTCTCCCGCCTCGCGCTCGATCGAGAGCCACCGCTCGTAGTGCTGCCGGGCCCGGTCGAAGTCCGCCATCCAGTACGCGAGCCCGCCCGCAGCTTCAAGTGCCTGCCCCAGCAGAGGAACATTGACATCGCCGGCGTGCGTCAGCGACTGCTCGACCCGCTCGCGGCCTTCGGTCAGGCGTCCGCGCATCTGCCAGAACCGCCAGGTCGCCGACGCCAGCCGGAGCGTGAGTTCGCGGCGGCCATGTTCGCTTGCCCAGGTCCAGGCCGCGCGAAGATTGGCCAGCTCGCGCTCGAGCCGGTCCAACCAGCCACCACCCCCGGAGGCGGTGACGTTCGGAGCCGCAGCCTCGGCGAGCGCCGTGTAGGTGACCGCGTGTCGCTCTTGGTAGTCGGCGAGTTCGTCAATCGCCCTGAGCCGCTCGATCGCGAACTCGCGGATCGTCTCGAGCATGTCGACCCGTAGCTCGTCCTCCACCTGCCGCCGGACGATCAGGCTCTTATCGACGAGCGACCCGATCCGGTCAAGCGTGTCGAGCTCGTCGTCGGCTCGCATCACGTCCATGACCTCCGAGAGCGCAGCTCCGCCGAGGAAAACCCCCAGACGATTGAAGAACGCTGCCTCTTCGGGTGTGAGCAGGTCATAGCTCCATTGCATGGTCCCGCGCAGGGTCCGGTGCCGATCATCCGCGTGCGCCGGACCTGAATCGCTACTGAGAAGTCGCAGGCGGTCGCCCAGCCGCTGCAGGATCGCCTGGGGGGTCAGCAGGCTGGTCCGAGCAGCCGCCAGCTCGATGGCCAGCGGAAGGCCGTCGAGCCGCCGGACGATCTCTGCCACGGTGCGTGCGCTGTCGGGTGTGAGCCTGAACTGCGGTACGGCCGCCCGCGCCCGGTCGACGAAGAGCGCAACCGACTCCTGTTCACGCCCGAGCTCACCGAGCGCGGGCAGCCGTTCTGGATCCGGAACCGGGAGCGGCGGCACCGCGTATGTCCGCTCGCCGTAGATTCCGAGCCGGCTCCGGCTCGTGACGACGGCCTTCAGGCGCGACGTGGCAGACAGCATGTCGGCAACCGTCTCCGCCGCCGGCAGCAGCTGCTCGAAGTTATCGAGGATGAGCAGCATCCGCCGCGAGCCGATGCCGTTCACGAGGCGCTGCCGCAGATCGGCGCCTTCGTTCACCCCGAACTCGCGGGCGATGGCGGAGAGGACGAGCGCGGGCTCACGCAGGCTCGCGAGTGGCACGAAGACGAGGCCATCGGGAAACGCGCCCCGGTTCTCGGCGGCCAGCTCGATGGCGAGGCGAGTCTTGCCCGACCCGCCTGGACCGACGAGTGTCAGCAGCCGAGCATCGCGTAGCAGCTGGGCGGTCTCGGCCAACTCGCGGCGGCGGCCGAAAAAGGCGGTGAGCTGCTGAGGCAATCCGGACGGTGTGGCCTCGAGCGATCGTGGCGGCGGGAAGCGATCGTCAAGCCCGTCGATAACCAGCTGGAAGAGGTGCTCCGGGTCGGGCAGGTCTCGCAGTCGGTGCTCGCCGAGGTCTACGAGCCGGATGCCGTCGGGCGGCTCGGCCAACGCATCTGCCGTAGTCCGCGATAGAAGAACCTGCCCACCGTGCGCTGCGGCGGCGATGCGAGCCGCGCGATTCACCTCCAGACCAACGTAGTCGCGGCCGGAGAGGCGGGCCTCGCCCGTATGGATGCCCATTCGCACCCGCAACGCCTCCGGCCAATCGAGCTGAGCGCGGGCAAGGGCGCGCTGGGCGTCCGCCAGCGCAAGGATCGCCGAGGCGGTCGATGTGAAGACCGCGAAGAACGAGTCTCCCTCGGTGTTGACCTCGACGCCGTCATGCTCCCGAAGGGCCGAGCGGATGATGGCCGCGTGCTCAGCGATCAGCTCGTCTGCGCGCGGCCCGAGCGCCTGCAGCAGGCGAGTCGACCCCTCGATATCGGTGAAGACGAACGTGACCGTCCCGGTCGGCAGCGGTTGCATGCGGCGGTCCTCAGGTCTGCGTCCTGATTGTGCCCCTCACGCGTGCAAGGGGTCACTGGTTCGAGTCCAGTGTCGCCCACCAGTCACCTATTCACGCTCAAACTCACCGCTTGGCTGCTTCGGGCTGCCCGCCACCGGTTGACTTCCGCGCTCAGTGGCCGCAAGCACGTCGAGTCCCTGTGCGACCGGCTGGACGAGGATGAACCCGGAGGCCAGCCCGCCCCACCGCGGCTGGGGCGCGATGGCATACGACGCGCAGTCCGATCGCGTGATCCTGTTCGGTGGCGCGGGCGCCGCCGGCCACCTTGGCGATACGTGGGCATGCGACTACGAAGGTGACTCCTGGACCGAGATGGCGCCGACCGACTCGCCCTCGGCACGCACCTACTCGGCCATGGCCTATGACCCGCGCGGTCTTCGCATGATCCTGTCGGAGGTGCGGCCGGTCCGCAAGATCACAAGGAGGTCTCCGATGACACCTGGGCCTACGATTACGCCTCGAACACGTGGACCGAGCTCTCCACCGGGACTTCACCCTCGGCGCGCGGCTGGCACGCCATGGCGCACGACGGCGAGACGGCCACATCGTTCTCTTTGGCGGCGGCGCAGACCGGGACGGGTATACGGCGCAGACCTGGCTCTTCGATCCCGCCATTGACCGCTGGACGGAAGCGCCCGCGACCGGCACGCGTGCGGGCCTGACGCTGACATCCGAAGGCTGTGGCTTTGAGGGACCGATGCAGTTCACGGCCGGCGAGCTCTCGATCGCCGCCCTCAACGAGACGACCGACGGCGGAAATGATCAACGTTGGAGTGAGGGCGCCTATCGAAGCTGCCCGCAAACGTGCCTCCTGGGCCATGTCTTCGGGCCTGGATACCCGCGGCCTTCCGCGGCCGTAACGGCACGCAGGAACCAGGTGGCCAACCCGTAGCCGAGATCTTCCCCGCTCCACCTGCAGTGACCGTATTTCTTTGGCCTTTTCGCTCGGCCATTCCACGCTTGGAGCACAGCGTTCAGGCGGAAGTGCTTGATATGCAAGAGGTCACTGGTTCGAGTCCACGGTCGCCCACCATCCACTGACTCCTGCTGTTCGGGCACGATCGCAGCGCGCCGGGGCCGCGCCCGCTGGCGGGAACGATTCTGAGCCGCCAGTCGTGCCGGGAACTGCACCCGGTTGCGGTTCCGCTGGCGGGCCTGGCTACCACCCGCGTCAGCTTGGGGGCGTTTCGGCCTCGAGGAACGTCAGGTCCAGCTGACGGATCCGCTCGGGGTCGGCGAGGACCTCCATGGTGACGATCCTGCCGTCCCGCACGGTGCAGCTGCCCACGGCGAATGGCTCACCCTTGCGCGTCCAGGCCACCGCACCGGCCACGCCGTTGACGAGCACCGGCGTCACCGATCCTCCGAACCGCGCGAACCCGCCCGCCTGTGCCGCAACGGCCGTGCGCCCCCGGATGAGCCGCGTCAGGCGGGGCCGTGTCGTGCCGCCGTCCACGCGAAGCACGACATCCGGGTCGAGCAGGTTCAGGAGCGCCTCGAAGTCACCGCGCCGAGAGGCGGCGAGGAACGCATCGACCACGGCGCGTTGTGCCCTGAGGTCGGGGTCGGGCACCGGTGCCCCACGTACGCGTCGCCTGGCACGGCTGGCCAGCTGGCGCGCGGCGACAGGAGAGCGCTCGATGATCGGGGCGATCTCGTCGAAGGGCATCCCGAACACGTCGTGCAGCACGAATGCGAGGCGCTCGGCCGGCGACAGCGTGTCGAGCACCACCAGCAGCGCCAGCCCGACCGAGTCGCTGATCAGCGCCTCGTACTCCGGGTCGGTCCCCGCATCGGGGCTGATCACCGGATCAGGCAGGTGCTCCCCGATCGACGTTTCCCGCCGTGTGTTTCGTGAGCGAAGCATGTTGAGAGAGACACGCGCCACGATGGTCGTCAGCCAGGCGCGCAGGTTCTCGACTTCGCTGCTGTCGGCGCGACTGACACGTAGCCAGGTCTCCTGCACCGCGTCGTCCGCCTCGCTCAGCGAGCCGAGCATCCGGTACGCGACCGCGCGCAGGTGCGAACGATGCGTCTCAAAGGGCTCGACAAGCCAGTCGCCGTTGGCCATGGTCAGCGTCCCCCGGCTCGGGCCAGCGTGCCCAACGCGAGCAGGACGAACAGCCCGCTGAACGCCAGCGGCGGGAACACGAACAGCACTGGACCGAGGAGCACCAGCAAGAGGATAGTCACCAGAACCGCAAGCCCGGCTGGACCGTCCTCGACCGCGGGGCCTGGAGACCGATACGGTCGCATCGTCGCGGTCCCGGTCGACCACGACCCGGGCGGCGACGCCCACTGCGCGCTGCGGGTGGCGGACCAGTGCCCAGTGGACGATGGCCGGGCGTTCGCCGTAGACGCGTCGACGCCGGCCCGCCGCGCCGGATCGGACAGGATGGCCCGGGCGCGGTTGATGGCCTGCATGCGCTCGGTCGTGCGACGGTCGCCGGAGCGGTCCGGGTGGTACTGGCGCGCGAGGCGCCGATAGGCCGCGCGCACCTCGGAAGCGTCAGCTCCAGGACGCAGCCCCAGGGTGGCGTAGGGATCGAACGCGGCGTCGGTCATCGCCGCGCGCCCCTGAGGCTCACGCTCCCGCGGAACGGCTCGCTGCGGACCGCGGTCGGCTCGCCCGTCAGCTGAAGTGTATCGGTCACGCTGCGTCCTCTTGTATCGGTCAACGTCGCCAGGGGGACACGCCCGGGCGCGCAGATGTGACACCGACGCACCGGGGCGGCGCCGGCGAGCGGTCGATCGGTCACGTTCTCGGCGACGTGCGGGTCACTGTCATGCACCCCCCAGAGGAGAGTCGATGACACCGATGAAGAAGATGATCACCTTCCGCGCAGAGCGTGGGGCGCCCCTTGTGCGACGCTTGACGGGTCGGCGACCTGTTGCACTCACCTGGGTCGTCCTGCTCCTCGTTGCCTCGGCATGCAGCGTATCGAGCGCGGGGACAGGCCCCTCCGTCGATCCCGCCGCCGCGGATTTGACCCTCGTCAGCCGCGACCTGGCATTCGACCAGCGGACGATCACGGTTACCGCCGGCTCCGCATGGAGCCTGAAGCTCGTGAACGAGGACGCCGCGCCCCACAACGTGGCGATCTATTCCGACGCATCGATGGCTGAGAGCATGTTCGTCGGCGAGCTCATCTCGAGCGCGACGATCGTGTACCGCATGCCGGGCCTCGAGCCTGGCACGTATGTCTTCCGGTGCGACCTGCATCCGGAGATGCATGGCACCCTGGAGGCCCACGGATGAGCCGGCCGAGGGGACCGGGCCGCGGAAGCGCTCCGGCTCGCCTGGCAGGTTGGGTCATCGACCGCCGACGGTGGGTCTGTCACATCGCATCGGGAGTGCGGGTCCCCGCAGTGACAACCACCCACACGAGGCTCTCCGAGACATGACCACCTACGGAACCCCGCTTCCCCGGCCCGGGGCGCGCTTCAGCCGCCTCCCCGCCGGATTGATGCTGTTCGTCATCCTCGAGCTGACGGTCGTCACCGCGCTCCTCCATCTCAGCCTGGGCGGGCTGCTGTTCACCCTCAACGGCCTCGGCTACCTCGGTCTGGCGGCGGCCTCCCTGGCCAGCGCCACGCTGCCGATGCCGGTCGTGCGGCGCCTGAGCTGGCTCCCTCGCGTGGGCCTTGGCGGCTACGCGCTCATCACCATCGGCGCATACCTGCTGACAGGCCCGTACTTCGCCCTCGGATGGATCGCCAAGGGAATCGAGCTCGCGATCGTGGGGCTGGTTGCCGCCGATCTCCTGATGGACTGAGGGCCGGGCACGCGAGCTTCGATCACGACTTCGCGATCCCGGCGCGGTTCCCGTCGCGGCCCCGCTCCTTCACGTCGTTGGGATCGAGTGGTGGTTGCGCCCGGCCCGTACGATGCGCGGGTGACCCCGGAATCCGGTTCGTCCCCCCTCGTTCGTCAGCTCCGACTCGTCGTCGAGGCCGACGACTACGACGCGGCGGTGCGTTTCTATCGCGACGTTCTCGGAATGCGCGAGGAGGCGGCGTTCACCGCGCAGGGCCACCCCGACGCGCGGGTCACGATCCTCGACGCCGGCCGGGCCACGCTGGAGCTGGCGAACCCGGAGCACAAGCGGGCGATCGACGAGGTCGAGGTGGGTCGCCAGGTCGCGCCGAAGCTGAGGGTCGCCTTCGAGGTGGCCGACACGGTGGCGGCGACCGGGGTGGCGGCCGATGCCGGAGCAACACTCGTTGCGCCTCCGACCGAAACGCCGTGGCGCTCGCTCAACTCCCGCCTCGATGCGCCGGCCGGATTGCACATCACGATCTTCGAGGAGCTCGACCCGTCCGACTGACGAGGCCGATGCGTCGTGGCCCGATTGGCGGTGTCCGGCCGCTCGGCGTCGTCGGGTCGCTCGGCATCGTCGGGCCGTGCCGGACCCTCGATGCACAGAAGGTTTATCCGCGAGCCCAATCCGAGGAGCAGCGCGCCGAAACGCCTCGCCGGTGGTCGTTACGGCTTGGTTGATACGTCCCGCGACTTGGATGTCGCCTGGAGGGTGCCCGCGGCGGGTCATTCGACACGCCAGGCGTCCGATGAAGCCTTCTGTGACTCGCTCAAGGCACACAGGGGGCCGCGGTGGGCCTCGCAGGGGTCCAGCGGCGGATCAGTCGACGCGCCAGGCGTTCGATGAAGCCTTCTGTGACTCGCTCAAGGCCCACAGGGGGCCGCGGTGGGCCTCGCAGGGTCCCGCCGGGGCTCGCGGCGAACCCGGACGCGGTGACGAGGGCGGGCGCGCCGAGCACACGGGCGGGATGAGCCCGGCGCCGAGCACACGACGTGGGACCGGCACGACGCCAAATACGACGAGCAGCACCCAGCCACGGGACTGCTACCATGCGGTCATCGCATCGATCGGGACGCGCGACGGCCGCACGGAGTCGCCAGAGAGTCGGGCCCAGGCTGGAAGCCCGACGACCACCGCGGACGCCGCACCACCCGTGAGCGGCCGGCGAACCGGCCCGGGCCCGCCCGTTAGCGCGGCACGAGTGCACGTTCGGGCGCCGCGGCGGCCGGCCGTGAAGGCGGGTGGGACCGCGGGAGTAGACCTCTCGTCCTGTCGACGGACGAGAGGTTTTGCATGAGCGGGAGACACCGATGGCTGACGAACGAGTGACCGGCGCAGGGGTAGACGCACCGCCGGACGACGGCGCCGACGCAGCCGACGAACTCGACCTCGTCGCCCCGGAGCGCGGCTCGGCCGAGGAGCTGCTCGACGCGCGTGCCGGCGACCCGCTCGACCCGATGCGCCATTCGGCCGCCCACGTCATGGCGGAGGCGGTCCTCGACCTGTTCCCCGGCACACGGCTCGGCATCGGCCCGGCCATCGAGGACGGGTTTTACTACGACTTCGAGGTCGATCGGCCGCTCCGACCGGACGACCTCGCCGCGATCGAGGCGCGCATGGCCGCGTCGGTCGCCGCCGACCATCCGTTCGTCCGGCGCGAGCTGCCGCCGGAGGAGGGGAGGGCCTTCTTCGCCGATCGCGGCCAGCCATTCAAGGTAGAGATCCTCGACGACCTCGCGGCAAAGGCCGCGGCCGATGGCGCCGCCATGCCGCCGACGTCGGTCTACGAGCACGGCCCGTTCGTCGACCTGTGCCGCGGTCCGCACGTCGAGAGCACCGGCAGGATCGGCCCGTTCAAGCTGCTCGCCGTTTCGGGCGCGTACTGGCGCGGCGATCAATCGCGACCGGCCCTCCAGCGCATCTACGGCACGGTCTGGCCGACCCAGGAGGAGCTCGACCGCTTCCTGTGGCGCCGCGAGGAAGCGCGCAAGCGCGACCACCGTCGGCTCGGCGTCGCGCTCGACCTCTTCTCGTTCCACGACGTCTCGCCGGGCGCGGCGTTCTGGCACCCCAAGGGCTGGACGCTCTACCGGACGCTGCGCGAGGCGATGCGTGAGCTCCAGGAACGACGCGGCTACCAGGAGATCTACACGCCGCCGCTCGTCCACCGCAAGCTCTGGGAGCGCTCCGGCCACTGGGAGCACTACCGGGACAACATGTACCTCCTCGACGTCGACGCCGAGACGTACAGCCTCAAGCCGATGAACTGCCCGGAGTCGTCGTACATCTATCGGTCGCGCGTCCGCTCGTACCGCGACCTGCCGCTCCGGTTGTCGGAATACGGCGTGCTCCACCGCTCGGAGCGCTCCGGCGTGTTCTCCGGGCTGACCCGGGTCCGCCATTTCTACACCGACGACGGCCACATCTTCGTTCGGCCAGACCAGATCGGCGACGAGATTCAGGCGCTGATGGGCGAGATCCGCGAGGCATATTCGTGGTTCGGCCTCACGCCGACACTCACGTTCGGAACGCGGCCGGACAAGGCGCTCGGTGATCCCGCCGTGTGGGAGGAGACCGAGGCGATCATGCGTGCCGAGCTCGAGCGGTCCGGCATGGGCTTCCGGGTGAAGCCGAAGGACGGCGCGTTCTACGCGCCGAAGATCGATATCCAGATCGAAGACGCGCTGGGCCGAGAGTGGCAGACGGCCACGATCCAGGTCGACCGGGTCATGCTGCCGGATCGGTTCGACCTGTGGTACATCGACGAGGCCGGCCGACAGCAGCGTCCGGTGGCCATCCATCGGGCGATCTACGGCTCGCTCGAGCGGTTCATCGGCGTGTTGACGGAGCACTTCGCGGGGGCGTTCCCGCTGTGGTGTGCGCCCGTCCAGGCGGTCGTCATCCCGATCGCCGACCGGCACGTTTCGGCGGCCGACGAGCTGGCTGCGGTCCTGCGCGGGCGCGGGCTGCGGGTCGAGGTCGACGACTCGTCGAACCGGATGCAGTACAAGATCCGGGCGGCGCAGGAGCAGAAGGTGCCGTACATGGTCGTCCTCGGTGACCGCGAGATCGAGGCGCGCACGGCGTCGCCGCGGACCCGTGCCGGCGAGCAGCAGCCGGCCGAACCATGGGACGCGTTCGCCGATCGGCTGGCCGGGGAGGTTCGCGACCGACGGGTGAGCTGAGCCCGATCCCTGGCGGCTCCGCGGTCGCCCCACCGCTCGAGCCGCCGCTCGGCGGCAGCGCGGGCCGGTGAGGCGCGTCTTCTCGAATATTCGCCCCACGACTCGCAGGCACGCGCTCGACACCGAATCGGGACCCCGACCGCCCCGTCTCCGTCCCGACACGTGGCGGTTCGTGCGTGGGGACCTCATGCGGCGCGGCTGAATCGGCCATCGCCGACGGCACCGCTGATCCCGGGAGTCGTGGGGCGAATAGACAAGAAGGTCGGTCTGGGGTTTCTCGCAGACCGTGGGCGCCGAAACCCGGACCTTCGATTGCCTCCGATTCGGCCCCTGTGCTATCCTCCCGCGGCGACCGAAGCCGGGCGGCCGTCCGTCCGCGCGCCGTTCGCACCGACCAGCCACGCATCGACAGAAGGGGCCAGCCATAGCACGAGACCTGCGCGTCAATCAGATGATCCGGATCCCTCAGGTTCGGGTGGTCGACGAAGATGGCAACCAGCTGGGCATCATGCCCACGCCGCGAGCCCTCGAGATGGCGCAGGAACGTGGGTACGACCTCGTCGAGGTCGCCCCGATGGCCTCTCCGCCGGTCGCGCGCTTTCTCGATTTCGGCCAGTACAAGTACGAGCTGACGAAGCGCGAGAAGGAAGCGAAGAAGCGCCAGCGGGTCGGGTTCAAGGAGGTTCGCCTGACGCCGAAGATCGGCACGGGCGACTTCGAGACGAAGGTCCATCGGGCGATCGAGTTCCTCGAGGACGGCGATCGCCTCAAGGTGACGGTTCGGTTCCGCGGTCGCGAACTGACCCATCCGGAGCTGGGACGGAACCTGCTCACGAGGTTCACGGAGGAAATCAAGGAACACGGAGTCGTCGAACGGGCGCCACTGCTCGAGGGCAAGGCGATGCACCTGACCGTCGCTTCGGTCCACAAGCCGAAGGCCCACGACGGGCAGGCACAGCCTCAGAAGGGCGACGCGAAGCCGACCGCCAGGGCCGACGGACGGGCGGACGGAACGACCGACGCGAAGGCGGACGGAACGACCGACGCGAAGGCGGACGGCACGACCGGCCGACCGGCACCGGCCGCATCGGCGGAGCCTCGGGCCGAAGCACAACCGCCGGCCGAAGCACGTCCGCCGGCCGAAGCACGGCCGCCGGCTGCGACGGCACCAGCCGCACCGGCACCGGCACCAGCCGCACCGGCACCAGCCGCCGCGGCACCCGCACCAACGCCAACGCCACGACCGACACCGACACCAGCCGAGCCGACCGCGGCGCCGGCCACGACAGGAGAGTGAGGCACACGTGCCCAAGATCAAGAGCCACAAGGCCGCCCAGAAGCGGATCGGCGCGACCGGCAGCGGCCGCGTGATCCGGGTCAACGCGTGGCGCGGGCACCACCTCGAGATCAAGTCGTCCCGGCGCACCCGGCGCTACGCCGGCAAGACGGTCATGCCGACCGTGCACGCCAAGCAGGTCCGACGCCTGCTGCCGTACCTCTAGCATCCAGGAGCACGAACCCCGATGGCCCGAGTCAAGCGCGGCGTCACCTCGCACAAGCGTCACAAGCGTCTCCTCCAGGCGGCGGAGGGCCGGCGCGGCACGCGCTCGAAGCTCGTCAAGCCGGCCCGCGAGGCGCTCCTCCACGCGCTCGCCTACGCGACGCGCGACCGCAAGCAGCGCAAGCGCCAGATGCGTGAGCTGTGGATCGTCCGGATCAATGCGGCGGCCCGGCAGCACGGATTGACCTATGGCCGCTTCGTCGCCGGTCTCAAGAAGGCGGACATCGAGCTGGATCGCAAGATCCTCGCCGACCTCGCCGTTCGTGACGCGGGGACATTCGGGCGCATCGTCGAGGTGGCGCGCGGCGCCTGAGATCGGCCGGCACGAGCCGCGCCCGGACGCAGCCGAGCCCTCGACGTCGCGGACGATCGGGGGCTCATGATTCCCGGAACGAGCAGCAGGGGAGCCAGGTGGATCTCGCAGGCCTGACCGGGGAGCTGCATGCGCTGCGCGACGAGGCGGTCGCCGCGGCGGCGGCAGCCACGACGAGCGACGAGATCGCCGCGCTCGAGCTCGACCTGCTCGGCAAGAAGGGACGCCTGACGGGCGTCCTGCGCGGGATCGGCGCCCTGCCGGCGGAGGACCGGCCGAAGGTCGGCGCGATCGCGAACGACGTCCAGGCGGACATCCGCCGGGCTCTCGCGGACGCGGCGACCACGATCCGGACGGGGGAACTCGCACGCCGGCTCGCGACCGAGGCGCTCGACGTGACCACGCCGGGACGGCCGATCCGCCGCGGCACCCTCCATCCCATCGTCGAGACGGCCGGCCGGATCGCGGAGATCTTCGGCCAGTTCGGCTTCGTGGTCTACGAGGGTCCGGAGGTCGAGGACGACCTGACGAACTTCCAGATGCTCAACATCCCGCCAGACCATCCGTCGCGCGACCTGTGGGACACGCTCTACGTCGACGTCGAGAACCACCTGCTGAGAACGCACACGTCGCCCGGCCAGATCCGGGTCATGCACACCACGACGCCGCCGATTCGCGCCCTCTTGCCCGGCCGCTGCTTCCGCTATGAGGCGATCGACGCGAGCCACGCCTCGGAGTTCTTCCAGGTCGAGGGCCTCATGGTCGACGAGGGCACGACGATGGGGGACCTCCGCGGCCTGCTCGACATGTTCGCCCACGCCATGTACGGCGCCGGCAAGCGGACCCGGTTCCGGCCCGGGTACTACCCGTTCACGGAGCCGTCGGTCGCGTTCGACGTGGAGTGCCTCGTGTGCGGCGGCTCCGGGTGTCCGGCCTGCTCGCGGACCGGCTGGATGACGATTCTCGGCGCGGGCATGGTCCACCCGGTCGTCCTCCAGTACGGCGGGATCGACCCGGAGCGGTACCAGGGCTTCGCGTTTGGGATGGGCGTCGAACGGATTGCCAACCTCAGGCACGGCGTGGGCGACCTCCGCTTGTACATGGACAACGACCTCCGCTTCCTCGAGCAATTCCGATGAGAGTTCCGCTCTCCTGGTTGCGCGACTATGTCGACGTCGAGCTCACGCCCGAGAAGCTGGCCGAACGCCTGACGCTGCTCGGGATGGAGGTCAAGGGGATCGAGCGAGTCGGCGACGACTGGCAGCACGTCGTCGTCGGCGAGCTGCTCACCGTCGAGCGCCACCCGCGCGCGGATCGGTTGTCGCTCACGACCGTCACGGTCGGCGACGGCGAGCCGCTGTCGATCGTCTGCGGCGCGACGAACATCGCCCCCGGCCAGCGCGTGCCGGTCGCCCTGCCGGGCGCGGTCCTGCCGGGCGAGCGACGGATCGAACGGACCGAGAAGATGGGCGTCGTCAGCAACGGCATGCTCTGCTCCGGCGACGAGCTGCGCCTGACGGCCGATGCCGACGGGATCATGATCCTCCCGGCCGAGACGCCGATCGGGCGCCCGATGGCGGAGCTGTACGGCGACGTCGTCCTCGACGTCGACGTGAAGCCGAACCGCGGCGACGCGCTGTCGCTCGTCGGGCTCGCCCGCGAGGTCGCCGCGCTCAGCGGCGCGTCGATCCGGTTCCCGGACACCGACCCGCCGGAGACGGCCGAAGCGGTCGGCGCTCGGCTCACGGTCGAGGTCCGCGACGCCTCGCTGTGCACGCGGTTCGTCGGTCGCTGGGTCGGTGGCGTCCGGGTCGGCCCATCGCCGGATCGCGTCCAGGCGCGGCTCATCGCGGCCGGCATGCGCCCGGTCAGCAACGTCGTCGACGCGTCGAACTACGTTATGCTCGAGCTCGGCAAGCCGATCCACACGTTCGATGCGGCGGCCGTCGCGCGTGACGAGGCCGGGCGGGCGGGGCTCCTCGTCCGTCTCGCCGAGCGCGGTGAGCGCCTCGAAACGCTCGATCACGTCGTCCGCGACCTCGACCCGGACACGCTCCTCATCGCCGATCGGAGCGGGCCGCTCGCCATCGCCGGGGTGATGGGCGGGGCGACGTCGGAGGTGAGCGACGCAACGACGGACGTGATCGTCGAGTCGGCGATCTTCGATCCGGTCAGCATCCGCCGCACCGGCCAGCGCTACGCCCTGCGCTCCGAGGCAAGCCTGCGCTTCGAGAAGGGCCAGGAGTTCCGGCTCGCCCGCCTCGGTGCGGATCGCTGCGCGCAGCTCATCGCCGACTGGGCTGGCGGCGCGGTCGTCGCGGGATCGGTCGACACCGCCCCCGATGAGCCCACGCCGGCGCGCCTCCCGTTCCGCCCGGCGCGGGTCAACCGACTGCTCGGCACCGCCTTCGGGACGAACGAGCAGCGCGCCCTGCTCGCCCGCGTCGGCATCGCCACCGAACCCGCACCCGCCGGCACGCGCGTGACGATCGCGGCGGGGGATCGACCGCTCGACCGCGAGCCGGCCGGCGACGAGACGATCCTCGCCGTCGTCCCGACGTGGCGCCGCGACCTGGCGATCGAGGCCGACGTTGCGGAGGAGGTCGCCCGGGTGAGCGGCTACGAGAACGTGCCGTCCATCCTGCCGGACACGCCGATGCCGGACTGGCGTCCGTCGCCGCTCGAGGTCCGCGACGCGGTCCGGGCGACCATGGTGGGGGCGGGCGTGACGGAAGTGGTCACGCACGCGCTCGTGGCCCCCGGTGACGCGGCGCGCTTCGGCCTGCGCGAGGCAGTCGAGTCGGTCGGCGACGACCCGCAGCCGGCGCGCACACCGCTCACCGTCACGAACCCGTTGTCGCGCGATCACTCCGTGCTTCGCCAGGGCCTCATCGGCAGCCTGCTCGCCGTTGTGTCGACCAACCTGCGCCACGGCCGCGACGAGGTCGCCGTGTTCGAGGTGGGCCTCGGCTACGGTCGCGATGACGACGCGATTCGCGAGTGGTGGCGGCTCGGCTTCGCGCTGACCGGTCCGGCCGAGCCACCGGCCTGGAACCGCCCGACGAGGCCATACGATCTCGACGACGCGAAGGGCATCATCGAGCTCCTGTGCCGCCGGCTCGGCCTTTCCGACCCGCGCTTCGCCGCCGACGGGACGGAACCGGTCTTCCATCCCGGCCGGACGGCTCGCGTCACCGCCGAGACCGCCATGACCGGCATCGTCGGCGAGGTGCACCCGGACCTGATCGCGGAACTCGACCTCCGCACGGAGCGCGTGATCGTCGCCGAGCTCGCGATCGCCGGACTGTCCGGCGGCCAGCTGCCCGCCGTTCGGTCCGTCCCGCCCCCGCGCCATCCGGACCTCACCCGCGACCTCGCCGTCGTCGTCGAGGAGGATCGGCCGGCCGAAGACGTGCGCGCCGCCATCCGGCGCCACGGCGGCCCGCTCCTGCGCTCGGTCACCCTGTTCGACATCTACCGCGGGGCCCCGCTCGGCACGACCGAGAAGAGCCTCGCCCATCGCCTCACCTTCCGTGCCCCGGATCGGACGCTGACCGAGGATGAGATCGACGCGGCGATCGGCTCGATCACGCGCGGCCTCGCCGCCGACGTCGGCGGACGGCTGCGCACGTGAGCGAACGGCAGCGCACGTGAGCGGGCGGCTGCGCATCTGAGTCGGGCCGGCGCGGCGAGCCGGGCCGTACCTTCGGACGCCTTGCGACCGCCGATCGGCCGCTGCTACCCTTGCCGCGCCGTCGGACGGGCTCGCCGCGGGGTGCGTCGCTCGACGCATGGGGTCCGCCGTCGTTGAGGGAGTTAACCGGGTGAACGTCGCCGAATTCCTTCGGTCGCTCAACGTGTTCGACCTGCTCGTCGTGCTCGTCATGTTCGCGTTCTTTATCGTCGGCTACATCCAGGGCACGATCCGCCGCCTGCTCGGCCTCGCGTCGATCCTGTTCTCGTTCCTCGTGGCGGCGAACCTGCGCGAGCCGCTGGGGAGCTTCTTCGCCGCGAACTGGACGCAGTACGAGCGCGAGTACAGCTTCATGATCGCGTTCGGGGTCGTGTTCGTCCTCGCCGTCCTCGGCTTCTCGCTGACGATCCAGACCTTCTACACGAAGGTCGAGCTGTTCGAGAAGTACCCGATCATCGACGAGGTCCTCGGCGGCCTGCTCGGGGTGGTCCAGGGGATGGTCATCCTCGGCGCGATCATCGCCATCCTCGATTCGTTCTTCCTGCTGCCCGGGATCCCGCCGCGCTCCACGGAGCTGCCGGCGTTGCGCGAGCTGCACCAGGCGCTCGACCCGTCCGGTACGGCCATCCTGTTCCGCCAGTCGCTCCTGCCCGCGTTCTTCGCCGTCTTCGGGCCGCTCCTGCCGGAGGCGATCAAGGACTTCTACGGCTGACCGGGGACCTCGACCGGGCCGACGTCAACCGCGGCGTCCCCGACCCGGGCGTCTCCGACCGGGACGTCTCCGACCGGGACGTCCTCGACCGGGACGTCCTCGACCGGGACGTCCTCGCGGCGCCGACCCTCGAGGCGGCTCGCGCCCTGCTCGGCTGCGTGCTCGTCCGCGATGACGACGCCGGCCGGCGCGCGGGCCGGATCGTCGAGGTCGAGGCGTACGTCGGGGAGTCGGACCGTGCCTCCCACGCCCGGTTCGGGCCGACGAATCGCAACCGGGTCATGTACGGGCCGCCCGGGATCGCCTACGTGTACCGTGTCTACGGGATGTACGACCTGCTCAACGTGGTGACCGAACCGGCCGGCCAGCCGGCCGCCGTGCTCATCCGCGCGCTCGAGCCCCTCGATGGCGCCGACGCGATGCGTGCGGCGCGATCGGCCCACGGGCGCGCCGGGGCCGGGATCGGCCGGCTGGCCGCGAACCGGCTCGCGAGCGGGCCGGGGCTCGTGACGGCGGCTCTCGGCCTCGACCGCAGCGACACCGGCACGGACCTGTGCGACCCGGCGTCGGCGCTGCGGCTCACGGGACCCGCGGGCAGCCTGGCCGACAACGAGATCCTCGCCACGCCCCGGATCGGGGTCGACTACGCGGCCGAACCGTGGCGGTCGGTCCCTTGGCGGTTCGTGATCGCTGGCCACCGGTCCGCGTCCGGCTCGCCACGCCTGCGCTGACCCGATGGACGCCAGATCCGCCACGCTCCTCGAGTTCCCGTCCGTCCGTGAGCGGCTGGCCGCGCACGCCTCGTTCCCGCCCAGCCGCCGTCTCGCCGAGGCCCTCGAACCAGATTCCGACCCGGTCCTCGTCGCCCGCGCGCTCGACGAGACGGACCAGGCCCGCGCGCTCGTGTCGGAGCGGCCCGGCGTCGGGATCGGCGCGGCGCACGACATCGGGCCGTGGATCGAGCGCGCGGCGCGCGGCGGCCGGCTCGACCCGGCGCACTTCCTCGAAATCGCCGAGACGCTCGACGCGACCGCGCGCCTCGCGACGGCTCTCGCCGACGAGCGTCGGCCGCTGCTCCGCGAGCTCGGGCGGCAGCTCCACCCGCTGCCGGCGGTCCGGAGCACGCTCGCCCGCTCGTTCGATCCCGTCGGCGAGCTGCTCGACACGGCATCCCCGCGTCTCGGCGGGCTGCGGGCGGCAGTCCGCGTGTCGTACGACCGGCTCCGCCGGCGCCTCGAGTCGCTCGTCGGATCGGAGCTCGGCGGCGCGCTCCAGGAGCCGATCATCACGCTCCGCAACGGCCGCTACGTCGTGCCGATCAAGGCGGAGGCGCGGGCACGGGTCAAGGGCATCGTCCACGACGCGTCGGGCAGCGGCCAGACCCTGTTCGTCGAGCCGCTCGTCGCCGTCGAGCTCGGCAACGCGTGGCGCGAGGCGCAGGCCGCAGAGCGCGAGGAGATCGAGCGCATCCTCGACGAGCTGTCCGCGCTGGTCGGTGCCAACGTGGCCGCCCTTCGCGAGACGCTCGACGCGCTGGCACGGTTCGACTTCTGGGCAGCCAAGGCCGCCCTGGCGGCCGACATGGACGGCGTCCGCGCCGCCACCGTCGAGCGCGCCGAGGTCGTCCTCCTGTCCGCGCGCCATCCTGGGCTGACCGGCCGGGTCGTGCCGATCGACATCCGGCTCGGCGACGGGTTCACGGCGCTTGTCGTGACGGGGCCGAACACCGGTGGCAAGACCGTCACGCTGCGCACTCTCGGGCTGCTCGCGCTCATGCACCAGGCCGGGCTGCACGTCCCGGCGGCGCCCGGTTCGTCGCTACCGATCTTCCGCGACGTGTTCGCCGACATCGGCGACGAGCAGTCGATCGCGCAGAGCCTGTCGACGTTCTCGGGGCACCTGCGCTCGATCACCCGGATCGTCGCGTCGGCGGGGCCGGGCACGCTCGTGCTGCTCGACGAGCTCGGCGCCGGCACCGACCCGACGGAGGGATCCGCGCTCGCCCAGGCGCTCCTCGACCACTTCATCCGGGCCGGCGCGCTCGTGGCCGCGACGACCCACTACGCGGAGCTCAAGGCGTACGCCCACACGACGGAGGCCGCCCGGAACGCGTCGGTCGAGTTCGACCTCGAGACGCTGTCGCCGACCTTCCGGCTCACGATCGGCCTGCCCGGCGGGAGCCAGGCGTTCGCCATCGCCGAGCGGCTGGGGCTGCCGGAGCCGATCGTCGCCGACGCCCGGTCACGACTGACCGAGAACCAGCGGGCGTTCGAGGCGACGCTCGCCGCGATCCGCGAGGCGGAAGGGGCGACGGCCGAGGCGCTCGAGCGGGCCCGGGCGGCCGAGGTACGCGCTGCGGCGGCGCTCCGGGAGGCCGAGGAGGAACGGCGGCGCGCGCGCCGGGAGCGCGACGAGGCGGTCCGCACGGCGCGCGGCGAGGCGGAGCGGCTCGTCGACGAACTGCGTGACGAGGTGCGCACGACGAAGCGACGCCTCGAGCGCGAGACGGTGACCGAGCAGGCGCTCGACGCGGGCCTCGAGCGCGCGGAGGATCGCCTGAAGCGGCTGCCCCCGGCGGAGCCGGAGGTGGTCGTGGCCGCGCCGAGCCCGCCACGAGCCTGGAGGGTAGGGGAGCGGGCGCGGAGCCGGAGCGGTGGCTGGGAGGGGCGCGTGTCCGCCCTCGAACGAGGCGGCCGGCGAGCGACGCTCGAGTCGGGCGGGATGCGCGTGACGGTCGCCATCGACGACCTCGAGCCCGCGCTCGGCAGCGGCGGGGCAGACCGGGGCGCGACCGGCGGGACGGACCGGTCGGGTTCGGCCGCCGCCACCTCCAACGCGGCGCGGATCCGGCTCGAGCGTGCCCGGACGGTGGCGTCGTCGCTCGATCTGCGCGGCGCCCGGGTCGACGAGGCGCTCGAGGCGCTCGGGCGCTACCTCGACGACGCCGCGCTGGCCGGCCTCGACCGGGTGACGATCATCCACGGCCTCGGGACCGGGGCGCTGCGCGACGCCGTCCGGGCCCAGGCGGCCGGCCATCCGCTCGTGCGCGATCTCAGGCCGGGTGAACGCGGCGAGGGCGGCGACGGAGCGACGATCGTCTCGCTGTGACGCGCAAGGAGAACGCCGCGGGCCCTATGGTTTCGGCGTCGGCGACGGTCCCGGTCGGCCGCCACCCCCGCCCGGGCCGCCACCTCCGCCGCCGCCTCCGCCGCCGCCTCCGCCGCCGCCATCGCCGTCAGGCGGTGCGGTCGGCTCCGGCGTGACGCACGGCGTCGGCGCAGGGGTCGGTTCCACCGGCGCGCTCGGGTCGACGGTCGGCGGGAACGGGTCGATCGGCTCGCAGACCGGCGGCGGCAGCGGCTCGCACACGCCCGTCGGCGCGAACGGACCGCCCCACCAGCGACCGAACGGCGCGAACGCGTTGTTGTAGAAATACGACGTCCGCGTCCCCTTCGGCCCGCCCCGGACGCCGACGCCCTGAGCGGCCCGGGCGGCCCAGCCCTGCGTGTACGGCTGCCATTGCGGGAAGGCGGGCTCGACGCCGCTGAAGTCGAGGAACCCCTGGGTCACCATCGGCCCGGCGCATCCCTCCTGCCAGAGCAGGCCCGTCGCCGCGTCGATGTCGAGAGCGACGCGCAGGTCGTCCTGGCGCGTCGGAACCGTCCCCTCGATGAACAGCTCCTTGATCGTCACCTGGGTGAACGGGCCGGGCAGAAGTCCGCTGTGGGCGTCGATATCGGCCACGATGAGGCCGTCCGGCATCGCGTCCGTGAAGTTCGCCATCGGCAGGCCCGCGCTGATGTCGGTCAGGATCGCCGACCACAGCGGAGCCGAGGAGCCGAGCGACAGCGTGTCGTCGACGGGATCGCTATTGCTGTTGCCCATCCACACCCCGACCGCCAGCGCCGGCGCCGTGGGGTCGGCCGGTGGCGCGAGATAGCCATACGCGTGAACGTCCTTGTTGTCGTTCGTCGTGCCGGTCTTGTAGGCGGCCGGCCGACGCGTGCCCCCGTCGTAGATCGCCCACTTGGCCCAGTCGGGATTGGACCGCGGATCCGTGTTGCCGGACAGGATGTCGGTGACGATGTAGCTGGCCTGCGCGCTGGCGACCCGCTTCCCGGTTTGGACCGTGCCTACCGCGGGCCAGGCCTGGCCGCCATCCGGATCGATCACCCGGGTGATCATCGTGCGCGGCATGAGCGTCCCGTTGTTGGCGATCGCCGCATAGGCGCCGAGCAGGTCGATCGAGTGGACGTCGAGCGTACCGATACCCATCGACACGACCGGGTACGCGCCGGGTCGATAGCGAATGCCGAAGTCCTGGGACCGGGCGAAGAAGTGCTCGATCCCGTTCATGAGGCCCGCCTTGATCGACGGGATGTTGAGCGAGTACTGCAGCGCCGGGCGCAGGCGGATCGGTCCGCGCTCCCGACCATCGGCCTGGGTCGGCGTGTACGGCCGACCGGGCGGGCCGAAGTCGGTCACGACGTCCATGAACATCGTCGCCGCGGTCATCGTCCGGTCGTCAAGCCCCACGATGTAGTTGAGCGGCTTGATCGCCGACCCGGGCTGGCGGAAGCCCTGCGACAGGACGTCGAACTTGGGGTTGAACGTCTCCGTGTCGGTTCCCGTGTACGAGGCGCTGCCGAGGTAGGCGAGGATCTGGCCGGTCCGGTAGTCCATCACCGCGGCGGCACCGTTGTGAAGGTTCTTGCCGCGCAGCTCGAGCATCCAGCCGTAGGCGCTCGACGGAATGCCGCGCGCCTCGAGCTTCGCCCGCGGGTCGTCCTCGTTGACCACGCGGGCCGCCGCGTAGACCCACTTCTCGACGACCTGCTGCATCTCCCAGTCGAGCGAGGTGATGACCCGGTAGCCGCCCGTGTCGACCGCCTCGCAGCGCTCGGACTCGTCGCCCGGACAGAGGATCTCGGCAAGCTGTTCGCGGACCCGCTCGACGAAGTGGCCCGCCTTCCACGGCTTGGCTCCCTGCGGCGCGAGGACGACGCGATCTGCCTTGGCCCGCTCGTATTCGGCGCGCGTGTGGCGGTCGCCGGACAGGACGCTGCGGGTCTTCATGAAGTCGAGCACGAGGTTGCGACGCTTGACGACCTCGCTCGTCGACGGGACGACGAGCTGGCGCTCCGCGACCGGGCACTCTGCTTCCGCGGCGATCTCGACCTGGCATTCGACGACGGCGTTGCGGACGAGGTCGAACCGGGTTGGGGACTGGGGAATCGCCGCGAGGATTGCCATCTCGGCGAGGGTGAGCTCGTCGAGCTCCTTGGCGAAGTAGCTCTTGGCCGCCGCCTTCACCCCGTACGACTGGTTGCCGTAGAAGTTCTGGTTGAGGTAGGCGGTCATGATCTGGCGCTTGCCGTCCTCGCCCTCGAACTCCTCCGTCAGGCGGACGGACTGGATGATCTCGCGGATCTTGCGCTCGTAGATCGAGCCCTCCAGCGCCTCCGCCGGCAGGAGCCGGTTGCGGACGAGCTGCTGGGTGATCGTCGACCCGCCCCGCGGCCGGCCGGCGATCGTGTCGAGCGTGGCGGACACGAACCCGCCGAGGTCGAAGCCCGGGTTCGTCCAGAAGTCCTTGTCCTCGATCGCGGTCGTCGCGTCGATGAGCTCCTCGGGGAGCTCGCCGTACTCCACGAGTTCGCGCTTCTGCTCGCCGAAGCGCGCCAGCTCGACCGTGCCGGTGCGGTCGTACACGACCGTCTGCTGGTTGAACGACAGGTTGAGCAGGAGCTCCTTGGGGTCCGGCAGGCCGCGGCTGAAGTACGCGTAAGCGCTGACGACGCTGACGAACGACACCACGCCGACGAGGAGGAGCGTCGTGAACAGGAAGAGCGGGATCGCGATGACCACCGACTTGGCGGCGGTGTTCCCGCGGGGGCGTCGGGCCGCGCCGTTGCGGCGTTGGCGCTGACGCCGCGCCAGGCTGGTCTGCATGTCGGGCCGCACGATAGCATAGGGTTCGTGATCGACCGGATTCCCGATCGCGGCCCAGTGACGGCCGGGTTCTCGCCGCTGTGACGCGGGCCGATCCGGATTCCGGTCCCGCCGGGCTGCTCGCCGAGCTGACCTGGCGGGGGATGTTCCACGCTGCGACACCGGGCCTCGCGGCACGCCTCGCGACCGGGCGGCCGATCTCCGGCTACAACGGCTTCGACCCGTCCGGCCCGTCGCTCCACGTCGGCAACCTCGTGCCGATCTTCGGGCTGCTCCACCTCCAGCGTCACGGCGGGCGACCAGTCGCGCTCGTCGGCGGGGCGACCGGGATGATCGGCGATCCGTCCGGCACCTCGGCGGAGCGCAACCTGCTCGACCGGGACACGCTCGAGGCGAACGTCGCCGGCATCCGCGCCCAGCTCGAGCGGTTCATCGACTTCACGCCCGGTGTCGGCGCCCTCCTCGTCAACAACCTCGACTGGCTCGGCGGCGTGTCGATGCTCGAGTTCCTGCGTGACGTCGGCAAGCACTTCACCGTGCCGTACATGCTCGCCAAGGACTCCGTCAAGGACCGCCTCGGCGCCGGGCTGTCCTACACGGAGTTCAGCTACATGCTCCTGCAGGCGGCCGACTTCCGGCACCTCTACCGGACGTACGGGGTAGAACTCCAGACGGGTGGGGCCGACCAGTGGGGCAACATCACCGCCGGGCTCGAGCTCATCCGGCGGTCCGAGGGAACGGGGGCCGAGGCGGAGGACCCGGTCCATGCCCTCGCGTTTCCGCTCCTGCTCGACGCGTCGGGTGCGAAGTTCGGCAAGACCGCGGCCGGCACGTCCGTCTGGCTCGATCCCGAGCGAACCACGCCGTATGCCTTCTTCCAGTACTGGATCGATCGGCCGGACGAGGAGGTCGGCCGACTCCTTCGCTTCTTCACGCTCCTCCGCCGCGAGGAGGTAGAGGAGCTCGAGGCGGAGCAGACGGAGCGGCCGGAGGCGCGGCCCGCCCAGCGCGTGCTGGCTCGCGATCTGACCGCCCGCGTCCACGGGGCGACGATCGCCGGCCGCGTCGAGGACCTCTCCGCGGCGGTGTTCGGCGGCCGGCTGGCGACCGTTTCGCCGGAGGATCTCGAGTTCGCCACGACCCAGCTGCCGACCGTGCGCCTGGCGCCCGATGCGGTTGCGGGCGTTACGGCGGCCGCGTTCGCGGTCGCTGCCGGGGTGGCGTCCTCGCTCGGTGACGCGCGGCGCACGATCCGCCAGGGTGGCCTCTCGCTCAACGACGCGCGGCTGACCGATCCGGATGCCGTGGTGACCGTGGCGCCGGGATCCGTGGCGGTGCTCCGGCGCGGCAAACGCGACTACTCGCTCGTGGACCTGCGCACGTAGCCTCAGACGCGCCACGCCGCTCGTCGTTTCGAGGGCGGGCGGTCATCCCCCGCGGCGCCATGTCATCCCTCGCGGCGCCATGTCATCCCTCGCGGCGCCATGTCATCCCTCGCGGCGCCATGAGCGGCAATTCAACGGTGACTGAGATTCGGGCTTAGCACGCTCGGCCAACAACGGATACCGTCAAGCTGGGCAGATGGGCGAGCGTGCGAGCCTCGATCCTCACTCAGCGCTGAATTGGCGGCGAAGGGGCGAGGCGATCAGGCGCGGTGGGGACCTCGATCACCGGCCTTTCCACCGTCCGGGCCGGCCTCCGCCGCCCCGATCCTGCCAGATTCTTGCGGGGTAACAGCTAGGCGCAGTTGAGAGGCCTACCGGCACGACCGACGGGGTCTCCGTCGGCCATTTCGTGCACGGACGGTCTGGCGGAGGAGCCGGACCAATGCTGATCATGGCCCGGAACCGCGCCCAACGGTTACCCGGCGACAATCTGGCAGTCTGGGCGGGTCTTGGGCGGGGCGAGCGAGTCGGGCGCGGCCGGAGCGGGGCGCGAGCGAGTCGTGCGCGGCCGGCGGGGTGCGAGCCAGTCGGGCGTTGCCGGGGCGGGGCGCGAGCGAGTCGGGCGCGGCCGGGGCGGGGCGCGAGCGAGTCGGGCGCGGCCGGCGGGGTGCGAGCGAGTCGGCCGCGGCCGGGGCGGGGTGCGAGCGAGGGCGCGGCCGGGGCGGGGCGGGATGGGGACAGCCGCGCCGTCAGGCCCGGTGGCGTTCGCGCAGCACGTCGACGACCGCCGCAGGGGCAACGCCGCGCTCCGCGAGCAGGACGAGCGCGTGGTAGACGAGGTCGGCCGCCTCGCCGGCGAGGGCCGCCCGCGTCGCATCCCGATCCGCGTCGCGGGCGCGACCGCCACCGTCGGCCGCCTCGGCCGCCTCGGCCGCCTCGGCTGCGGCATCGTCCTTGGCGGCCAGCAGCACTTCGGTCGCCTCCTCGGTCACCTTCCGCGCGACCGCGTCGACCCCACCGTCGAGCAGGGTCGTCGTGTACGAACCGGCAGGTCGCTCCGCGGCGCGCGACGCAATGACGGACCACAGCGTCTCAAGCCAGGCGAAGCCCTGCAACGTCCGCGAACCGGGAGCGCCATCCGGGTCGAAGCACGACCGCGTGCCGCGATGGCAGGTCGGCCCGATCGGATCGGCCGTCACGAGCAACGCGTCGGCGTCGCAGTCGGCCGCCAGGTCGACGAGGCGAAGCACGTTCCCGGACGTCTCGCCCTTGCGCCACAGACGGCCCCGCGATCGCGAGTGGAAGTGCACCTCGCCGGTTGCGAGGGTCGCGCCGAGCGCCTCCGCGTCCATCCAGGCGACCATGAGGACCCGACCGTCGGTCGCGTCCTGGACGACCGCCGGCACGAGCCCGTCGGCCCCGAAGCGCAGCTCCGGCAGGCCCGCGCCGCCGCCGCGAGACGGCGCCGTCACGCCGCCCCCTGGATCGGCCGGACCGCGAGACCGGCCGACGCCATCGCCGCCTTGACCGCCGCGATCGAGTGGATCCGGCGATGGAAGATCGACGCCGCGAGCACCGCATCGGCCCCACCGTCGCGCACGGCCGCGACGAAGTCCGCGGGTCCCGCCGCGCCACCGGACGCGATGACGGGCACGGACACACGCGACGTGATCGCATGGAGCAGTTCCGTATCGAACCCGGACTGCGTGCCGTCGCGGTCGATCGACGTGACGAGCAGCTCGCCGGCACCGAGATCGGCGACCCGCTCCGCCCAGGCCACGGCGTCGAGGCCAGTCACGTCGCGCCCGCCGCGGACGAGCACCTCCCAGCGCGGCGACGACGCAGCCGCGGACGACGACGGATACCGCGGCGACGAGGCCGCCGAGGCGAGTGACGACGCAGCCGCGGACGACGACACAGCCGCGGACGACGACGCAGCCGCGGACGACGACGCAGCCGCGGACGACTCCACCCGCCGCGCGTCGATCGCGACGACGACCGCCTGCCGGCCGAACCGCCCGGCGCAGCGCGACACGAGCGCCGGATCCGCCACCGCCGCCGTGTTGAGCGAGACCTTGTCCGCGCCGGCGCGGAGCACGTCGCGCATCTCGCGCACCGTCCGCACCCCGCCACCGACGGTGAGCGGAATGAACGCGCGCCGGGCCGTCCGCTCGACGATGTCGAGGAGCGTCCCGCGCCGCTCCGGGGCGGCGGTGATGTCGAGGAACACGAGCTCGTCGGCCCCCTCGCGCGCGTAGCGCTCGGCCAGCTCCGGCGGATCGCCCTCGTCGACGAGGTCGACGAAACGGGTGCCCTTGACGACCCGCCCGTCGGCGACATCGAGGCACGGGATCACGCGGCGGCGCAGCATCGCAGTCAGTCCCCGCCGCCGGTCCCGCCGGCACCCACCGGCGAGTACTGCGCCCCACCGCCCGCGGCGAGTGCCGTCGCCCAGCGCACGAAGTTCCCGAGCAGCCGCAACCCGTCGCCCCCGGAGCGCTCCGGGTGGAACTGCACGCCGAGCACGTTGCCCCGCTCGACGGCCGACACGAACGCCGACCCATGGGTCGTCTCGGCGAGCACGGACGCCGCGCCGGTCACGCCCTCCGGCTGGCCGGCGTACGAGTGGACGAAGTAGAAGTCGGCCGACGGGGCAATGCCCGTGAACAGCACGTGCTCGCGCACGCGCTCGACCTGGTTCCAGCCGATGTGCGGCAGGGTGGGCGCGTCCGCGAGCCGCGTGGTCCGGCCCGCCAGGACCCCGAACGTCTCCGCCCCGTCCTCGTCGCTCGCCTCGAACAGGAGCTGGAGCCCGAGGCACACCCCGAGGTACGGCCGACCGGCCGCGATCCACTGGAGGATCGGCCCGACGAGACGCGCCCGGGTCAGCCGCTCCATCGCCGGCGCGGCGGCCCCGACACCCGGCACGACGAGCGCGTCGGCCCCATCGAGCGCCCCGCCGTCGCGCGCGATCGCGACCCGCGCCCCGACGGTCGTGAGGGCCTGCTCGATCGACACGAGGTTGCCCGCCCCGTAGTCGACGACTGCGACGCGCAGGGCGCCGTCGTCGGGCGGCCGGTCGCCCCGTTCGGCCCACCAGTCGCCGCTCGTCACCCGAGCGTCCCCTTCGTCGACGCCACCCCGCTCCGCCTCGGGTCCGGCTCGCACGCGGCGCGGAGGGCCCGGGCGAGCGCCTTGAACGCGGCCTCCGCGAGGTGATGGTCGTTTCGACCCGTGCCGCGGACGTGGAGGGTCGTGCCGGACGTCCGCGCGAAGGCCTCGAGGGCGTGTTCGATGAGCTGGGTCGGCAACGAGCCGACTCGCTCGCCGCGGAACGGCAGGTCGACGACCGCGTACGGCCGACCGCCGACGTCGAGGACGACGGTGGCAACCGATTCGTCCATCGGCACCGACGCATCGCCGAACCGGCGGATCCCCGCCCGGTCGCCGAGCGCTTCGGCGAACGCGGACCCGAGCACGAGCGCGACGTCCTCGGCCGTGTGGTGCTCGTCCACCTCGAGATCGCCGGTCGCGCGGACCTCGAGGTCGAACAGGCCGTGGTGGGCGAGCGACGTGAGGAGGTGATCGAGGAAGCCGATCCCGGTGGCGACCGCTGCCGTGCCGGAGCCGTCGAGGTCGAGGGTGACCGTGACGTCCGTCTCGCGGGTCGCCCGATGGACGGTCGCCCGCCGGGGGGCGCTCACGGGACAGTCTCCGCCGAGATGTCGGCCCCGATCTCCGCTTCGATCTCCGCCGCGGCGGTCGCGAACCGCTCGTTGTCGGCCCGATCGCGGATCGTCAGCCGCAGGTGATCGGCCAGCGGATGCGCCGCGCCGAACGTTCGCGGCACGAGCCCGCGTCGCAGGAGCCCCTCGCCGACCCGCGCCGCGCGCTCGCGCGAGCCAAGGCCGACGAGCAGGAAGTTCGTGACCGACGGCCAGACCGTCCAGCCAACCGTGCGCAGCGCGGCCGCGAATCGGTCGCGCTCGCGCTCGACCCGCTCGACGTTGGCGCGGTACGCATCGTCGTCGCGCAGCAACTCGGTGACGACGGTGACCGAGACCGTCGAGACGGACCCCGGCGGCCGGTACGGGGCGATGAGCGCGATCGTCTCGGGACGGGCGACGGCGAAGCCCACCCGAAGCCCGGCGACGGCGTAGGCCTTCGACGCGGTCCGGACGCTGACGAGGCGGGGATACGTGAACCGGAGGTCCGCGAGCGAGCGGCCGACGAACTCCGCGTACGCCTCGTCGAGCACGACCGCCGGGGCGGGCCGCCCGTCGGCGGCAGCATCGGCCGCCAGGTCGTCGAGGAGGGCGGCGATCGCGCCGTCCGGCTCGGGCAGGCCGGTCGGATTGTTCGGACTGCACAGCCACACGAGCGAGGCGGTCCGTGCGGCGGCGCGGACCGCGTCCGGGTCGAGGGCGAAACCGCCGGCGCCCGGGCGACGCGGAACGTCCGCTACGGTCGCTCCACGCTGCTCGGTGATGACCCGGTACATCGCGTACGAGGGAGTCGGGATGACGGCCACGCCGCCCGGCGGCAGGAACGCCTTGCCGGCGAGGTCGAGGATCTCGTCGGCCCCGGCACCGACGAGCAGCTCGTCGGTCCCTACGCCGTAGCGGGCGGCGGCGGCCTCGACCAATCGTCGGTAGTCGGACGGCGGGTATTCCGACAGCGGGGTCACGAAGCGCCCCGCGCGGAGGACGTCATCGACGAGCGTCGGCGGCGCGGGCGAGGTGTTGAGGTCGAAGCGCAGGATCCGCTCGAGTGGCACGCCGTACCTTGCCGCGACCTCCTCGTCGGTCGCCTCCCACGAGTAGCCCGCCGGCGCGGTCGGCGGCGTGTACGTGACCGGGGTGAGGCTCATGCGGGTGGCTCCTCGTCGCGGGCGGGCCTTGGTGCGGACGCCGATGCGGTCGCCGATGTGGTCGCCGGCTCAAAACGGATCTCGACGGCGGCACGATGGGCCTCGAGCCCCTCGGCGCCGGCGAGCGTGCCGATCGTCGCCCGGAGCAACTCGAGGCCGTCTCGCGTCACGCGCTGGACCTGGACGAACTTGCCGTAGCTATCGACCGAGAGGGCACCGCTCGAGCGCGCCAGGCCGCCGGTCGGGAGCACGTGGTTCGCGCCGGTGGCGTAGTCGCCGGCCGATTCGGGCGCCCACGGACCGACGAACAGCGAGCCCGCGTTGCGCAGCCTGGCGACCGTCGGCTCGAGATCGGCGACGTCGACCGACAGGTGCTCCGGCGCGTACGCGTTGACGAAGTCGATCGCAGCGTCGAGGTCCGGGGCCACGACGATCCGGCCGTGCTCGGCGAGCGATCGCTCGAGGATGGCCCGGCGCGGGAGCGACGCGAGCTGCTCGTTGACGGCCGCCTCGACGGCGTCGGCGAGGCGCGCGTCCGTCGTGACGAGCAGGGCCGGCGAATCGGGGCCGTGCTCGGCCTGGGTGATGAGATCCGCGGCGACGGTCGCCGGATCGGCCGATGCGTCCGCCAGGACCATCCCCTCGGACGGGCCGGCGGGCAGGTCGATCCCAACCTCGCCGGCGACCTCAAGCTTCGCCGCGGTCACCCACGCGCTGCCCGGTCCGACGATCCGATCGACGGGGCCGAGCCCGGCATCCGGAAGGCCGAACGCGAGCGCACCGATCGCCTGGACACCGCCCGCGACGACGAGCGCATCGACTCCGAGCAGCCCTGCCGCGCCGGCGATGAGCGGATCCTCCCGGCCGTCCGAGCCGGCCGGCGAGGCGACGACGACCCGGCCGACGCCGGCGACCTGCGCCGGCACGACGGTCATGACGAGCGACGAGGGGAGGGGGGCGCTGCCGCCGGGCACGTAGCAGCCGACGCTCGCGAGGGGCGTCCAGCGCCGTTCGATCTCGACACCGGGCACGATCTCCGTCCGGGTCGAGGCCGGCACCTGGGTCGCCGCGAAGCGCCGGACGTGGTCGATCGCCTGGTCGAGGGCGCGGCGCACGTCCAGAGCGAGGCCATCGCGCGCCGCCGCGAGGTCGGCCGGCCCGAGGACGAGCCGGCCGTCGGTCCGCCCGCCGCCGAACCGCTCGTTCGCGGATCGGACTGCCGCGTCACCGTCCCGGCGCACCTCGGCAAGGATCGCGCGGGCGCGCTCGCGGACGGCAGGATCCGGCACGGCACCGCGCCGAACGAGGGCGTCGCGCCCGGCGGCCGTCGCCTCGTTCGTCGCGGCCTCGGCGAGGTCGAGCCGGCGCAGTCGGAGCCGCGGCGTCACCGATTCGTCCGCTGTCGGCGAGCGTGGATTCGTCGCTGCGGTCACGGGACGATCTTCTCGATCGGCAGGACGAGGATCCCGGAGGCGCCGGCGGCCTTGAGGCGCGGCAGCAGGCCCCACACCTCGTCCGCCCCGACGACGGAGTGGATCGCGATCATCCCGTCGTGGGCGAGCGGGATGACGGTCGGCGACTCGAGGGCGGGCAGGAGGACTTCCAGTTCCTGGAGCTTCGCCGCCGGGGCGTTCATCATGAGGTACTTGCGACCGCGCGCGGCGATGACCGCGCTGAGCATCGTGTCGATCGACTCGAGCTCCGCCGCCCGCCCGCGATGGGCGGTCGGGTTGGCGACGAGGATCGCCTGGCTGGCGAGGACGTCGCCGATCGGGCGAAGACCGTTCATGACGAGCGTCGAGCCGGTCGACACGAGGTCGACGATCGCCTCCGCGAGCCCGAGGCGTGGCGCCACCTCCACGGCGCCCGAGATCGGGATCACGTCGAGCGCGATCCGCTGCTCCGCGAAGTAGCGCCGGGCGGTGTTCGGATGGGCGGTCGCCACCCGCAGCCCGGCGAGGTCCTCGATCCGGCGATACGGCGTGTCGTTCGGCACCGCCGCGGTGAGCCGGCAGTGCCCGTAGCCGAGCTCGCGGACCCGCGGCAGCTCGGCGCCAGTTTCGGTCAGCAGGTCGATGCCGGTGATGCCGAGGTCCGCCACGCCGTCGCCGACGAACTCGATGACGTCGTTGGTCCGCACGAACAGGATGTCGAGATCGAAGTTCTGCACGCGCGCGACGAGGCTCCGGTCATGCTCCTCGAACACGAGACCGGCGTCATGGAGCAGGTGGAGGGTGGGCTCGACGAGGCGGCCCTTGTTGGGAATGGCGAGGCGGAGCCGCTCGGACATGACTGGCTCAGCGCTCCGTGCCGGCGGGGTAGGGGAGGTCGGCGTTCTCGCCCAGCTTGTCGAGCAGGAGGCGGTACCCGCCCTCGCCGTGGTGGAGCCACGAGGCGATGCGGGTGATCGTGGCGGTGCTCGCTCCCGTCGTTCGGCTGATCTCGGCGTAGTGCATCCCGGCATCGAGGAGCCGGACGACCGCCCAGCGCTGGGACATGTCACGGAGCTCGTTGAGCGTGCACAGGTCGCGGAAGAACCGCTCAGCCTCGTCGAGCGTCTCGAGTCGGAGGATCGCGCCGAGGAGCGCATCCACGTCGTTCGTCCGCCACGTCTCGTCGATCGCCATGTCGTCGGTCCCCGTTTGCTCCGTCCTGTCGCCGCCCACCAACCGTGGTAGCGTATTAGCGTGCTAAAACGCTAACATGGTAAAACGATGGGCGCAAGCGGCTTCGACATCCTCCCGGCGATCGACCTGCGCGGCGGCCGGGTCGTCCGTCTCCGGCAGGGAGACTTCGCGCGCGAGACGACCTACAGTGTCGATCCCGTAGCCGTTGCGCTGGAGTTCGCGGACGCCGGAGCCGGGTGGATCCATATCGTGGACCTCGACGGTGCCCGGGAAGGGGGGCGCGCACAGCGTGACACGACGCGCCGACTCCTCGCCGCCGTCGGCGACCGGCTGAGATGTCAGCTCGCCGGCGGTCTCCGCACCGCCGACGCCGCCGCGACCGCCCTCGGAGAGGGCGCCGCGCGGATCGTGATCGGTACGACCGCCATCAGGGACCCCGTTCTCGTCGGCCGCTTGGTCGCCGACCACGGCCCCGACCGCATCGTCGTCGCGCTCGACGTCAGGAACAACGTCTCGGTGGGCGAGGGCTGGCGAGACGGCACCGTGGGCATCGAACCCGCGGAGGCGCTCCGTCGCCTCGCGGATCTCGGCGTCGAGATCTTCGCCGTCACCGCGATCGAGCGCGATGGACTGCTCGAAGGGCCCGATCTCGCTCTCCTGTCGACCCTCGTCTCGCTCGATCGAGGCCGAGTGATTGCGTCAGGCGGCATCAGCTCGATCGACGACGTGCGCTCCGTGCGCGCCCTCGGCTGCTCAGGGGCGATCATCGGTCGCGCCCTCTACGAGGGCAGTCTGAACCTGGGCGATGCACTCGCTTCCCTGAACGAACCCGGCCGCGACGAGTGACGTTTGCGGGGCATCCCGGCAACTGGCGGCGTGCGCCGGCCTACCCTTCGCGCGGGTCGGGAATCGGGCCCTGGAGCTCGGCCACCGAGTGGATGTTTCCGGCGGGATCGGTGAACCAAGCCAGCGCACGCCCGTCACTGCGGACGATTCCACGCCCGTCGCTTCCGAACTCATCGTATCGGAGAAAACGGACGCCCCGCGCGGCGAGCGCCTCGACGGCCGCGACGATGTCCTCGACCACGAAGTTGAGAACCGTATAGGAGGCCGGAATGTGGTCCGGCTTCGGGTAGACCATCACGGTCGAGCCGTCGAGACCGATCCAGAGTCGTTCGAATTCGGCTCGTGCCGGAAGGCCGAGGACGGTGCGGTAGAACTGCTCCGCCTTGGCGATCTCATCGACCGAGAAGCTGTGAAGGACCCGCGTGAACAGGAGCGCCGACGGCGAGTCGGCGGAGCTGGTCGTGTTCGTCGGTTGCGCGGTCCTCGTTGACATCGCTCACCTCCAGTTCCGACCACGGGGAGCCCCCATCCGCAGTGCGGTTGCCGTTTCCGCGGACCACGCTAAGCCGCCCGTGCGGCGGCGTCTTCGTGGAGATTGCCGATCTTCACAAACCGAACGCCTCGGTAGTTCTGCGGACTCCGCCCTACACGATCCCGTGACGGTAGGCATAGGAGGTCGCCGCGGCGCGAGTCGACACAGCGAGCTTGCCGAGAATGCTGCTCACGTGCGTGTCGACGGTTCGCACGGTCACGCTCAGCTCGCCGGCAATGGCTCTGTTCGTCATACCGGTTGCCAGCAACCGGAGCACCTCGAGCTCGCGCCTCGTAAGTCCGTGTGTCTCGCTCCAGCGGTCCCCGGTGGCGACTTCGGCGCAGGCGTCGAGCTCCGGCTGCGCGCCGAGGCTTCCAAAGATCCGTCGAGCGACGTCGAGCTCGAGCGCCGCCGCGTCGTTGTCGCCGAGCACCCGGCAGCACCTGGCGATAAGGACCCGGGTCCGCGCTTCCGCGTGCCGCACGCCGAGGGAAAGCCAGATGCGAAGCGATCTGCGCAGCGGCCCGAGCGCCCCCATCGCATCGCCGCCGCTCAGAAGAACAGCGCCGCGGGCATGGTTCGCTTCGGCGTCCAGCGCCGGGCTGTCGAGCGCGTTGGCGATGCCCTCGAGCTCGTCCGCCACGGCTGCTGCCGAAGCCGCTGCGCCGCCGTACAGGAGCACCTCGAACGCGGCGGGCAGTATCCGCGCGCGGCGCCACACATGGGTCGTTTCCGCCAGAAGACGCGTGATCGCCACGAGGGCGGTCGTGACGTCACCCTCGGCCAGCCGCAGGAGTGCAAGTCCCGGCTGCGGTTCGCCGCCGATCCGGCTCACGTCGCGATATGCAGCCTCCGCGCCGTCCCGATCGCCGCGCAGCCGCAGCAACTCTGCGCGGAGGTACGTGGCAATCGCGGCCGCCGTGGGATCCGCGCTCGCAACGGCAGGATCGGTGGCCTTCCGCGCTGCATCGAGTGCGTCGTCCCAGCTTCCCGACAGGAGGCCCAGGCGAGCCCGATGTCCGAGAGCCCGGGCCATGAACGCCACGAGTCCGTGCTGGCGCTCGGACCAGCGCAGGAGCTCGCCCGACCAGGCGGCAAAGCGGCGCACGTCTCCGATCTCCTCGCTCGCCTCGATGGCCGATGTCAGTGTGATCCCGGTCACGATCGGCGATGCCGTTCCCCCTGTGACGACTCCCACCGATTCGTCGAGCGCGGACTTGCCCTCGGCAACCCGGTCGGACCGAACGAGGCAGCGACCGTGGATGGAGAGGGCGAAGGCGAGCACGTCCGGATCGCCGAACCGCCTGCCTATCGCGACCGCGTCGCCAGCGATCCGCGCGCCGGCAGTTGGGTCGCCGTCCATGACGAGCCGTTCATAGGCGACTGGCACGAGGAGGAGCCCCTGCTCGGGACTATCGGACCGCCCAAGGAGCGCGGCTGCCTGGCCGATCCAGGCCGAGCACGAGGTCGCCGAGACGGGCAGGCAGCCAGACGCCTCGGCCACCTCACCGGGACCGAGTTGGTCGACCCCGAGCCATGACGCCGAGCGCGCCGCCGCGCGACGGTCGCCGGCGGCCACGTACAGGTGGTAGGCGCGCAGGCGAACGCTGCGGGCGGCCTCCGTGTGCCCCGTAAGGAACGCCGCAGTGGCGAGCGATTCGAGATCTGGCGCCGGCAGGGCAGATCGCTCGTCCCGCACACTGAGCTCGAGGTACAGCTCGTTCCAGCGATTCTCAGCCATCGATCCTCGGTCGGCCGGGCTGGCCGCCTGCCCGGTTGCGTGTTCCTCGTTCACTCCTCGACCGCCACCGTGCCGTGCAACACGGCAAGGGTACGTGCCAGCGGAAGCGGTCGTCGCCTATCCGACGCCGCCACTCCGACGCCGTCGTGCATGACGTACCTGGGGTCCCGTTCGTATCGTCGGTCGTATGCTCTGGAGAGAAGGGGAGGGAAGACGGTGCACAAGCCCGATGTCGTCGTGATCGGCGGAGGCCAGGCCGGCCTTGCCGCCAGCGCGATGCTCATCGAACACGGGGTGGACCACGTCGTCCTCGAGCGTGACTCGATTGCCTCGCGCTGGCGCCAGCGCTGGAACTCGTTCACGCTCGTGACGCCGAACTGGACGGTCCGGCTGCCGCGCGGCGAGTACGACGGCTCCGATCCGGATGGATTCCTGCCGCGCGACGAGATCGTCGCCCACCTCGAGCAGTACGCTGAGCGGATCGGCGCACCGGTCGTCACGGGCATCGACGTGACCGAGGTCACCGCCAGGAACGGCGGCTACCGGATCGCGACCTCGGACGGCCCATACGACGCCCGCGCGGTGATCGTGGCGACCGGGACCTTCCAGCGCCCGAAGCGCCCGCCGATCGGCCAGCCGGGGCTCGGCATCCTGGACCTCCACTCGAGCGACTATCGGAGCCCGGACGAGCTCCCGCCGGGCGGCGTCCTCGTCGTCGGCAACGGCCAGTCCGGCGCACAGATCGCCGAGGAGCTCCATGAGGCGGGCAGGCGCGTGGTCCTGTCGGTCGGGCGCGCGACCCGCGCGCCGCGCCGCTACCGGGGGCGGGACGTGTTCCGCTGGCTCGAGGCGATCGGTCTGCTCGACCGACCCGTCGAGGCGCTCGATTCACCGGCCGAGCGGTTTGCTGCCAACCCGCACGTGTCCGGCAAGCGCGGCGGCCACACCCTGAACCTGCACCGGTTCGCTCGCGACGGCATCCGCCTGACCGGTCGACTGACCGGCATCGAGGGTTCGGTCGTGCGCTTCGCACCGGACCTGGCCGCGAACCTCGCGGCCTCCGACGAGTTCGCCAACGGCCTCCGTTCGGGCCTCGACGAGTTCATCGTCAAGGCCGGCATCGACGCTCCGCCGCCGGACCCGGCCGACGACTACGACGGCCGCGACGGCTTCGACCAGCCGGAGACCCTCGAACTCGACCTCGCTGCCGAGGGCATCGGGACGATCCTGTGGTCGGCCGGTTACGCATGGGACTTCTCGTGGGTCAGGCCGGCCCGCCTCGACGAATACGGATATCCGATCCAGCGCGCCGACTACGCCGACAGCCGGGGCCTCTACTTCCTCGGGCTCCACTTCCTGCACCGGCAGAAGTCGGGGATTTTCTACGGTGTCGGTGACGAGGCGCGAGCGATCGCCGCCCACATCGCCGGCCATGCCTGACGCGCGACGGCGACACCCGCCGCGAGCTCAGTGGGCCTCGGCGGCCTCCTTGCGGTGCTCCGCGATGACCTTCTCGGCGAGGTGCGCCGGCACCTCCTCGTAGTGGTCGAGCGTGGCACTGAAGCGGCCGCGGCCGCCGGTCAGTGACCGGAGTTCCGTCGCGTAGGTGAACAGCTCCGCCTGCGGTACGTGGGCGGTGATGACCTGCATGCCATCCGCCGTGTCCATCCCGAGGACGCGCCCGCGGCGCCCGTTGAGGTCCCGGTTCACCTCGCCCATGTACGCCTCCGGCACGTGGATCGAGACCGCCATGATCGGTTCGAGCAACGCCGGCTTGGCCTGCTGGACGCCGTCCTTGAGCGCCATCGACGCGGCGATCTTGAACGACAGCTCGTTCGAGTCGACGGTGTGGAACGACCCGTCGTAGAGGGTCGCCTTGAAATCGGACAGCGGGTAGCCGGCGATGACCCCGTCGGCCGCCGTCTCACGGATGCCCTTTTCGACGCCGGGGAAGAACTGGCGGGGGACGGAGCCGCCGACGACGCGCTCGCTGAACTCGACACCGCCACCCGGGTTCGGCTCGAGCTCGATCCACACGTCGCCGAACATGCCGTGGCCGCCGGTCTGCTTCTTGTATCGGCCGTGGGCCTGCGCCTTGCCGCGGATCGTCTCGCGATACGGCACCTTCGGGACCTTGGTGACGACGGCCGCCCCGAACTTGCGCTTGAGGCGCTCGAGGATGACCGATGTGTGCGCTTCGCCCATCGACACGAGCACCTGCTCGCCGGCGTCGGAGCGCTCGACCCGCGCGGTCGGCTCCTCCTCCCGCATGCGCTGGAGGGCAGAGCCCATCTTGTCGAGGTCCGCCTTCGTCTGCGGCTCGATCGCGAGCATGAGGGTCGGGGTCGGAAACGGGATCTCGGGAAGGACGAGGGGCCGCTCCTTCGAGGCGAGCGTGTCGCCGGTCTCGGTCACGGCGAGCTTGGCGACAGCCCCGATCTCGCCGGCCTTGAGCTCGCCCGTCGGCTCCTGTTCCTTGCCGTGGAGCAGGAGCAGCTGGCCGATCCGCTCGTCCTCGCCGCGGTTCGCGTTCCACACGTGGCCCTGGCTGCGGAGCGTCCCGGAGAACACGCGGAGGTAGGTCAGCCGACCGACGAACGGATCCGCGGCGGTCTTGAACACCCGGGCGACGAGCGGGCCGGACGGATCCGGTGGCACCTCGATCGGGTCACCCGTCTTCGGCTCGCGCGCGACCGCCGGCGCCTCGTCCGCCGGTGAGGGGAGGTAGCGCACGATCGCGTCGAGCAGGCCGCGCAGGCCGATCCCCTTCGCCGCGCTGCCAACGAGCACCGGTGCCAGGACGAATTCCTTGACGCCCTTGCGGAGGCACGCCTCGAGCTCCGGATCGGAGATCTCCTCGCCCTCGAGGTACTTCGTGAGAACGTCGTCGTCCGCCTCGGCCGCCGCCTCGAGGAGCTGGTCCCGGCGGCGCGTCACCTCGTCAGCCAGCTCGTCCGGGATGGGGATCTCCACCTCGGTCGAGCCGTCCCAGCGCCAGGCCCGTCGATGGACGAGGTCGACGTAGCCGGTGAACGACTCCGCTGCCCCGATCGCGAGCTGGAGCGGCGCGACCTTGTTGCCGAACGCCGCCCGCAGGGCGTCGAGGGCAGCCGATGGGTCGGCGTTCTCGCGGTCGCTCTTGTTGATGAAGAAGCACGCCGGGTGATCGCCGCCGCGAGCGAGTGCGACGGCGGACTCGAGGCCGGCCTCCACGCCGGCCGAGGCATCCATGACGAGGATCGCGCCGTCGACGGCGTGGAAGCCCTCGATGACCTCGGCCACGAAGTCCGGGTAACCGGGCGTGTCGACCACGGTGATCCGCGTGCCGTCGTGCTCGAACGTCGCGACGGCGAGGCTCAGCGACTCGCGCCGCTTCTGCTCCTCCGGCTCGAAGTCGAGGTGCGCGGTTCCGTCGTCGACCCGGCCGAGTCGCGGAATCGCGCCGGCCCTGAACAGCAGCTGCTCGGCCAGCGTCGTCTTGCCGGCACCGGCGTGGCCGGCCAGGACGACGCTCCGCAGGTGGGGGAGATCAACGCTCTTCATGGTCATCGAGACGTGGGTCCTCTCGTGCTGAGGAGGTCGATGGGGGAGGTTCGGCCATGATAGTCGGTATACTCCGGCGCGATGTCCGGTCACTCCAAGTGGTCCACGATCAAGCGCCAGAAGGGCGCCAACGACGCGAAGCGGGGCGCGTTGTTCACGAAGGTCTCGCGAGAGATCAGCGTCGCCGCGCGCCAGGGTGGGGCGGACCTCGACTCGAACTACCGGCTCCGGCTGGCGGTCGAGAAGGCCCGCCGGCCGCCGATCAACATGCCCGCCGACAACATCAAGCGGGCGATCGAGCGGGCAACCGGGAGCGGCGACGCGGAACAGTTCGAGGAGATCGTCTACGAGGGCTACGGCCCGGGCGGCGTGGCGATCCTCGTCGAGGCCCAGACGGACAACCGAAACCGGACGGCGGCCGACGTGCGCTCGATCTTCACCAAGGCCGGCGGGCAGCTCGCCGGCTCCGGCGCCGTCGCCTGGCAGTTCGAGCCGCGGGGCCTCATCACGGTCCCGCGTGATGGCGGCGATCCCGACGAGGTCGCCCTCGCGGCGATCGACGCCGGGGCGGCCGACGTCGACACGGACGACGAGGAGACGATCGAGATCTACACCGAGCCGGCGGACCTCGAGGCGGTCCGGCGGGCGCTCGAGTCGGCCGGCGTCGCGGTCGACTCGGCCGAGTCGACGATGGTCGCCAAGCAGACGGTGGAGCTCGATGCGGCGAAGGCCCGCCAGGCGCTCCGGCTCGTCGAGCTGCTCGAGGACCTCGACGACGTATCGCGGGTGACCGCCAATTTCGACATCCCCGAGGAGATCTTCGCCGAGGTCGCCGGATGAAGGTCCTCGGGATCGACCCGGGGACCGCGGCACTCGGCTACGGAATCGTCGAACGGACGGGGTCACGGCTCCGCGCGATCGACGACGGCTGCCTCGTGACCTCCCCGGACCAGCCGCTGCCGGACCGGCTGCTCGCGATCCATCGGCTCGTCGCCGACCTCATCGAGCTCCACGCGCCGGACCTGCTCGCGGTCGAGCGCCTCTTCTTCTCGCGCAACGCGCAGACCGCCTTCGGCGTCGGTCAGGCACGGGGCGTCGTCCTGCTCGCGGCGGCGGCGGCCGGGATCCCCGTTCGCGAGGCGACGCCGAGCGAGGTCAAGTCGGCCATCGCCGGGTACGGGGCGGCCGACAAGGAGCAGGTCGGGCGCATGGTCGCGGTCGTGCTCGGCCTGCCGGCGCCGCCGACGCCGGACGACGCGGCCGACGCCCTGGCGGTCGCGGTGTGGGCCGCCAACAGCGAGCGGTCGGTCATGACGATCGCCTCGCCGACGATGGACCGGGCGGCCGTCGCCCCGATCGTTCGCGGCGAGTCGTCGTACGACCGGGCGGTGCGCGAGGCACTCGGCGCGGAACGGGCGGCCGAGCGGCGGCTGCGCCGCACCGGGACGTAGGCCGGGTCGCGTGATCGCCTCGGTCGACGGCAGCGTCGGCGCGGTCGGCGTCGATTCGCTCGTCGTCGAGGTCGCCGGGATCGGCTACCGCGTGTTCGCCCCGCCGTCCGTGCTCGTCGCGGCGGCGCCCGGGTCGCGGCTCAAGCTCCACACGTATCACCTCGTCCGCGAGGATCAGCAGGCGCTGTACGGCTTCCGGACGGTCGAGGAGCTCGGCTTCTTCAACCTGTTGCTGAGCGTGACGGGCGTGGGCCCCAAGGTCGCCCTTGCGATCGTGGGGTCGCGCCCGACGCCGGACCTCCAGCTCGCGATCATGCAGCAGGACCAAGCGGTACTCGTGTCGATCCCGGGGATCGGCAAGAAGCTCGCCGAGCGGGTCATCTTCGAGCTCAAGGAGAAGGTCGCGGCGGCGGGCGTGGCCGCGGGTGTCGCGGCATCCTCGCTCGCCGGCGGCGCGGCATCGGAGGGTGAGATCGTGGCCGCCCTCCAGGCCCTCGGCTACTCGCTCGGGGAGGCGCGCGAGGCGTCGCGGGCGGCCCTTGCCGAGGTGGGCGTCGGGTCGACCCTCGAGGACCGGGTCAAGGCGGCGCTGCGGTCCCTGCTCCGGGAGTAGCCCGTGAGCCGGGTGCGCTCGCGGGGTCGGGGCTCGGCGCGACGATCGCGTGGAGCGCCGGGCGGTCCAACGAGCGGAGGAGGTGGCTGCCAGCCGTCGGATGGGCCGCTGGACGCTCCGATCCGCGGCGGAAGCCCCCTGCGCCAGCCCGATAACCCGGTTCCGCCGCCGGTTGGAGCGCTGGGCGCCCCACACCGGTAGCACCGGCATCGTTCATCGTCGGCCTTGCCGGCAACCCGTTCTGACCCCGCGGCGTTGGCCGGCGAATCGGACCGTCGGCGCCGAGATCACCGGCGCCGGCGGCTCGTGTCACATCACGTGTTACAAGGGACCAACGAGCGCCCGGGCGGGCACCCAGTCGAGGCGCTCATCGGTCAAACGGAACACGCTGGGTGTTCCAAATGGCGAAGGAACCCGGCTCCTTGGCCCGTCGAGCAGGCTTCGTTCGCCCGTTGTAACAACTGATGTGACACCGGCGACCGAAGCGATCCCTGGGCCGAGCGGGACAATGGAGGGTACGGAGGAACGGAGACCCCTACGGGCGCAGACCCGCCAGGGCGTCCCGGTGGATCCCGCGTGGGTCGATCGAGCCGCGGCCCCGCCGCTCGGCCAGCTGGGCGAGCGTCTCGCGGTCGAGCACCTCGAGGATGTTGTCCCGCACGTCGATCATCACGTCGCGCAGGGCGCAGGTCGCCTCATCCGGGCACGAGCACGGTTCGTAGTAGCGCAGGCTCACGCAGCCGAGCGGCGCGAGGGCCCCGTCAAGCAGACGGATGACCCGGCCCAGCGAAACGTCGCCCGGGTCGTGGGCGAGGGCATATCCACCATGTGCGCCGAGCGTCGTCCGCACGATGCCCGCGTGCTTGAGGGTGGCCATGATCTGCTCGAGGAACTTGGGCGGCAGGTTATTCCGCGCCGCGAGCACCGCCAATGGCACCGGCGTGTCCGACCCGTGACGGACGAGGTCGACGAGGGCGCGGAGGCCGTACTCCGATCGACGTGACAGCCGCATGCCGTCATTGTCGCAGGATGTCCTACCAGCCGAGTGGGGATTCCGCAGCGCCGCGGACGGGGAGGTCGCGCACAGCCCCGGGACCGAGCGGCGCCAATGCGAACAGATGTGCGAAACACGCCCCCGACGTGCTACACTCCCGCGCGTGACGGATGACCTTTCGCGGATCCTCGCGGCGGACCTCGTCGACGAGACGGACCTCGCGATCGAGACCACCCTGCGGCCGCGCACGCTCGAGGAGTACATCGGCCAGCGCGAGGTCAAGGCCAACCTGTCGGTCCTCCTGACAGCCGCGAAGGGGAGGGGAGAGGCGGCCGATCACGTCCTTCTGTACGGCCCTCCCGGCCTCGGCAAGACCACGCTCGCGACGATCATCGCCCGCGAGCTCGGGGTGAACGTCCGTTACACGAGCGGACCCGCCGTCGAGCGGCCGGGCGATCTCGCGGCGGTGCTGACGAGCCTCGACGAGCGCGACGTCCTGTTCATCGACGAGATCCACCGGCTCAACCGGGCGGTCGAGGAGATCCTCTACCCGGCGATGGAAGACTTCGCCCTCGACGTCATGATCGGCAAGGGCCCGTCGGCGCGGAGCCTTCGGCTCAGCCTCAAGCCGTTCACCGTCGTCGGCGCCACGACCCGCGCCGGTCGGATCAGCTCTCCGTTGCGCGACCGCTTCGGCGCCACGTACCGGCTCGACTTCTACGCGGACGACGAGCTGCGCTCGATCGTCGCCCGTTCGGCCCGCATCCTCGACGTCGAGATCGAGGCGGCCGCGGCCGTCGCGATCGCGCGGCGCGGCCGGGGCACGCCGCGGATCGTCAACCGACTCCTCAAGCGCGTCCGCGACCACGCCCAGGTCCACGGCGACGGCCGGGTGGACGAAGCAACGGCGACCCAGGCGATGCGCCAAATGGAGATCGACGACGAGGGCCTCGACTCGACGGATCGCAAGCTCCTCGCCGCGATCATCCAGAAGTTCGCCTCGGGGCCCGTCGGCGTCCAGGCGCTCGCGGCCGTCCTCGCCGAGGAGGTCGAAACGATCGAGGACGTGTACGAGCCGTTCCTGCTCCGCCTCGGGTTCCTCGATCGGACGCCGCAGGGCCGGATTGCCACGGAGGCCGCCCGCCAGCACCTCGCCCGGCAGGGCTACGAGGTCCCGCCGCCACGGCGCGCCGAACCGGACATGCCGCCGCTGTGGGACCTGCCGGCGGAATGATCGGCGGCCCCCGCTGACCGGCTCGGCCGCGGCGCGCTTCGAGGTTCGAGTCCCGCCGCCCGCCGACGGCGCGACCCGCGCCCGGCTCGGCCGGCTGACGCTGCCCCACGGGACGGTCGACACGCCCCAGTTCATGCCGGTCGGCACGAACGCGACGGTCAAGGCGCTCGACCCGGCGGACATCCGGGCGACCGGCGCCTCGATCATCCTGGCCAACACGTACCACCTGTACCTGCGGCCGGGCCACGATCGGATCGAGCGGCTCGGCGGCCTCCATCGGTTCATGGCCTGGGATCGGCCGATCCTGACCGACTCCGGCGGCTTCCAGGTCGTCTCGCTCGGCGACCTCCGTGTCGTCGACGAGGACGGGGTCAGCTTCCGCAGCCACCTCGACGGCTCGGTCCACCGGTTCACGCCGGAGCACGCGACCGCGGTCCAGGAAGCCCTCGGATCGGACATCGCCGTCGCCTTCGACCAGCCGGTCATGCCGTCCTCGCCGCGCGAGGTGGTGGCCGACGCGACGGCCCGGACCCATCGCTGGGCGGAGCGGTCGCTCGCGGCGCACACCCGCGCCGATCAGGCCCTGTTCGGGATCGTCCAGGGCGGGATCGATCCCGACCTCCGCGCGGAGTCGACGCGCGCCATCGCGGCGCTCCCGTTCGACGGGATCTGCCTCGGCGGCCTGGCCGGCGACGAGACGCCGGAGCAGCGCGACGCGACGCTCGACGTCGCGGTGCCGCTCCTGTCGGACGATCCGCGGCCGCGCTATCTCATGGGCCTCGGCTCGCCGGCGGACCTCCTCGAGGCCGTCCACCGGGGCATCGACCTGTTCGACTCGGTCCTGCCGGCACGTGTCGCGCGCAACGGTCAGCTGTGGGTTCCGGGGGGTCGCCTGAACCTCCGCAACAGCCGGTTCCTCGACGATCCGGAGCCGATCCAGGCCGATTGCCCATGCCTCGCCTGCGGGCAGTTCTCGCGGGCGTATCTCGCCCACCTGTTCCGGGCGCGCGAGCTGCTCGCGTACCGCCTCGCGACTTGTCACAACCTCACCTTCACCCTAGACTTCATGGCCAGGATCCGCACCGCGCTAGAGGCCGGAACCTTCCCTGCGTCGTTGCCCGAACTGCGCCTGCGCGCCGGTCGGATACGTGGCAGTGAAGCCGGCGTTAAGTCGGCGTGAAGGACCGTTTGCTAGCCTGCAGTCATCGCGGAGGTTCGCCGGATGGGCTCACGAGACCGCCCGCACCGCGAAGCGAAGAAGAAGCCCAAGACCAAGCTCGGGTCGCCGAAGCTTCAGCCACTCATGGATCCGCCCCAGCAGGTGGAGCTGATCCGGAAGCCGCGGAAGCCCAAGCCGGTCGACGAGGAAGAAGACGAGGGCTGATCGGCCGGACGGACGCCACCGTGTCGTCGCGGTCCATCGGCCACGGAGCAGTGGGAGCGTGACGAACGGATGGCGATGACGGACGAGCGCAACGGCGAGCGGGCGGTCGCGGAGCGAGGCAAGGCGGTCGACGCGGCGATCCTCGCGATCGAGAAGCAGTTCGGGCGCGGCTCGATCATGAAGCTCGGCTCGGCCGAGCGCCAGGCGGTCGACTCGATCCCGACCGGCTCGATCGCGCTGGACCTCGCGCTCGGCGTCGGCGGCATCCCGCGCGGCCGGATCACGGAGATCTTCGGGCCAGAGTCGTCGGGCAAGACGACCGTCTGCCAGCACATCATCGCGGAGGCGCAGCGGCGCGGCGGCGTGGCCGCGTTCATCGACGTCGAGCACGCGCTCGATCCGGGGTACGCGCGGGCGTGCGGCGTGAACGTCGACGAGCTGCTCGTCAGCCAGCCGGACACCGGCGAACAGGCGCTCGAGATCACCGAGACGCTCATCCGCTCCGGCGGCATCGACGTCGTCGTCGTCGACTCCGTGGCCGCGCTCGTGCCGCGGGCGGAGATCGAGGGCGAGATGGGCGACTCGTTCGTCGGCATCCAGGCCCGCCTCATGAGCCAGGCGCTGCGCAAGCTGACCGGCGCCGTATCGCGCTCGAACACCTCGCTCGTGTTCACGAACCAGCTGCGCGAAAAGATCGGGGTCATGTTCGGCAACCCCGAGACGACGCCGGGCGGCCGGGCGCTCAAGTTCTACGCCAGCGTCCGGCTCGACATCCGGCGCGTCGAGACGATCAAGTCGGGGACCGAATCGGTCGGCAACCGGGTCCGGGTCAAGGTCGTCAAGAACAAGGTCGCGCCGCCGTTCCGGGTCGCCGAGTTCGACGTCATGTACGGAGAGGGCGTGTCGAAGGAGGGCGGGTTGCTCGACGTCGGCGTGGCGATGGACGTCGTCACCAAGACCGGCGCCTGGTTCACCTTCGGTGAGACCCGCCTCGGCCAGGGTCGCGAGGCGGCCAAGGAATTCCTCAAGGGCGCGCCGGAGATCGCCGCCGACATCGACCGCCGCATCCGCGGCAAGATCAACGAGGTCGCCGTGCCGGTCGAGGGCATCGAAGAGGCCGAGTAGCGTGATACCTCCCGCGTGACCCTGTCGAGCGTCCTCGTCCTCGCTCACGCCCTCGTCGCGATCGTCTTCATCGCCGGGCTGATCGGACGCTGGGTCACGCTCGGCGCGGCGGCACGGGCGACCGATCTTCCGGCGGTCCGAGCGCTCACGCGGGCAAGCGCGCCGTTCGAGCGGATGGTCACCCTCGGATCGATGATCCTGCTCGCTCTCGGGATCGCGGCCGCGATCGCCCTCGGCCGGCCGTTCCTCGGACCGTTTCAGGGCGGGTCCGTCGACTGGCTGTTCGTGTCGCTCGTGGTCTACGTGTCGGTCGTGCCGCTCGTCCCGCTCGTGTTCCTCCCGAAAGGCCGGATCTTCGCGGCGGCACTCGAGGCGGCCGAGGCGCGCGGCGAGTACACGCCTGAGCTTCGGGCGGCGTTCCACGACCCGCTCACCCGGGCAGCCCACGTCTACGAGGCGGCGGCGGTGACGGTCGTGCTCGTGCTCATGCTCACGAAGCCGTTCTGAACGTGACCGATGGGACGGGCATACGGCGGGCTCGCCGGGAGTCGCTCGCGGAACGTCGGGAGCGGCGCGGCGCCGTCGACGATCCCGCGGCCGTGCTCGATGCCGCCGCGCGGTTCCTCGAGGCCCGATCGCGATCCGTCGCCGAGGTCCGCCGACGGTTGACCGGAGCGGGATACCGGGCGGAACTCGTCGACGGGGCGATCGCGCGGCTCCTCGAGATCGGGATCCTCGACGACGAGGTGTTCGCGCGCCTGTGGGTCGAGTCGCGCGATCGGGCGCATCCGCGCGGTGAGGCGGCGCTTCGACGAGAGCTGCGGTTGAAGGGCGTCGAGCCCGCGGTCATCGACGCCGTGCTGGCCGAGCGGGACTCGCCGAGCGACGGCGGCGAGCGGGACGAAGCGACCGACGACGGGGAGGGGGGCGACCCCACCGACGGCGACGACCGACGCGAACTGGGACGGGGCTCGGCGACCGCCGATTCGACCGCGGCCGACCGCCTCCTCGCGCGCAGTGCCCGCACCCTCGCACGCGTCGCGGATGCGCGGGTCCGTCGCCAGCGCGCCTACGCCCTGCTCGCGCGCCACGGCTTCGACCCCGACACCGCCTCCGACGCGGTCCGCCGCTTCCTCACCGAGTCGGATCCCGCGTAAGCCGGGCTGCGTGACGCTCCAGGCCACAGCGGGGCCGGACCGATGGCCGGGCAGCACCGATCGCCGGGCAGCACCGATCGCCGGGCTACGGCCCGTTTGACCCTCGCCGCACGCCGGCCGTACGCTACACGCAGTTCCGAGCGCGCCGTTCCGAGCGGCGCAGACAACGCGTTCGACGCCGAGCCACCCGCCCGGACGAGCCACGCGGTCGGCCAGGAGCCGCCCGCCCAGCCCGTCCCACACGTACCGACCCGTCGCCCACTCCGTGACCGGCGCCGATCCCGCACATCGAGCGCCTCCGCCCGCACAATCCGGACGGAGGGGAGGAAGTGAAGATGGAGACACCCGTCGTGGTGGCGGTGGCCGTGGCGGCCGCCGCCGGCGGAGCCATTCTCGGGATGCTCGCCCGAGGCCTGTGGGCGTCGCAGGCCATGAAGGCGGCCCAGTCCGAGGCGCGCCGCATCGAGGCGGAGGCGCGGGCGCGCCAGAAGGAGCTGATCCTCGAGGCGAAGGAGGAGCAGCAGCGACTCCAGCGTGAGGCGGAGGACGAGGCGCGTGCGCGGCGCCAGGAGCTGAGCCAGCTCGAGCGACGCCTCCTCCAGCGCGACGAACAGCTCGACCAGCGCACGGACATGCTCGAGGCGCGCGACAAGAAGCTGCTCGACCGCGAGCGCGAGATCGATCAGACCCGCGAGGAGCTCCAGCGGGCCCACCAGGAACAGGTCGCGGCGCTCGAGCGCGTAAGCGGCATGACCGCCGACGACGCCAAGGCGATCCTCCTCGAGGCGGTCCGCGAAGAGGCGGAGCACGACGCGGTGAAGCTCGCCCGCGCGATCGAGCGCAAGACGCGCGAGGAGGCGAACGAGAAGGCGCGCGACGTGATCGTCACCGCCATGCAGCGCATCGCGGCCGACCACACCGCCGAGCACACGGTGACCGTCGTCCACCTGCCGTCGGACGAAATGAAGGGCCGGATCATCGGCCGCGAAGGGCGCAACATCCGGGCTCTCGAGCAGGCCACCGGGGTCGATCTCATCATCGACGACACGCCGGAGTCGGTCGTGCTGTCCGGCTTTGACCCCGTCCGGCGCGAGGTCGCGCGGATCGCCCTGACCAAGCTCATCGGCGACGGGCGGATCCACCCCGGCCGGATCGAGGAGGTCGTCGCCAAGGCCCGGGCGGAGGTCGACCTCGTCATCCGCCAGGCCGGCGAGCAGGCCGCCTACGACGCCGGGGTGCCCGGACTCCCACCGGAGATCGTCAAGCTCCTCGGTCGCCTCAAGTACCGCACGAGCTACGGCCAGAACGTGCTCAACCACGTGGTCGAGACGAGCCGCCTCGCCGCGATCATCGCGGCGGAGGTGGGAGCGGATGTCCAGATCTCGAAGATGGGCGGCCTCCTTCACGACATCGGCAAGGCGGTCGACCACGAGGTCGAGGGTCCGCATGCCGCGATCGGCGCCCAGATCGCCCAGCGCCACAACCTGCCGTTCAAGGTGGTCAACGGCATCGCCGCCCACCACCAGGAGGTCGAGTACGCCTGCGTGGAGGCGCCGATCGTTCAGATCGCCGACGCGATCTCGGCCTCGCGGCCAGGTGCGCGCGGCGAGTCGATGGACACGTATGTGAAACGCCTCGAGGACCTCCAGGCCATCGCGGATGCGTTCCCGGGCGTGGAGAAGTCGTTCGCGGTCCAGGCCGGCCGCGAGGTCCGCATCCTCGTGCGGCCCGAGGAGCTCGACGACCTCGCCTCGAGCCGGCTCGCGCGGGACATCGTGCGCCAGATCGAGGAGACCCTCACCTATCCGGGCCAGATCAAGGTGACCGTCATCCGGGAGACGCGCGCGGTCGAGTTCGCGAAATGACCC
>DASTOB010000069.1:0-12242 GCA_035720425.1 Candidatus Limnocylindrales bacterium
ATGACGACAGGAGACAAACCCTTTGACCGACGAGAAGCAGAGCGGGACGGAGCCGCAGCCGGAGGCGATCGCCTCCGAAGCCAGTCCGGCATCCGAGGAGCGCGTCGCGGCGGTGGCCGTCGCCGACGAGCCCGCTGCAGCACCCGAGCCGGCGACCGCGCCGGACGACACGATCACCCCTGGCGGCGAATCCGACGAGACCGTGGGCTCATCGGTCGAGCCGGTTGCGGATGTCCCCGAACCGGCTGACGCCGAACCCGCCGAGCCTTCGGAGCCCGCCGAGTCCGTCGCGGCCGACATCGAGGCCCCCGCTCCGGCCGAGCCGGTCGGCCAGGAAGCGGACGCACCCGCCGACGCGTCGGACGACGCGCCGGCCGAACCGCCGGTCGCCGTGCCGCCGGCGGCCGCAGCGGTCCCCTCTGTGGTCGTGGAACCGTCCCCGATGAGCGAGCTGACCGCGGCGGACATGGACGATGCGCCGACCGCTGCGGACGAGCCACCCGCGCCTCCGCGCGACCTTGGTCCGGAGCCGACGACGATGGAGGAGCTGCTGGCCGAGCAGGACTCCGACATCAAGTCCTTCAAGCACGGCGACGTCGTCGAGGGCACCGTCGTCCGCATCGACAAGGACGAGATCCTCGTCGACATCGGCGCCAAGAGCGAGGGTGTCGTCAGCAACCGCGAGCTGTATGGCCGCCATGCGGAGGCCCAGCCGCAGCTCGGCATCGGCGACACCGTACTCGTCTACGTGCTCCAGCCGGAGTCCCAGGAGGGCCACGTCGTCCTGTCGCTCCGCCGAGCCGGGCTCGAGCGCAAGTGGCGCGCGATGCAGGAGCAGTTCGAGGCCGGCGTGATCATCGAGGCGCCCGTCATCGATCACAACAAGGGCGGCCTCATCGTCGACTGCGGGATCCGCGGCTTCGTCCCGATCAGCCAGATCGTGGACTTCCCGCGCCGACCGCAGAACGATCAGCCGCGCGATGCCGCGCAGGAGATCGCCGAGAAGCTCCAGCCGTTCGTCGGCCGGAAGCTCCGTCTCAAGATCCTCGAGGTCAACCGCAAGGCGAACCGGCTCATCCTGTCGGAGAAGGTCGCCCTCTACGAGGAGCGCCGCGAGAAGCGCGACGAGCTGTTCAGCAGCCTCCAGGTCAGCCAGAAGGTCACCGGGACGGTGCGGAGCATCGCTCCGTTCGGCGTGTTCATCGACCTCGGTGGCATCGACGGCCTCGTCCACAAGAGCGAGCTGTCGTGGAACAAGGTCAACAACCCGGAGGCCGGCTACAAGGTCGGCGATGAGGTAGAGGCCGAGGTCATCGACATCAACCACGAGCGCGGCCGGATCAGCCTGTCGATCCGCCGTCTCCAGCCGGACCCGTGGCATTCGACGGTCGCGGACTTCAAGGTCGGCGACATCATCGACGGCACGGTCACCAAGCTCGTCAACTTCGGCGCATTCGTCCGCGTCCGGGACGGGCTCGAGGGTCTCATTCACATCAGCGAGCTGTCCCATCAGCGCGTGGCCCACCCGGGCGACGTCGTCCACGAGGGACAGAACCTCAAGCTCAAGATCATCTCGCTGGACTCGGAGCGCCACCGCCTCGGCTTGAGTCTCAAGCAGGCGGAGGAGCCGCCGGCCCGGCCCGCGCCGGAGCCCGGAACGCCGCGACCGGAGCGGCGACCGCGGCCGGAACGCGGGTACTCGATGGCCGATGCCGTCCAGGAGCCCGAGGGCGGGATCGACAACACGCTCGCGGCGGCGTTCGCGCAGGTTCGCGAGCAGGTCGCCGCATCCGAGGAGGCACGCGCCGCTGCGGCCGAGCCTGAGCCCGAGGCCGAGGTCGCGGTAGCGGCCGAGCTCGAGCCCGAAGCCGTCGTAGCGGAGCCCGAACCCGAGGCCGCCGCGGCCGAACCGGAGCCGGAGCTGGAGACGGTTGCCGCGGAGCCAGAGCCCGAGGGCGCGGTTGCGGTAGCAGCCGAAACCGAGCCGGAGGCGACTGCCGCGGAGCCGGAGGCGACTGCCGCGGAGCCGGAGGTGGTTGCCGCCGAGCCGGAGCTCGAGGCCGTCGCGGTGGAACCCGAACCGGAGGCCGAGGCCGCGGTTGCCGCCGAGCCCGAGGCCGAAACGGCCGCTGCACCCGACGAGGCCGACAAGCCCGCGTCCTGATCCTGGTCGGGTCGACCTGTCCCCAGCCTCGTAGCGAATCCTTCATCCGAACGCTACCCCGGCGCGGCATCCGCGATGCCCGCGCCGGCGAATCCACTCATGGACGACACCGGCCGGACCCGGCCTCCGCACCGACGGGGGGTCGAGTTGCGGTGAGGGGTGGTCGTGCTAGCATGCCGACAGGCGTCGCTCTGCGACGCACGAAAGGAACGGGCGTTCGGACTCGATGGATCGCTTCGATAAGTTCACGGACCGCGCCCGCAAGGTCCTGACGCTCGCGCAGGACGAAGCGCAGCGGTTCAACCACAACTACATCGGCACGGAGCACCTGCTCCTCGGCCTCGTCCGGGAGGGCGAGGGCGTGGCCGCGCGCGTGCTCGAGAACATGAACGTCGAGCTGGCCAAGGTTCGGACGGCCGTGGAATTCATCATCGGACGCGGCGATCGTCCGGTCGTCGGTGAGGTCGGCCTCACCCCGCGCGCGAAGCGTGTCATCGAGCTCGCCATCGACGAGGCACGTCGGCTGGGCCACAACTACATCGGAACCGAGCACCTGCTCCTCGGCCTCGTCCGCGAGGGCGAGGGTATCGCCGCCGGGGTGCTCGAATCGCTCGGCGTGAACCTCGACAAGGTCCGGCACGAGGTGATCCGCGTCCTGTCGCAGTCGTCGTCGGCCGGCCCGGCCCAGGAGACGAAGCGCGCCAGCAAGACCCCGACCGTCGACCAGCTCGGGATCAACCTGACGGAGGCCGCACGGGCCGGCAAGCTCGATCCGGTCATCGGGCGAGAGAAGGAGATCGAGCGGGTCATCCAGATCCTGTCCCGCCGCACGAAGAACAACCCGGCGCTCATCGGCGAGCCCGGCGTCGGCAAAACGGCCATCGCCGAGGGACTCGCGCACCGGATCGTCAGCGGCGACATTCCCGAGACGCTCGCCAACAAGCGCGTCCTGACGCTCGACATCGGCTCGCTCGTCGCGGGCACGAAGTACCGCGGTGAGTTCGAGGAGCGGCTCAAGAAGATCATCGAGGAGCTCCGCAACACGAACGACGCGGTCCTGTTCATCGACGAGCTGCACACCCTCGTCGGCGCGGGCGCCGCCGAGGGCGCGATCGACGCGGCGAACATCCTCAAGCCGCCGCTCGCGCGTGGTGAGCTCCAGTGCATCGGTGCGACGACGCTCGACGAGTACCGCAAGTACATCGAGCGCGATGCCGCGCTCGAGCGCCGCTTCCAGCCGGTCATGGTCGAGGAGCCGACGCTCGAGCAGTCGATCGACATCCTCATGGGCATCCGCGAGCGCTACGAGCAGCACCACAAGGTCGTCATCAGCGACGACGCCGTTCGCGCGGCCGTCGACCTGTCGATCCGCTACATCACGGACCGGCACCTCCCGGACAAGGCGATCGACCTCATCGACGAGGCCGCCAGCCGGGTCCGGCTGCGCCACGCGTCGGCTCCGCCGGCGCTGCGCGAGGCGCAGAAGGAACTCGAGCGCGTCACGAAGGAGAAGGACGCCGCGATCAACGCTCAGGAGTACGAATCGGCGGCCACTCTGCGCGAGACGGAGGCCACCGCCCGCGAGGCGGTCGAGCAGCTGCGCGGGGAGTGGCAGGCCCAGGTCTCGAGCGACCAGCCGACCGTCGACGAGGAGGAGATCGCCCACGTCGTCGCGATGTGGACCGGCATCCCGGTCACCCGCATCGCGCAGGAGGAGTCGGAGCGCCTGCTCCATATGGAGGACGCGCTGCACAACCGCGTCATCGGCCAGCAGGAGGCGATCGAGACGATCTCGAAGGCCGTGCGCCGGGCCCGCGCCGGCCTCAAGGATCCGAAGCGTCCGATCGGCTCGTTCATCTTCCTCGGCCCGACCGGTGTCGGAAAGACGGAGCTTGCCAAGGCACTCGCCGAGTTCATGTTCGGTAGCGAAGACGCGCTCATCAAGATCGACATGAGCGAGTTCATGGAGCGCCATAACGTGAGCCGACTGGTCGGCGCGCCTCCGGGCTACGTCGGGTTCGACGAGGGCGGCCAGCTGACCGAGGCGGTCCGGCGCAAGAGCTACGCGGTCGTCCTGCTCGACGAGGTCGAGAAGGCGCATCCGGAGGTATTCAACATCCTCCTCCAGATCCTCGAGGACGGACACCTCACCGACGCGAAGGGACGTCGGGTCGACTTCCGCAACTGCATCATCATCATGACCAGCAACCTCGGCGCGAAGTCGCTCCAGACGAACTCGTCGCTCGGCTTCCGTCAGATGGGCGAGACCGATGCGGCGCGCGCGGAGTCGTCGTACGAGCTCATGAAGGAGAAGGTCCAGAACGAGCTGAAGAACAGCTTCCGACCCGAGTTCCTCAACCGGATCGACGCGACGGTCGTGTTCCGCTCGCTGACCGTCGACGAGATCCGCGAGATCGTCGAGCTCATGCTCGCCCGGGTCCGCGACCAGCTGCGCGCGCAGCAGATGAAGCTCGACGTGACCCAGTCCGCCAAGGATCACCTGATCAAGCTCGGCTACGACCCGGCCTACGGTGCGCGGCCGCTGCGCCGGGTGATCCAGAACATGATCGAGGACGTTCTCGCCGAGCACCTCCTGCTCGGCAAGTACGAGCCGGGCACGACGATCGTGGTCGACCGCGACCCGGAGGCCGGCCTCGACATCCACGCCGCGGAGCCGCTGACCCCCGTCGAGGCCGGCTGACCGGCGCCGCGGCGCGATCGACCCCGCGTGGCGCGCCTGCAGAGTCGCTACGTCTGCCAATCGTGCGGCGAATCCTTCCTGCGCTGGGAGGGACAGTGCCGCACGTGTGGCTCGTGGAACAGCCTCGTCGAGACGGTCGTCCGCGAGGCGGCGCCGGCCGACCGGGCGGCCGCGCGAGCGGCCCGTGCGGTCGGCCCCGGGTCGGCGCCGGCCGCGCTCGCCGACGTCGGCGCCGCCGACGCTCCGCGCCGATCGGTCGGGATCGGGGAGCTCGATCGGGTGCTCGGCGGCGGCCTCGTCCCCGGATCGGTCGTGCTCGTCGGCGGCGAGCCGGGGATCGGCAAGTCGACCCTGCTCCTCCAGGCGGCCGCCGGCATCGGTGGTCCAACCCTCTACGCGACGGGCGAGGAATCGGTGGTCCAGGTCCGCCTGCGGGCGGAGCGCCTCGGTCTGCTGGCGGGCGATGCCGGACGGCAGATCAAGGTTGTCGCGGAGAGCGATATCGGCCGAGTCGTCGGGCACGCCCGCGTCGACCGCCCCGACCTCGTCGTCGTCGATTCCGTCCAGACCGCCACGGTCGCCGAGCTCGACGGCGCAGCCGGGAGCGTCGGGCAGGTGCGCGAGGCGACACTTCGGTTGATGGAGTACGCGAAGTCGGAGGACGTGCCGGTCCTGCTCGTGGGGCACGTGACGAAGGACGGCTCGATCGCCGGACCGAAGACGCTCGAGCACCTCGTCGACGCGGTGCTCAACCTCGAGGGCGACCGCTACGCGGCGCTCCGCCTGCTGCGAACGACGAAGAACCGCTTCGGCTCGACCGAAGAGGTCGGCGTGTTCGAGATGCGCGACGCCGGCCTCGCCGAGGTGGCGGACCCCGCCCGGGCGTTCCTCGTCGAGCACGATGTCCCGGCACCGGGCAGCGTCGTCGCCCCCACCCTCGAGGGCACGCGTCCGCTGCTCGTCGAGGTCCAGGCGCTCGTCACGCCGTCGGGCTACGGGACGCCGATGCGCAAGACCCGCGGACTCGACGCCAACCGCCTGGCACTCCTCGTGGCCGTGCTCGGGCGACGGGCCGGGATCGGCCTGTCCGGACACGACACGTACGCGAACCTCGCCGGCGGGCTGGCGGTCGACGAGCCGGGCCTCGACCTGCCCCTCGCGCTCGCCCTCGCGTCGTCGCTCCGCGACCGCCCGGTCGCGACCTCGCTCGTCGCGATCGGCGAAGTCGGTCTCCTCGGGGAGCTGCGGGCGGTCGGTGGACTCGAGCGTCGGCTCCGCGAGGCCGGGCGGCTGGGCTTCAGCCGCGCGGTCGTTCCGCGCCCGCCCGGCGGCCGCCTCCCGTCGATCGACGGCCTGACGGTCGAGGCCGTGGGGACCCTGCGCGAGGCCATCGAGCGAGCGCTCGACGACGGACCCCTCGACGGCGGCCGACGGTCGAGCGAGCGTGGCGGCGGCCGGTCCGCGATGCTAGGCTCTGGATCGGGTTCGGACCGGCCGGCGAGCGCGGCGGGTCCCGGACGGGGCGCACGACCGAGGAAACCGTGATCCGATCCATTCGCGTGCTCGGGGCCGCGCTCGGCGGCCTCGTCGGCATCGCGCTCGCGTCCACGAACCAGGCGCTTTTCGAGGGAACGACGAACCCAGGGGCCTTGCTCGCAACCTGGGTCGTTGCCTGGATCGTCGTCGGGTTCTCGATCCTGCCGTACCTGACCGTCGTCCCGTCCGGCTGGCTGGTCCGGCGCGTCCAGGAGCTGTCGACCGCAGAGTTCGTGACCGCCGTGATCGGCCTCCTGCTGGGCCTGCTCATGGGCCTGTTGCTCGGGCTCCCGCTGTCCGCGTTCCCGCCTCCCCTTGGCACCTGGTTGCCACTCGGCGTGTCGCTCTTTCTCGGGCTCGGGATGGTAGGCCTGACGGTCGCAAAGCGCCACGACCTGATCCTCGCCGCCGAGGCGATCGGACTCGTCCGCCGCGCGGCCGACGGCCCGGCGTCGACTCGCCCGGGGGAGCCGCGGATCGTCGTCGACACGAGCGCGATCATCGACGGCCGGATCGCCGAGATCGTCGAATCGGGCTTCATCTACGGAACCCTCGTCGTCCCGCGCTTCGTGCTCGAGGAGCTCCAGCACATCGCCGACAGTTCCGACACCCTCCGGCGCAATCGCGGCCGGCGTGGCCTCGAGATCCTCGCCCGGATGCAGAAGGACTCGCCGACCCCGATCGAGATCGTCGACGAGGATGTCCCGGACGTGGCCGAAGTGGACGGCAAACTCGTCGCGCTCGCCCGGGCGCGCAGCGGCGCGATTCTCACGAACGACTTCAACCTGAACCGCGTGGCCGAGTTGCAGGGCCTCCGGGTCCTCAACATCAACTCGCTCGCCAACGCGGTCAAGCCGGCGGTCCTGCCCGGCGAGGAGCTTCGCGTGCGCGTGATCCAGGAGGGCAAGGAACCGGGCCAAGGGGTCGGCTTCCTCGACGACGGGACGATGATCGTCGTCGAGGGTGGCTCGCGGTTCATCGACGCCGACCTCGACGTCGCGGTCACCCGCGTCCTCCAGACCGTCGCCGGGCGGATGATCTTCGCCCAGCCACGGCTCGATTGAGCGGCTCCACCCGGGCGGACGCGATCGTCGTCGCGGCCGGGCGCTCCACGCGCATGGGCGGGCTGGACAAGCTTGCCGAGCGGATCGGTGGCCGGCCGCTCCTCGCGTGGGCGATCGATGCCGTCGCCGCTGCGCCGGAGGTGGATCGGGTCGTCGTCGTCACGACCCCTGAACGAGTCGGTGAGTTGGCCCGCGCGGATTGGCTGCCGCCGTCGGTGACCGCGGTCGTGGCCGGTGGGGCTCGTCGCCAGGAATCCGTTCGGGCCGGCGTTCGTGGCCTCCCGCCACCGCGCGAGGAGGACCGGGTCGTGCTCGTCCATGACGGTGCGCGCCCGGCGGTCACCCCGGCCCTCGTTTCGGCGGTGGCGTTCGCGGCGGCTCGTCATGGTGCCGCGATCCCGGTCGTGCCCGTGGCCGAAACGCTCAAGCGCGTCGCCGGCGACCTCGTCGCCGGCACCGTTGAGCGCGCCGACCTCGCCGCGGCCCAGACCCCGCAGGGCGCTCGGCGCTCCGTCCTCGAGCGGGCCTGGTCGATCCACCCGGCCGACGGACCGGCCACGTTCACCGACGAGGCGGCCCTGCTGGAGGCCTGTAGAATCCCCGTTCATGTCATCCCCGGTGAGCCAGGCAACCTCAAGGTGACGCTGCCGGCCGACATCGATCGGGTGCGCGGCATCCTCGCCGCTCGCGCCGACCGTGCCGCGGGACCGGACGGCCGGCGCCTCCGGGTGGGTCTCGGGAGCGACAGTCACCCGTTCGGCCCGGGCGAGCCGCTCGCCCTCGGGGGCATCGAGCTGGCCGGCGCGCCACGGCTCCACGGCCACTCGGACGGCGACGTCGTGCTCCACGCCGTCGCCGACGCCCTGCTCGGTGCCGCCGGCCTCGAGGACCTTGGGCGCTTCCATCCGGCCGACGATCGGACGCCACGCGGCGTCGCGAGCACGGCCCTGCTGGAGGACGTGGTGCGCCGCCTCCGGGATGCCGGCTATGTTCCGGTGGGCGCAGACGTGACGATCGTCGCCGCACGTCCGCGCCTGGCCGACCTGCTCGACGCGATGGCGGGCGTCGTCGCTGAGCTCCTCGGAGTCGAGGCGGCGTCGGTCGGGGTGAAGGCATCGACGGGCAACCTCGCGGGCATGGAGGGTGCCGGCCGCGGCATCAGCGCGCAGGCCATCGTCTCGGTCGCGGTGACGGAGTGACGATCCGCCTGCTCGACACGCTGTCCGGAACCCAGCGGCCGCTCGAGCCGCTCGAGCCCGGTCACGTCCGGGTCTACAGCTGCGGCCCAACCGTCTACGGTCCGGCCCACGTCGGCAACTTCCGGTCGTTCCTGTTCGCCGACGTGCTCGTTCGCTACCTCAGGTACCGCGGTCTGCGGGTGACGTGGGTCATGAACATCACCGACATCGACGACAAGATCATCCGCGGCGCCGCCGCGGCAGGGGAGACGATTGATCAGCTCGCGAACCGCTGGCTCGAGCGGTTCCTGGCCGACGCGCGCGCCCTGCGGATGACGCCTCCGGACGTCCTGCCGCGTGCCACCGCGCACATTCCGCAGATCGTCGAGCTGATCGGGACCCTGCTCGAGCGCGGACACGCGTATCGGACCGACGACGGCTCGATCTTCTTTCGCATCGCCTCGTGGCCGGCGTACGGCCGGCTGGCGAAGCTCGATCCGGAGCAGCTTCGCGTTGGCGAGCGCGTCGAGGCGGACGAGTACGGCAAGGACGACGTCCGTGACTTCGCCCTCTGGAAAGGCCCGAAGGACGGGGAGCCGTCGTGGGAAACGGCCGTGGGACCCGGGCGTCCGGGCTGGCACATCGAGTGCTCCGCGATGAGCATGACCCACCTCGGACCGTCATTCGATATTCACACGGGGGGCGTCGATCTCATCTTCCCGCACCACGAGGACGAGATTGCCCAGAGCGAGGCCGCGACCGGCGTTCCGTTCGTCCAGACGTGGCTCCACTGCGCCCACCTCCAGATGGGCGGCTCGAAGATGGCCAAGTCGACCGGCAACATCGCGCGACCGAGCGAGCTGCTCGAGGCCGGCATCTCTCCGCGCGCGCTCCGCTACGCGCTCATCGCCGTCCACTACCGCCAGGCGCTGAGCTACTCCGACGAGACCCTCGCCGCTGCCGGCGCGGCGGTCGAGCGACTCGACGCGACCGTCGCCGCATTGGCGGCGTATCGCGAGGATCGCACCGACGATCCCAGCCTGCCGTCCGCGCTGACCGCTGCGCGTGCGTCCTTCGAGGCGGCGCTCGACGACGACCTCAACGTGTCGGGGGCCCTCGGTGCCGTGTTCGACCTCGTGCGCGAGCTCAACCGTCGGATCGACGGCCGCCTCCTGTCGACCGACGACGCCGCGACGGCGGCTCGCGTGCTGCGCGAGCTGGACACCGTGCTCGGCGTCCTCGCCGACCCCGAGGACGACCTCTCCCCGGAGATCCGGGACCTTCTCGATGCCCGGGCATCGGCGCGCGATGCCCGCGACTGGAGCGCGTCGGACCGGCTGCGGGACGAGCTGCTCGCGCTCGGGATCGCGGTGGAGGACACGCGCGACGGACAGCGCTGGCGACGCGTCGTGGGCGCCGGCCGTGGCTGATCGCCCACCTCGCAAGAAGGGCGGCAATCCGGGCGAACGGCCGGCCGACAAGCGTCCACCGGGCCGGCGACCCGCGGGTCCGCCCGGCGGCGGTCGACCTCCCGCCGGCGGTCGGTCGCCCGGCTTCGGATTTCGGGCCGCCGACCGGGAGGCGACCGCCCGACCGCGCCCGCGGAAGGGACCGGGCCCGCGCGCGCCGGGCGAGGGCCACGGGCCCGACGAGCCAGCGGGCCCGCCCGATACCGGACGGCCGGCCGCGCCTCGGGGAGCCGGGCCGCCGGTCCGAGGCCACCGTGGGGCGGCGGCGCGCGCTGGCGGCCCCCGCGGCCCCGTGCCGAGGGGCGTCCCGCCGGCATTCCGTCCTCGTCCGCCCGGGTCCCGCCCGACCGGGCCGCGCACGCCGGCCTTCGGTCATCGTCCGCCCGGGTCCCGCCCAGCGGGAGGACCTCGCCCGCCCGGCGGTCGCCCGCCCGGCGGTCGCCCGCCCGGCTCTCGGCCGTATCCGCCTCGGCCCGACGGCCTGCCGCCGGCACGGCACCTGCCGCCGGCACGGCACCTGCCGGCCGCCCCGGACCTGCTCCGCGGCGATGAGGAACTCGTGGCCGGCCGCCGCCCGGTCGAGGAGGCGTTCGTCGCCCGACGCACGCCGATCCGGCTGCTCGTCGTTCCCCAGCGGCGCCAGGCGCTCGAGCGCCTCGTGCTCCACGCCACGAACCTGCGGATCCCGATCGTCGAGGTGGGGGGCGGCACGCTCACGGCCCTGGCCGGGTTCGACGGCCACCAGGGCATCGGGCTCGTCGTGCCGCCGCGGACGTACGCCGGGCTCGACGACGTCTTCGCACGTGCCATCGAGCGATCCGAACCCCCGTTCGTCCTCGTGCTCGACTCGCTCGAGGATCCGCAGAACGTCGGGACACTCCTGCGCAGTGCGGAGGCCACGGGTGTCCACGGCGTGATCTTCCCGTCGCGGCGCCAGGCGCCGCTCACGCCGTCGGCGGTGAAGGCGTCGGCCGGCGCGGTCGAGCATCTCCTGCTCTGTCCGGTCGACGACCTGCCGGCCGCCCTCGCGGACCTCCATGCACGGGGACTGCGGATCGCCGGCGCGGAGGCGGACGCGCCACTCACCGTCCGCGAGGCGGACCTGCGCGGGCCACTCGCGATCGTCGTGGGAAGCGAGGGCCAGGGTCTGGGGCCCGCGGTACGGCGACGCTGCGACGTGCTCATGCGGATCCCGATGCGCGGCGCAATCGGCTCGCTCAACGCATCGGTCGCCGGCTCGATCCTGCTCTTCGAGGCGGTCGCCCAGCGAGCGTCCGACCGAACCACGGACGGCGGCACCGCGACCGACGGGGGCCACGCTTGACCCCCCGACACGGCCGGCCCTATCATTCGCGGGCGCCACGGGGTCACCTGCGGTATGACCCTGCGCCGCGCCGACGTAGCTCAATTGGTAGAGCAGCGGTTTTGTAAACCGCCGGTTCCGGGTTCGAGTCCCGTCGTCGGCTCCAAGTGCAGATGTCCGGGTGCCGGGTCCACCACGGGGCCGCAGTCTCGATCCGGGACCCTTTCCACCCAGTGGGTAGGTTGAGCAGGTGGTGAGCTCCGCTGACTGTAGATCAGCCGTCATACGACTGTGGGGGTTCGATTCCCTCCCTGCCCACCACTGAACCGGCGCAACACGGCCCCGGGCCCACATAGCTCAGTCGGTAGAGCACTTCCTTGGTAAGGAAGAGGTCATCGGTTCGAGTCCGATTGTGGGCTCCACCCACGGCGACGACGACGATCCCGGAAACCAATGTTCAGCGGCACTGCCGCGCCTGATGATGGAGTGAGAACGGTCCTGTGGCCAAGAAGAAGTTCGAGCGCACCAAGCCGCACGTGAACATCGGCACGATCGGCCACATCGACCATGGCAAGACGAGCCTCACCGCGGCGATCACCAAGTATCTGGCGTTGAAGGGCGAGGCGGAGTACCGCGCGTTCGACACGATCGACAACGCGCCCGAGGAGCGCGAGCGCGGGATCACCATCGCGATCGCCCACGTCGAGTACGAGACCGACGCCCGCCACTACGCCCACGTCGACTGCCCCGGGCACGCCGACTACATCAAGAACATGATCACCGGCGCCGCCCAGATGGACGGCGCGATCCTCGTCGTCGCCGCGACC
>DASTOB010000070.1:0-5659 GCA_035720425.1 Candidatus Limnocylindrales bacterium
CCTGACCGACTCGTTCCGCATCGAACCCGGCGACTTCCAGGTCCCGGCCGGCGAGCCGGTCACGTTCGTGGTGACGAACGCGGGCGTGCTCGACCACGAGTTCTTCGTCGGCGACGAAGCCGCCCAGACGGAGCACGACCAGAAGATGCTGTCCGGCGGCGGCATGGTCCATGATGAGCCGACCGGCATCGGCGTCAAGCCGGGCGAGACGAAGGAGCTGACGATCACGCTCGACGCCGGCGCGACGTTCGCCGGTTGCCACGTGCCCGGTCACTACGCCGGCGGAATGAAGACGTCGATCACCGCGACCGAATGACCGCCTCGGGTCGGCCCCTCCGGGTCGGCATCCAGCTGCCGGAGGTGGAGCGCGAGGTCCGCTGGCCGGAGTACGTCGCGATGGCGCGCGTGGCGGAGGACGTCGGCTTCGATTCGATCTGGGTCGGCGACCACGTGCTGTACCGCTACGCCGACGGGTCGACCCGCGGCCCCTGGGAGGCGTGGACGCTCCTCGCCGGCCTCGCCGCGGTGACGCACCGGGTCGCGATCGGGCCGCTCGTCGCATGCACCGCGTTCCATTCGCCGGCGATGCTCGCCAAGCAGGCGGCGACGGTCGACGAGATCAGCGGCGGCCGCCTCATCGTGGGCCTCGGGGCGGGCTGGAACGAGACGGAGTTCCGCGCGGTCGGCGCACCGTTCGACCATCGGATCGCCCGCTTCGAGGAGGCGTTCACGATCATTCGGACGCTCCTGCGCGACGGTGCGATCGACTTCGACGGGACGTTCTACCAGGCCCGCGACTGCGAACTCCTGCCACGCTCGGCGCGACCAGGCGGGCCACCGCTCCTGATCGGCTCGATTGGCGAGCGGATGCTCCGCATCGCGGCACCCCACGTCGACGCCTGGAACGCGTGGTACGCGGACACCCGGAACCGTCCGGACGGCGTCGCGACGCTCCGCGAGCGGGTCGACGCCGCCTGTCGCGACGTCGGTCGGGATCCTGCGGAAATCGAACGGACGGTGGCCGTCCAGATCCGCCTGCCGGGCGGTACCGGCCGGATCATGGGCGACACGTCCGCGGCCCAGGCCGTGGAACCGCTGGAGGGCCCGGCGGAGACGATCGCGGACGAGTTGCGCGCCTACGCCCGCGAGGGGATCGGCCACGTCCAGCTCGTCGTCGATCCGATCACGACCACATCAATCGAGGCGCTCGCGCCGGTGCTCGCCGCGCTCGACGGGCCCGCCATGGGCGCCGGAGTCGGCCACGACCCGGTACCCGGGTAGCCCAAACGTCCGGTGGCAAGTACGGCCGGTCGCCGTGCTAGCATCCGGCGGGCGATGCGAAGTTCGAATCTCCGGGGGCGTCGAACCGCGCGGAACGCGCGTGCGCGGTTCGGAAGCGCGCGTGCGCGGTTCGTGCTGGTGGTGGTGTGGCTCGCCGTCGCGGTCCTCGTCGGGGCGTGCGGATCGAACGCCGCGAGTCCCTCGCCGACGCCCCGTCCGACGCCGGTCGTCACCCCGGATCCGCACCTGACGGAGCCGGCTTCGGTCGACACGGTCTATACCGAACTCCAGCGCGCCGGGCTCGACATCACCCCCAACACGGCCAGCTCCGGTCCCGGCGGCGAGCCGGTCAAGCGCATCTCCGCGACGTACGAGGGCTGGCCGCTCATCCTGAGCCAGTTCACGAGCTCCGCCGCACTTCGGGCGAGCGGCTTCGATCCGGCCCGAGCGGTTCGCCAGGGCGACCCGCCGATCACCTTGGCCGGCCTCAACATCCTCGTCGAGTTCGGACCGACGACGTCGAACACCGCCCTGCCGGAGCCGCCGGACGCGGCCCGCCGCGCCGCCGCGCTTGAGCTCGTCCGGGTCCTCGATCCGCTCCTCGGGCCGCTCGGCCAGGTCTCGGCGGAGTCGCTTCCGCTGCCCGGCGGCGGGTTGCCGTCGGCCCCACCGTCCTCACCGGGCGCCAGCCCCAGCCCGTCGTGAGCGGCGCCCAGCGCCCGCGTCAGGCCGGTACCGGCCGGGCCGGCGACGAAGTGTCGCCGCTCGACAAGCGGATCATCGAGCACCTGCAGGAGGACGGCCGGCGGCCGTTCACCCAGATCGCCGCGGATCTTGGCGTCTCGGAGGCCGCCGTTCGGGCGCGAACGAACCGGCTCGTCGAGCGGGGCATCCTCCAGGTCGTCGGCGTGACCGACCCGCTCCGCCTCGGCTTCCAGCAGCAGGCGATGATCGCCGTTCGCTGCGAGAGCAACCGCCTGCTCGAGGTGGCCGACGCGATCAGCGCCTTCCCGGAGGTCGATTACGTCGTGATCACCGCGGGCACGTTCGACCTCCTCGTCGAGGTCGTGTGCGAGAACACGGAGGCGCTGCTCAGCTTCCTGACCGACAAGCTCCGGGCCGTCGAGGGCGTCCGCGAGACGGAGACGTTTGTCTACCTGCGGATGGTCAAGCAGACCTATCACTGGGGCACGCGCTAGGAGCAGATCGGCCCGGCGCGCACAATCCGGTTGCGCGGACGCACCGCGACCGGTCCACGAACGGCCGGATCGGGGGGTCGGCGGTCTAAGATGGCCGTACCTGTCGACCTGTGCCGGTCGACCCGTACGAGGGCCTTCTGCGCGTGGAGGAACCAGTCCTCACGCTCATCGTCGTGGCCGTGCTCGCCAACCTGGCGGTCATGGCCGTGCTCATCGTGCCAACCGCGCTCGGGCGGAAGCCCCCGTTCTCGCTCGACGAGCGCCGGCCGGACGTCGGTGAGAAGCGAGCCGCGGAGCTGGCCGCCGTCGTCGGCGGCGCACCCGGCCTCGATCCCGACTTCGAGGTGCCGACGTGGGCGTACGACCGCGTCGTCCGCATCGTCAGCTGGATCTTCATCCTCGCCACATCGACGATCGTCGCGGTGTCCGGCCTGTGGCCGCAGGCCCAGCCGGCGATCTTCATCCTCCTGGCGGTGGCCGGGTTGTTCGTCCTCGTCGTCCACGATCTGCTGCCGTCGACGACGCTGGGCCCGGCCAAGTTCGTCGTCGAGGGGTCGGTCGGGATCACCCTCGCCACGCTGCTCGTCCTGCTCACCGGCCGCGAGGCGAGCCCGTTCTTCTTCGTCTTCCCGCTCATCGTCGGCGGTGCTGCGCTCGTCGTGAGCGGCCAGGTGACGCTCGTCGTCGCGGCCGCGGCCTCGCTCGCCTACCTCCTTGCCGTGTTCGCGGGCCCGGACGCCGCGCCGACCGCGACGACCCTCGCGACCGTCGGGGTGAACCTGACCGCAATCCTCCTGCTCGCCTACGTCGCCCTCGTCATCGCCCGCGAGCAGCGTCGCGCCCGCGACGCGGCGATCCGCCTGTCGACGATCGATTCGCTCACCGGGCTGTTCAACCGCACGTTCTTCTTCGCCGCGATCGATCGGGAGATCGCCCGCAGCGCCCGATCGGGGCGCGGGTTCTGCCTGCTCATGATGGATCTCGACGAGCTCAAGACGATCAACGATCGCTACGGCCACTTCGAGGGCGACCGGGTCCTGCGCGGCGTCGGCGAGGTCATCCGCGAGGGTGTCCGGCGGATCGACATCGCCGCACGCTACGGCGGCGATGAGTTCGTCGTCCTCCTGCCGGAGACGGATCCGACCGGCGCGTACGTGCTGGCCGAGAAGATCCGCCTTGGCGTGGCCGACCTCGTGCTGCCGGGGACCGACGCGCGGACGACCCTGTCGGTCGGGGTCGTCGCCTACCCGCAGGACGGACAGACGTCCGACGAGCTCATGATCACGGCCGACCGGGCAATGTACGGCTCGAAGCGCCAGGGCAAGAACCGGGTCATGGGCGTCCCGGTCGGCGGGATGGCCGACGAGGCGGGCCGCGGCTGACCGCCGGGCGGGCCGCGGCTGACAGACCGGCCGTTCGGTGTAGCATCGGCCGGTGAGCAGCACCGACGGCGAGCACGGCGAGCGCGGCGAGCGCGGCGAGCGCGGCGCCCCCGCACCGCGCGGCTTCTCCACCCGCGCCATCCGCGCCGCCTCGCGCGCCCCGCGGGTCGACCAGCGCCCGACGACCGTGCCGATCTACCTCGCCGCCACGTTCGCGGCGGCCGATGCCGACGAGCTCGCCGAGGTGAGTTCGCTGAGCGTCCCCGGCTACTCGTACAGTCGGATCGGGAACCCCACCGTGGCCGCCCTGGCCGACGCGGTCGCGGAGCTCGAGGGCGCGGAGGCGGGTTTCGCGCTTGCGACCGGCATGGGCGCGGTCCACGCGACGCTCGTGTCGCTCCTGCGGGCCGGCGACCGGCTCGTCGCCACGCGCGCCACCTACGGTTCGACGCGCTCGCTCATGACGTCGGTGCTCGCCCCGTTCGGCGTCGAGGTCGTCTTCGTCGATGCGACCGACACCGACGCGGTCGATGCCGCGCTCGCCGCGTCACCGACCCGCGTCCTGTACGCGGAGTCGATCGCCAACCCGACGACGACCGTCGTCGACCATGCCGCGCTCGCCGACTTGGCCCATCGCCACGGCGCCCGCTACGTCGTCGACAACACGTTCGCCTCGCCGTACGTCTGCCGGCCGCTCGAGCTGGGCGCGGATCTCGTCGTCGAATCCGGCACGAAGTACCTGTCCGGCCACTCCGACGTGATGGCCGGCGTCGTGTCCGGCCCGCGCCCGCTCGTCGACGAGGTCCGGCGGGTCCAGATCGATACCGGCGCGACGCTCGACCCGCTGTCGGCGTTCTTCGTCCTGCGCGGCATCCAGACCCTCGCCGTGCGGATGGAGCGCCACGCCGCGACCGCGTCGGCACTCGCGGCCTGGCTGGAGCGTCAGGAGGGCGTGGATCGCGTTCGCTATCCGGGTCTGCCGAGCCATCCGCAGCACGCCGTCGCGGCCCGCCAGTTCCGGGTCGGCGGCGGGATGCTCGCGTTCGAGCTGGCCGGCGACCGGTCCGTGGGGCCCGCGTTCATCGACGCCCTATCGGTGCCGGAGCTGACCGCCTCGCTCGGCAGCGTCCACACGATGGTCGTCCACCCGCCGACGACGTCACACCGCCAGCTCGACGACGCCGGGCTGGCCGACGCGGGCATCGGCCCGGGACTCCTGCGCTGCTCGGTCGGTCTCGAGGACCTCGACGACCTCATGGCCGACTTCGACCGGGCGCTCCGCGCCGTCCGGCCCGCCCGCACCGACGCGGCGCCGGTGACGACCGCGGTCTCCTAGGAGCGCCGAGCCATCGCGACGATCGCGGCCGGCCGGCCGGCGGCCCGCGAGGCCCGGCCGGATCCCGTCACCCGCTACGGCGGGGCGCTGTGGCGCCTGTTCACGTCGGTCAACTTCGCCGTCCTCCAGATCATCATCCTGTCGCTCCTCGCCGTCGTCGGCATGACCGTGCGGCAGTTGCCGGGCTTCGCCTTCCGGTCACCCGGCGACTACGCGGCGGCAATGGCGGACCTCCACGCCCGCTACGACCCGGTGCTCGGCGCCGGGTTCGTCGATCTCCTCGAGCGGCTCCAGCTCTTCCGGGTCTTCTCGTCGACCTGGTTCAGCGTCGGGCTCGTCATCCTCATCGTCTCGATCGTCGTGTGCACGCTCGACCGGACGCCGCGCCTGTGGCGCCAGGTGTCCGACGTGCGGGTCGTCCAGCCGGACCCGTACTTCGACCCGCGGCTGCCGGACCGGGC
>DASTOB010000071.1:0-3012 GCA_035720425.1 Candidatus Limnocylindrales bacterium
TCCCCGACGAGGAACCGGGCGAGGTCAAGATCGTGGATCGCCATGTCGAGGAACGACCCGCCGGCGGTGAGGAGGAATTCGACGGGCGGCGGGTACGTGTCGCGCGAGTAGGCCCGGAACTGCTCGATCCGGCCGAGCTCGCCGGCGTCGATCAGCTGCTTGGCGCGCGCGTAGCCGGGATCGAAACGGCGCATGAACCCGAGCTGGACGGGGATGTTCGTGTCGCGCCAGAGGTCGACGACCCGCTCGGTCTCCGCGAGGTCCTGGGCGATCGGCTTCTCGCTCCAGACCGCCTTGCCGGCCCGGAGCGCCGCCTCGATGAGCGTGGCGTGGGTGCTCGTCGGCGTGACGATGACGACCGCATCGACGGCGGGATCGTGGATCGCCTCCGCGGGATCGGTCGATGCCCGCTCAGCCCGGGCGAGCGCCCGACCACGCTCCGCGGCCTCCGGGTTGGGGTCCGCGACGACGACGACGTGGGCGTTCGCGATCGTGGCCATGTTCCGGACGTGGGTCTGCCCCATTCGGCCGGCGCCGAGCACGGCCACGCCGATGTCATTGGGATCGCGAATCGCGAAGCTGGTCATCGATCCTCCTCAGGGTGCCGGTGCGGTCACTCGGCGTGCAGCGTGCGCTGGACGCGGTCCGCGACCCGCTCCGGCGTGAGTCCATGTCGGTCGAGCAGCCACGCGTTGGGCGCGGACTCGCCCCACGTGTCCTCGATGCCGATCCGCTCGACGCGGCGGGGCGCGTGCGACGAGACGATCTCGGCGACGAGCCCGCCGAGCCCACCGAACACCGAGTGCTCCTCGGCGGTCACGACGAGCGGGACGGCCGCGGCTGCCTCCGCGAGCGCCGCGGCGTCGACGGGCTTGATCGACGGGACGTGAACGAGCCCGGCATCGACGCCGTCGGCCGCCAGCAGGGCGGCGGCCTCGACGCAGCGGGCGGTCTGCTGGCCGGTCGAGACGAGGAGGACATCGCGGCCCTCCCGGAGGCGGAGGACGCGTCCTGGTTCGAACCGGTAGTCGGGTCCGAACAGGTCCGGACCGCCGTCGCGCCCGAGGCGCAGGTAGACGGGCCCGTCCGTCTCCGTTGCCCAGCGGATCGTCGCCGCGCACTCCGTGGCATCGCCGGGCGCGAGGACGGTCATGCCGGGCATGGCGCGCATGATCGCGAGGTCCTCGACGTCCATGTGGGTCTTGCCGGTGAAGCCCGTCTGGAGACCGGCGTAGGCGGCGCCGATCTTCACGTTGGCATGGGTCTGCGCGACCGACATGCGGACCTGGTCCACTGCCCGATGGGTGAAGAAGACGGTGAACGACGACAGCCACGGGACGAAGCCGAGCGACGCGAGGCCCACCGCCGTGCCGACCAGGTTCTGCTCGGCGATCCCCATCTGGATGAACCGATCCGGGTGGGCCGTGGCGAACCGGTCGGCGCGGGTCGACGTCCCGAGGTCCCCGTCGAGCACGAGCAGGTCCGGGTTCGTGCCGGCCAGCTCGATGAGCGTGTCGGCCCAGACGTCGCGGAGCGGACGCGTCACGGTGGGTCCCCCGCGAGCTCGCGCCGGGCCGCCGCCACCTCGTCGGCCGTCGCGACGCGGCTGTGCCACTCCGAGACGCCCTCGGTCACGCTGAACCCGCGACCCTTCACGGTGCGCGCGAGGATCGCCGTGGGAACGTCGCCACCGGTAGCGGATCGTGCGTCGGCCGCGGCGCCGAGGATCGCCGCGAAGTCGTGCCCGTCGATCTCGAGGACGCGCCACCCGAGGGCCTCGAGCGCCCCTCGGACGTCCAAGCCAGCCCACGGGTCCGCCCGATCCCCGCGATGGTCCTCGTTCGGCCGAAGCGGCCACCCGTACTGCTGCATTCCGTTCCGGTCGACGATCGCCGTCAGGTTGCCGAGGCCGTACTTCGCCGCCACCGGCACTGCCTCCCAGACCTGGCCCTCCTGGAGCTCGCCGTCACCGAGGAGGGCCCACACGTGAGCGTCCATCCCGCGGCGCCGGATCCCCATGGCCATGCCGAGGGCGACGGACATCCCCTGGCCGAGCGATCCGGTCGACGCGTCGAGGCCGGGCAGGCGGGTCACGTCGGGGTGCCCCTGGAGCCGGCTCTCGGCGTGGTCGAACGTGAGGAGTTCCTCGACCGGGAAGTAGCCGCGCAGCGCGAGGATGGTGTACAGGGCGATGGCCGAGTGGCCCTTCGACATGACGAACCGGTCGCGCTCCGGCCAGTGCGGCTCGTCCGGCCGGATGCGCAGGATCCGGAAGTAGAGCGCGACGAGGAGATCCATCGCCGACAGCGGACCACCGACGTGACCGGCGCCGCTGTGGGCGACGGTTTCGATCACGTGGAGCCGGCCCCGCCGGGAGATCGCCTCGAGATCGCGATAGGCCTCCGCGTCGCGTGCGCCACTCGCCCCGCTCGCCGCCCCGCCGTCCGGCCCGCCGTCGGCCGCCCCGCCGTTGGCCGTGCCTCCGCTGCTCATCCGGTCGCCACCGCGGGCCGGAGCACCCGCTCGAGGTACTCGCGGTTGCGGCGCGCCGTGTCCGTGGGATCGCCGGGCGCGGTGTCCTGCTCGATGACGTACCAGCCCTCGTAGCCGCCGGCCCGGAGCGTCGTGACGACGTCCGGGATGCGGGCGATCCCCTCGCCGAGCGGCGGGAAGATGAACGCGGCGAGCGCCTGTCCGAAGCTCCAGCGCTCTGCCCGCGCCTGCGCGAGGACCGCGCCGTCGACGTCCTTGAGGTGCACGTGGCGGACGCGCCCGGCGTAGCGCGCGAGCAGCTCGAGAGCATCGCCGCCGCCGAAGGCGAGGTGTCCCGTGTCGAGACACCAGCCCACGAGGGCCGGGTCCGTCTCGTCGAGGAGGCGGGCGGTCTCGTCCGGCGTCTCGACATACGTCCCGACGTGGTTGTGGAACACGAGCTCCATGCCCATCGGCGCGAGGCGCTCTCCCAGCTCCTCGAGCCCGCGGGCGAGGCTGTGCCACTGCCGGTCGGTCAGC
>DASTOB010000072.1:0-10453 GCA_035720425.1 Candidatus Limnocylindrales bacterium
CTCAGGCCGTGAGTTTCTCGACCGACGATCTGGCGCTCCTCGACCGGAGCGAGGAGGTCGACATCGAAACGCGGGCGCCGGGCGGCGACCCGCACCGGGCGGTCATCTGGGTCGTCGTCGATGCGGGCGACGTCTTCATCCGATCGGTTCGCGGCGAGCGCGGGCGCTGGTATCGCGATGCGGTCGCGAACCCCGCCGTCGCGCTCCTCGTCGGCCGTCGCCGGCTCACGGCAACGGCGATCGCGGCGTCGGACCCGGACTCGGTGGAACGCGTCTCGGCGGCACTTCGTCGGAAGTACGCCGCCGACCCGGCGCTCGCGACGATGCTCCGGGAGCACACGCTCCCGACGACCCTGCGCCTCGAACCCGCGTGAGGCGATCGATCCCCACTCGCAACCTTCGACCGTCGCCCGCCGCCGTACCATAACCCGACGATTCGCACGGAGCGCCCCGGATGTACTTCGACGAGTTCAAGCACCAACTGCCCGACATCGACGAGCGCGAGACCGCCGAGTGGCTCGAGTCATTCGACCAGCTCCTCGAGCAGGGCGGTGAGAACCGGGCCCGGTTCGTCCTGTACAAGCTGCTCAAGCGGGCGCGCCAGCTCCACGTCGGCCTGCCGCCGCTCACCCAGACCCGCTACATCAACACGATCAGCCCTGAGCAGGAGCCGTTCTTTCCGGGTGACGAGGAGATCGAGCGACGCATCCGCCGGCTCATCCGCTGGAACGCGGTCGCCATGGTCCTGCGCGCCAACAACCGGTTCTCCGGGATCGGCGGGCACCTCGCCACGTACGCCAGTGCGGCGACGCTGTACGAAGTGGGGTTCAACCACTTCTTCCGCGGCAAGGACGGGGAGGGGAGCGGCGACCAGATCTTCTACCAGGGCCATGCCGCCCCGGGGATCTACGCGCGAGCCTTCCTCGAGGGGCGACTCAGCGAGGGTCAGCTCGATCACTTCCGGCGCGAGGTCGTCCCGGGCCAGGGCCTGAGCTCGTACCCGCACCCCCGGCTCATGCCGGACTTCTGGGAGTTCCCGACCGTTTCGATGGGCCTCGGCCCGATCAGCGCGATCTACCAGGCCCGCTACAACCGGTACCTCCAGAACCGCGGCCTGGTCGACACGTCCGGGTCGCGCGTGTGGGCCTTCCTCGGTGACGGCGAGACCGACGAGCCGGAGTCGCTCGGGGCACTTCACGTCGCCGCCCGCGAGGGCCTCGACAACCTGACCTTCGTCGTCAACTGCAACCTCCAGCGCCTCGACGGCCCGGTCCGCGGCAACGGCAAGATCATCCAGGAGCTCGAGGCGGTCTTCCGCGGCTCCGGCTGGAACGTCATCAAGGTGGTGTGGGGCCGCGAGTGGGACGAGCTGCTGGCCCGTGACGTGGACGGCGCCCTCGTCGAGCAGATGAACAACACCCTCGACGGTGAGTTCCAGAAGTACTCGGTGGCCGGCGGGGCGTACATCCGCGAGCACTTCTTCGGCCCCGATCCGCGCCTGCGCAAGCTCGTCGAGCACCTGTCCGACGACGACCTCGCCAAGCTCCGGCGGGGCGGGCACGACTACCGCAAGGTCTACGCGGCGTACAAGGCGGCGGTCGAGTACAAGGGCGCGCCGACCGTGATCCTGGCCAAGACGGTCAAGGGCTGGACCCTGGGCCCGGGCGTCGAGGCGCGCAACATCACCCACCAGGCGAAGAAGCTCAACGAGGCGGAGCTGCGGATCTTCCGCGACCGCCTGCAGCTGCCGATCCCGGACGAGAAGCTCAAGGACGCGCCGTACTACCACCCGGGTCCCGATTCGGACGAGATCCAGTACCTCGTCGAACGCCGCCGGGCGCTGGGCGGTCCGCTGCCGAAGCGGGTGGTGCGGTCGACCCCCCTGCCGACGCCGTCGCCGACGATCGACGCCGAGTTCGCCACCGGCAGCCAGACCCCGGTGTCGACGACGATGGTCTTCACCCGGCTGCTCCGCAACCTCATCCGCGACAAGGAACTCGGCTCGCGGATCGTGCCGATCATTCCCGACGAGGCGCGCACCTTCGGCATGGACCCGCTGTTCAAGGAGGTCGGCATCTACGCCGCCCTCGGTCAGCGCTATGAGCCGGTCGACTCCGACCTCGTGCTGTCGTACCGCGAGGCGGTCGACGGGCAGGTCCTCGAGGAGGGGATCACGGAGGCCGGCTCGATGGCGAGCTTCCAGGCCGCCGGCACGGCGTACTCGACGCACGGGTTTGCGACGATTCCGTTCTACATCTTCTACTCGATGTTTGGCTTCCAGCGGACCGGCGACCAGATGTGGGCGTTCGGCGACGCGCGTGGACGGGGCTTCCTCATGGGCGCCACCGCGGGCCGGACGACGCTCACCGGCGAGGGCCTCCAGCACGACGACGGCCACACCCACATCCTCGCCTCGACCGTGCCGAACATCCGCGCCTACGACCCGGCGTTTGCGTACGAGCTCGCCGCGGTCGTCCGCGATGGGATCGAGCGGATGTACGTCAACGGGGAGGACGTCTTCTACTACGTCACGATCTACAACGAGAACTACCCGCAGCCGCCCAAGGCCGACGGTATCGACGAGGGCATCCTGCGCGGCATCTACCGCTTCTCCGAGGCGCCGGACGCGGGCACGGGTGCCCTTGCCGCCCGCCTCGTCGGCTCCGGCTCGATCCTCCAGCAGGTCATCGCGGCGCAGGCGCTGCTGGCCGAGAAGTTCGGCGTCGCCGCCGAGGTCTACAGCGCGCCGTCATTCCCGCTCCTGCGCCGCGACGCGCTCGAGGCGGAGCGCTGGAACCGGCTCCAGCCCGACGCCAAGGAGCGGCGCGTGCCGTACGTCTCGCAGGTCCTGCCGGCCGACGGACGGCCGGTCATCGCGGCGACCGACTGGCTGAAGGCGCTGCCCGACATGGTCGCTCGCTGGCTGCCGTCCGACTACGTGGCGCTCGGCACGGACGGCTTCGGGCGGAGCGACACGCGTGAAGCCCTGCGCAGCCTGTTCGAGATCGATCCACCGCACATCGCCGCGGCGACGCTCGCCTCGCTCGCCCGGTGCGGCGACCTGCCGATCGCGAAGGCGGTCAAGGCCTTCCGAGAGCTCGGGATCGACCCGGACAAGACGAACCCACTGGCCCTGTAGGCCCGAACCGCACACCCGAACGGCGCCCTCACGGTGGCGACCGGCTCGACCGGCTCGACCGGCGACGTCGGGCGTGCCTTCCTTCGCCTCGGGCTGACGGCGTTCGGCGGGCCGGCCGCGCACGTCGCGCTCATGCGCGACGAGTTCGTACGGCGGCGTGCCTGGCTGTCCGACTCGGAGTTCCTCGACCTCGTCGGGGCCGCCAACCTCATTCCCGGGCCCACTTCGACCGAGCTCGCGCTCCACCTCGGACACAAGCGGGCCGGCGCGGCCGGCTTCTTCGTGGCGGGCTTCGCGTTCATCGGTCCGGCGGCCGTGCTCGTGGCTGCCCTCGCCTGGGCTTACGAGGCGGTCGGCGCCCGACCGGAGGCGCTGGCCGCGCTGGCCGGCGTCGCGCCGGTGGTCGTCGCGATCGTCGCCCATGCGGCCGTCGGCCTCGGCCGGTCCGCCCTTCGCGACCCGCTGACGGTCGCGATCGGCCTGGCCGCGGCGCTCGCCGCCTTCGCCGGGGCCGCCGAGATCGCGATCCTCCTCGTGGCCGGCATCGCCGGCTTGGCCGGTCGTCGCGTCATGCCCGGCGGGTTGCGGCACGCATCGGCCATGCTCGCGCCCGTCGGTCTCGCCGGGTCGGCGGCGGCTGCAGCGTTGACGGCATCGCCGGCCGGGCTCCTGCTCGTGTTCGCCAAGATCGGCGCGGTCCTGTTCGGGAGCGGCTACCTGCTCGTCGCGCTGCTCCGGTCCGAGATCGTCGAGGGTCTCGGCTGGATCACCGAGCGGCAGCTCCTCGACGCCATCGCCGTCGGCCAGCTCACCCCGGGTCCCGTGACGACGAGCGCAACGTTCATCGGCTGGCTCGTGGCGGGACCCGTCGGCGCGGCCGCGGCCACGGTCGGGATCTTCGCGCCCGCGTTCCTCGCGGTCGCGGTGAGCATCCCGGTCCTGCCACGGCTCCGCCGCTCGCCGTCCGCACGAGCGTTCCTCGACGGCGTGAACGCCGCGGCCGTCGCGCTGATCGGCGTCGTCGCGGTCGAGCTTGCCCGGGTTGCCGTCGTCGACGTTCCGACCGCGGCCCTCGTCCTGGCCGGCGTGGCCCTGCTCGGCACGGGCAGGGTCGGCTCGGTGCCCCTGCTCGTCGTTGGTGGGGCCGTCGGGATCGCGCTCCACCTCGCTCGCGGCGGCTGACGCCTTCGGCGTGCGAGTTCGACGAAAGGCGCCACCGCTAGACCGACGCGCATCGGCAAGCGCGAGCGGGCACGATGACCCGGACATGGCCGAGGGAACCCAAACAGCATCCGGAGCGCGGTCGCGGCCCGCCGCCCTTCGTCACTCCACCGATCGGAGCCCGGGAATCCGACGCCGCCGGCGGGGGCGGGGGTTCTCGTACGTCGGGCCGGATGGGACCCCCGTGCGGGATCACGCCATCCTCCGCCGCGTTCGTGCGCTCGCGGTCCCGCCGGCGTGGACGGACGTGTGGATCTGCCCGTTCGCCGACGGTCATCTCCAGGCGACCGGGCGCGACGCCCGCGGGCGAAAGCAGTACCGATACCACCCCGACTTTCGGACGCGACGGGAGGCGTGGAAGTACGAGCGGGTGGTCGCGTTTGCGCGGCTCCTGCCGACGATCCGCGAGCGAACGGACGCGGACCTGGCTCGCCCCGGCCTGCCACGGGAGAAGGTCCTCGCCGCCGTCGTCCGGTTGCTCGAGCTGACCCTCATCCGGGTCGGAAACGGCGAATACGCGCGACTCAATCGATCGTTCGGGCTCACGACCCTGCGCGATCGCCATGCGCGGGTCGAGGGTCACCGGATGCGCTTCCGTTTTCGGGGCAAGTCAGGGCGCCTGCACGAGGTTGGCCTGCGCGACCGGCGCCTCGCCTCGATCGTGCGGCGCTGCCGCGAACTTTCCGGCCAGGAGCTGTTCGGGTATGTCGACGAGGGTGGGGAGCCTCGCGACGTCACCTCGGACGACGTCAACGAGTACCTGCGCCAGATCGCCGGGGCGGAAGTCTCGGCCAAGGACTTCCGGACATGGGCCGGCACAGTGCACGCCTTTCGCGCCCTCCGAGCCCTTGACGACCCGGCCTCCGACCATGCCGCCCGGCGCAACGTCGTCGCCGCCGTACGGGCGACCGCCGAACTCCTCGGCAACACGTCCGCCGTGGCCCGCCGGAGCTACGTCCATCCGGCCGTCGTGGACGCCTACCTCGACGGCCGCGAACCCGATCCGGAGCTCGCCGTCCAACTCGAGCGAGACGCGGCGAGGCTTGAGGACACCATGTCGATCGGGGGATAGGCCGTCAGGCGCCCTCTCCCGTCGCTGCCTCGAGGGCCCCGGGATCCTGCGCCACCGGGACGTTCCGCGCCTGGAGCCGTTCGAGGATCGCCTCGACCGACGCCGCGACCGGCACGGCGAGCAGCGCCCCGGCGAACCCGCCGGCGGCCCCGCCGATGAGCAGGCTGACGATCACGAGGAACGGGGAGATCCCCATCGTGTTGCGCATGACCACCGGCACGAGGAGATTGCCCTCGATGAACTGGAGGATCACGTACACGACCGTGACCGTGAGAGCGAGCTCCGGGCTGACGGTTGCGGCGATCGCGATCGCCGGGATCGCGCCGAGGAGCGGCCCCACGATCGGGATCGCCTCGCAGATCGCCGCCACGAGGCCGAGCAGCAGGGGAGACGGGACGCCGAGCAGCGTGTATGCGACGCCGGTCATCACCCCGATGGCGCCCATCAGCGTGAGCTGGCCGCGAACCCACCGGCCCAGCCGCACTTCCGCCGCGTTCCAGGCCGTCCGGGCACCGGCTCGCCGACGAGCGGGAAGGAACGCGAGGGCATAGCGCTGGAGGCGGGCACGCTCGAGCAGCCAGAAGAAGACGATGGTGAGAACGAGGCCGATCGAGGCGGCGGCCTCGGCGACGGTGAGTCCCACCTCGACGACGTCATCCGGGTCCGGGGGACGGGGCCGAAGCGCTGCCTCCGCCGCATCCACGAGCGAGCCGATCGATTCCGCGAGGGCCGCCGGACGCAGCCCCGCGGCCCACGATCGGGCCGACTCGAGCACGGACGGGATGCCGGCCACCACCGCATCGAGCTCCCGCAGGGCGCCGGGCACGACGAGCAGGGCAAGGGTCACGACGAGGGCGAGGAAGCCGGCATAGACGAGGAGGATGCCGGCGCCACGACCGATCGGCAGCCGATCGCGCATCCAGGCGATGATCGGCTCGAGACCGGAGCCGAGCAGGACCGCCACGAACACGAGCACGAGGACCTGCGCCGCCGCGACGAGGAGGGCGATCAGGCCGACGACGAGCGCCGCTCCGAGCGTGAAGCCGGCACCGCGCACGAGCCACGGGGCAACCTCGGCGCGCATGCCCGATCCGGACGGCATGCCCGATCTGGACGGAGGGTCGGCCGCTGACACCGCGGGAGGGTGATCGGCGACGCGTGCCGGTCGGTCCGGTGGGGACGCGCCGCGCCTATCAGGTCTGTGTCAATTCCCGGCCAGCACCACCCGCAACACGGCCCCGTCGAGATCGGCCGCGTACAGCTCGCCGGCTTCGTCCTCGCCGAACCCGGCGATCGACCGACCGGTCTCGCCGACGATCGTCGGGTCCTGGCGATCCGAGCGGCTCGCGTCGATGACCCACAGGAGACCGGAGCACGCGTCGGAGAAGACGTACCCACCGGCGAGGACCGGGAAGGCGGAGCCGCGATAGACCGCACCGCCGGTGACGGCGCAGCCCAGGTCATGGCCGTACTCGGCGACCGGCAGGGTCAGCTCTGGGCGAGCGCACCCCTCCCCGGACGGGTAGCAGTGGAAGCCTTCCATCCGCGCCCAGCCATAGTTCGCCCCGCCCGGCGACCCGGCGCGAAGGACGTCGATCTCCTCCCATGCGCCCTGGCCGACGTCCCCGATCCACAGGTCTCCGGTTGCCCGGTCGAACGAGATGCGCCATGGGTTGCGCAGCCCGTACAGGAAGATCTCGGGATGCACGCCGCCGCGGCCGACGAACGGGTTGTCGGTCGGGATGCCGTAGGCGCGGCCGGCGGGCCGATCGTCCACGTCGATCCGCAGGATCTTGCCGAGGAGCGTGTCGAGGCGCTGGCCGTTGTCGTGCGGATCGCCGGCCGAGCCGCCGTCGCCCGTCGCGACGGCGAGGTACCCGTCCGGACCGAAAGCAAGGCCGCCGCCGTTGTGATTGCCGAACGGCTGGTCGATCCGAAGCAGCACGGTTTCGGTGGCCGGATCGACCCGATCGGCGTCCGGCGTTCCGACGGCATACGAGGCCACCACCGTGTCGCCGGCGAGGTCTGTGTAGTTGACGAACAGCCGCGGATCGTCGGGGAAGCGCGGATGGAAGGCAAGGCCCAGCAGGCCGCGCTCGCCGCCCGCCGCGGTGCGCGAGCTGACGTCGAGGAACGGCTGGCCGACGATCTCGCCGTCACGGACGATCCGGATGGTGCCACCCTGCTCGACGACGAACAGCCTGCCGCTCCCGTCCCCCGCGTTGGCGATGTCGAGCGGCCGTCCCGGTAGCGTGGCGATCGGTTCGAGGGTGAGGCGGATCGACGCGGGGTCGAACGGGGGAGCGGTGGCCCACGGCGAGGCGGGCGGGGCGTCCGAAGTCGGCGCACCCGACGGCGGGGCACCCGACCCGGTGGGCGCGGTCGGGCCCGACGCCGACGGGGTGACCGACCCGACCGGGCGATCCGGGCCGGGACCCGATCCGCAGGCCGCCACGGCGAGCGCGGCCGTCAGCGCGATGGCGCGCACGAGGGGGCCGCGGGGAAACATCGGCGACATCGTAGGCTGATACGCTCCGATCAGCCGTCGAGGTTCCCGCCGGAGGTGCCATGGACGCCCACGAGCTCGCCGACCTGCGTGCCCGCCAGTCCGCGGCGGGTCGCGCCTACCTCGAGTTCCTGCGCGTACCGGACCTGTCGGCCGGGCTCTATGTGCTGCCCGCCGGCGGAACCGATCCGCAGCAGCCGCATGGCGAGGACGAGCTCTACTACGTCGTCTCCGGGCGGGCCCGGATCCGGGTCGGCGACGAGGATCGCGCGGTCACCGCCGGATCAACGGTCTTCGTCGGAGCAACCGTGCCGCATCGCTTCCACGACATCGAGGAAGAGCTCGTGATCCTCGTCATGTTCGGCCCGGCGGAAGGGTCCCGCCGCTAGGCGTCGGCCGCCGCGAGACGGACGTCGACCGCCGCGCGCAGGGCCGACGCGTAGGCAGGCGCGAGGCCTGCCTCGTCGTGACGGAAGAAGACGAACGCGTCGGAGCCCGCCTCGAGGAACGGGATGAGCCGGGCGGCCCACGCGTCGATCTCGGCCGGCTCGTAGGCGAGTCGCCGCAGGCGGAGGTACAGGAAGCGGCCGGTCAGCCGGAGTGCCGGCGGTCCGTCGTCGTCGGGGAGTTCCGTTGCGCAGAGGGTCGCCCCGGCCCGGGCGAGGGCATCGAACGTCTCGTCCACGTGCCATGACGGGTCCTGGAACTCGACCGTCAGCGGGAGCTCATTGGGCCACGCGGCGAGCAGCGCGGCGAGCCGGGCGTAATCGCGCCGGACCGGATCCGGAACCCGGAACAGGACGCTGCCGAGCCGATCGCCGAACCGGGTCAGGGGCGCGGTCAGCCACGGCACGCTCGCCCCGGGATCCACGGCGAACGCGCGGTATGAGCCGCCGCGCTGGGCCTTGACGGTGAAGCGGAACGTCTCCGGCGTCGCCCCCAGCCAGGCGGCGACCTTGGCCTCGCTCGGCTGCTGGTAGTACGTGTTGTTCAACTCGCACGCGTCGAGGCGTGCGGCGTAGAACGGCAGGAGTCCGTCCGCCCGGGTGCCGGCGGGGTAGAAGGCCGGCGACCAGCCCGGGTAGGCGAACCCGCTCGTGCCGGCGTAGAGATGACCGGCCGGCCGCTCGCCGATGGTGCCCGTCAGCTCGCGGTGATCGCCACGCGCGGACGTCCGTCGCCCGACGCGCTGCCGGGCAGCGACGCATCGGCCGGTGCGTCGTCGACCGCGCAGTGGTCCGGCATCGGCCAACCGGGCCCGGCCCGGTCGGCGATGAAGCGGAGCGTCCGCTCGAGGTCCGCGAGGTCGCGCTCCGGGACGACCGACAGGAAGTACGCCTCGATGCCGCGCAGGTGGGTCGTCGCCGCGCTGCGCATTCGCTCGAGACCGGCCGGGGTGAGGACCGCCTCGGCCCCCCGGGCGTCCGACAGGCATTGGCTGCGCTCGACGAGCCCGTCGGCGACGAGCCGATCGATGAGCCGGGTCACCCCGCTCCGGCTCAGCACGACGAGGTCCGCCAGCTGGCTCATCCGAAGCCGCCGGTCCGGCGCCTGGGCGATCTGGAGGAGCGCGTCATACTCGGGCAGCGTCAGGCCGTGCTCCGCCCGCAGCTCCTCGTCGAGGCGGCGGCTGAGGCGTGCGTGGGCGAGCAGGAACGCCCGCCACGCGCCAAGGCGCGGGTCGTTCGAGGCAGACGTGGTCGGCGCCGGTTCGATGCGGCTCATGCCGTGATGCTACCGCGCGGTCGTTGACACGTCAACCAGTTGCCCCCGCCGTCTCGGCGCCGGGCGGGCTGCTAGCATCGACGCCACCATGATCGTCACGACCGCCACGCTCGACGTCGACGCCCTGCGCGCCCGTTTCCCGGCCCTGTCCGTCGAGCACGACGGGCGGCCGCTCGCCTTCCTCGATGGGCCGGGCGGCACGCAGGTTCCCGGGTCCGTCATCGACGCGGTCGCCGCCTACTACCGCGACTCGAACGCGAACGCCGGGGGCGCGTTCGCGACGAGCGAGCGGAGTGACGCGATCCTCGCGGACGCTCACCGGGCGATCGCGGACCTCGTCGGCGCGGCGAGCCCCGACGAGATCACCTTCGGCGCGAACATGACGTCGCTCACGTTCCACGTGTCGCGCTCGATCGCGGCGACGTGGCAACCCGGCGATGAGGTCGTCGTGACCACGCTCGACCACGACGCGAACGTGAGCCCATGGCGCGCCGCGGCCGGTGACCGGGGCATCCGCGTCCACACCGTCGGCATCCGGACGGCCGACTGCACGCTCGACCTCGACGACCTCGACCGGGTGCTGTCGCCGCGAACCCGGCTCGTCGCGGTGGGCTGGGCGTCGAACGCGGTGGGCACGATCAACCCCGTTGCGGAGATCGTGCGCCGGGCTCACGCGGTCGGCGCGTGGACCTACGTCGACGCGGTGCACTGGGCCCCGCACGGCCCGATCGACGTCCGGGCGATCGACACGGACTTCCTCGCCTGCTCCGTCTACAAGTTCTTCGGCCCG
>DASTOB010000073.1:0-2461 GCA_035720425.1 Candidatus Limnocylindrales bacterium
CATGGGACGCCGGGACCGAAAATCATCGCACGACTCCGCAGGCGGTACTCCGAGAGTGTCGTGGCGCCAGATGACGGCGTCAAGGGCCGATGGACCCTCGCCCAGCCGCCTCACAACGACGCGCTGAGGATCGCCGCAACCTCCGCGTCGGTCAGCTCGATCGGGTTCGTGCGCATGCTCGTGCCGCGGGCGTCGGCGACGAGTGGCGGGAAGTCGGCCTCCCCTACCCCGAACGTCGCGAGGCCGCGCACCGCGAGCCGGCGGCCCCAGTCGGCGAGCACGTCGACCAGTGCCGCGCGCGCGTCGCCGTCGTCGAGCCCGGGCGTGCCTGACAGGACCCGTCCAGCCGCCGCGTATCGCCCGAGTGCAGGTCCATCGGGATCCCGCGCCTCGAGCGCGGCAAGGTTGACCCGCGTCACCGCAACGAGTGTTGCGCCGCACGCCGCCCCGTGCCCGATCGGATGGCGCGCGCCGAGCGGCGACGCCAGACCGTGCACGGCACCGAGCCCCGTGTGAGCGAGGCAGATCCCGGACAGCAGTGCCGCATACGCCATGCGCGACCGCGCGCCCGGCGCATCGCCGCCCCCGGCGACCGCCTCGTACCACGGCACCAGCCCGTCGCGCGCAGCCGCGAGCCCGTCGAGCGCGAGCGCCCGCGACAGCGCGAACGAGCGCGTCGAGACGAGGGACTCAAGGAGCTGGGTCAGCGCATCGAGCCCGTTCGACGCGATCGCCGTCGGACCGAGGCCCGCGAGCAGGGCCGGGTCGACGACGGCATCGCGGGCGACGAGCTGCTCGTCCCGGAACGACTTCTTGAAGCCGTCCGGCCCGACCCGCGACAGCACGGCGTTGCGCGTCGCCTCGCTGCCGGTGCCCGCCGTCGTCGGAACGGCCACGAACGGCACGGCCGGCCCGCGGTACGGGAGACCGCGACCCACCCCTTCGAGGTGATCCATCGCGGTCGTCTCCGCGCGGAGCAGACCGGCGATGGCCTTCGCCGCGTCGAGGACGCTCCCGCCGCCGATGCCGACGACGACCTCGACGTCGGCCGCCCGAAACCGCGCGACCGCCTCCTCCACGATCTCCGGGGACGGCTCGCCGTCGACGACGAGGTCCCCGGCCACGGTCACGCCGGCCGCATCCAACCCAGTCAGCAGCGCCGGCCAGGTGGCAGACCGACGAAACGACGACCGACCGGTGACGAGGAGCGCCCGCCGTCCGTGAGAGGCGACGATCGCGGGCAGCTCCGCGACCCGACCCTCGCCGAAGGCGATCCGCGGGAGTCGGCCGAGCGTGAACGATTCCGTCATGTGCCGGCCATCAGCTCCGCGGCGTCCGGGAAGAGCCCGACGTACCGCACGCCCGTGCGCGGCTCGATCATCCAGTCCGCGACGAGGTCGCGCCACTCCGCGTAGTGGGCGGTGTCCTTGTGGGCACGCGCCGCGGCCTCGTCGACGTACGCCTCGTAGAACACGAAGCGGGTCGGATCGTCGGCCGACTGGAGGATGTCGAAGCGGAGGCAGCCGGGCTCGCGGATCGATCCCTCGTGGTTGGCGCGGGTCGCGTCGAGGAACGGCGCCAGGACGTCGGCCCTGACGTGGGCATGGACGAGCGTGACGTACATCGGATCGCCTCCTTGGCCGACAGAGTAGCCTCTCGGCATGGACGTTCCAGCCGGTCTCGCCGCCGCACCCGTCGCCGACGCCCTCGTGCGCCTCGGCCTCCCGATCCGGCTCGTGCCGCCCTCGATCCGCCGACTCGAGCCGGGCCCGATCGTGGTCGGTCCTGCGCTCCCTGCCCGGCACGCCGGCAGCGTCGACGTGTTCCTCGAGGCGCTCGACCGAGCGCGGGCCGGTGACGTGCTCGTGATCGACAACGAGGGCCGCGACGACGAGGGCTGCATCGGTGACCTGGTCACGCTCGAGGCGGCGCGGGCCGGCGTCGCCGGGATCGTCGTGTGGGGACGCGTCCGCGATACGCCGGAGCTGCGCCGGATCGGGCTGCCGATCTGGTGCACCGGCACGATCCCGTTCGGTCCACGTACCGCCCGATCGTCGCCGGCCGATCGGCTCGATCTGGCCCGCCTCGGTGACGTCGAGGTGACCGCGGCCGACATCGTCGTGGCCGACGACGACGGGGTGCTCCTCGTGACGGCCGACCGGCTCGACGAGGTGCTCGGCGAGGCGGCCTCGATCGCCGAGCGCGAGCGAGCCCAGGCCGACGTCATGCGGTCCGGCCGGAGTCTCCGCGAGCAGCTCCGCTTCGCCGACTACCTCGCCCGCCGCGCGGCCGACCCGACGTACGACTTTCGGCGTCACCTCGCCGAGGTCCGCGGCGCCATCGAGACGTAGGGCGGCGCCGATCAGCGTCCGGGCGGCTCCCACTCGATGACACCGACGTCGAACGGGGCCTGGCCGGCGAGGCCGAACCCGCCGTCGACGGCGACGACGAGCTCGTCGAA
>DASTOB010000074.1:0-7209 GCA_035720425.1 Candidatus Limnocylindrales bacterium
CGGACAGGGCGCGGGGCCCATCCACGCGATCGACGATGCCGCCGGGACGATCGACCTCATCCGGGGTCCGACCAAGCAGGGCCATCATCCGTCGAGCCTGCTTCCGGGAACGCCGCCCGACTCGAAGCCGATGCGGGAGGCGCTCCTCCGGGTCGCCGATGCGGTGCTGGACGGACCCGGGCTCGATGCCGCCGGCACGTCCGCGCGCTACCGCGCCGCACGCGACCTGTTACTCCGCCGCCCCCCACGCGTTCGCGGAACGGCGGACGGGTCGCCACTCCGCGGCGCCGATGAGAGGATCGTCGACGCCGCGCGGCGGCTCGCCATCGGCCTCGACGCGAGCGTCCTGCCGATCCAGGGACCACCGGGCACCGGCAAGACGTACACGGGCGCCCGGATGATCGTCGCGCTCGTTGAGCAGGGCCGCCGGGTAGGCATCGCCGCCCAGTCGCACAAGGCGATCACGAACCTGCTTCGCGAGGTCTGCGCCGCGGCTGACGAGGCCGGCGTCCGCCTGCGTGCGATCCAGAAGTGCGAGCGCCCGGCGGACGCCGCCGGGGACCTCGATCAGGTGACCATCGCGACGAGCAACAAGGCGGTCGACGACAGCCTCGGCGCGGCCGCCTTCGACGTCGTCGCCGGAACGGCCTGGCTCTTCTCGCGAGCGGCGATGGACGGGCGGCTCGACGTCCTCGTCGTCGACGAGGCCGGCCAGATGTCGCTTGCCAACACAATCGCGATGTCGACGGCCGCGACGTCGCTCATCCTGCTCGGCGATCCGAACCAGCTGCCCCAGGTGAGCCAGGGCGTCCACCCGGAGGGGGCCGCGGCATCCGCCCTCGAGCACCTCGTCGGCAGTGCGCTGACGGTCGATCCGGACCGTGGCCTGTTCCTCGATACGACATGGCGCATGCACCCGGACGTGACCGGCTACATCTCGGACACGTTCTACGACGATCGCCTCGGCGCCCACCCGTCGACGACCGGCCAGCGCGTCGAGGCGGACGACCGAACGTGGGCCGGGACGGGCATCCGCTGGTTGCCGGTCGAGCACCGCGGCAACGACTCCTCGTCTCCCGAGGAGGCCGATCTCGTGGCCGATGCGATCGCCGCCCTCGTCGGGCGCCCGTGGACGGACCGGACCGGGCGGCGTCGGCCGCTCCGGCTCGATGACATCCTCGTCGTGGCGCCGTACAACGCGCACGTCGCCGCGATCGAGCGCTCCCTGGCGGTACGCCTGGGCCCAGAAGCGGCGGGGCGGATCGGGACGGTCGACCGATTCCAGGGCCAGGAGGGCGCGGTGGCGATCTACTCGATGGCCTCGTCGAGCGCGGACGACGCCCCGCGCGACCTCGACTTCCTGTACAGCCGCAACCGGCTCAACGTGGCAGTCTCGCGGGCCCGAGCCGTGGCCGCCGTCGTGGCCAGCCCCACCCTCCTCGACGTCGCCTGCCGGACACCGGAGCAGATGCGCCTGCTCAACGCGCTGTGCCGCTTCGTCGAAGTGGCGGACGAACAGGCCCTCGCGCGGGCGGGCGGAGTCGAAATCCTCACGTTCGGGCTGTCATGATCGACCGCCCATGATCGGCACCCCTGACCCGGACGCCCTCCGTCGCCGGACCGTCCGGACGCTCGTCGCCGGCGTTGCGCTCGGCAGCACCGGGCACATCGCCGCGGTGACGGTTGCGACGATCGCCGCCCGCGACCTGTCCGACACGGCTGCGCTGGCCGGGCTGCCCGGAGCGAGCGTCGTCCTCGGTGCGGCGATCGGTGCGTCGGCGCTGGCGTGGCTCATGGCCCGGCGCGGGCGGCGGGCGGGTCTATCGGCCGGCTATGCGATCGGGGTCGCCGGGGCGTTCCTCGCGGCGGCCGCGGTCGTCGGCCGGAGCATGCCGCTACTCCTGCTCGGGACCCTCCTCATCGGCTTCGGCAACGCGTCGAACCAGCAGTCGCGCTATGCGGCCGCGGACCTCTACCCGTCGAGCCGGCGCGCGTCGGCGATCGGCATCGTCGTGTGGGGGGCGACGATCGGGGCGGTGGTGGGGCCCAACCTCGTCGAGGTCGCCGGCGAGTTCGCGCGCTCGATCGGCCTGCCGACCCTGGCCGGCCCGTACCTCGTCCCGGTCGTGTTCGTCGGCCTCGCGGCCGTCCTCTCCTTCGCGCTCCTCCGGCCGGATCCGTTCGAGCTGCGGGATGCGTCCTCGATCGCCGGCGCCGAGGCCGCCGCCGCCGCGCCGCTCGCCGACGTGCTCCGAAGGCCGGCCGTGGTGGCTGCGATCGTGGCGCTCATCGCCGGCCAGTTCGTCATGGTCCTGATCATGACGATGACCCCGCTCCACATGACGGAGCACGGACACGGCCTCGGCAGCGTGGGCCTCGTCATCAGTGCCCACACGTTCGGGATGTTCGCCCTGTCGCCCCTGTCCGGCCGGCTGACGGACCGCTTCGGCTGCCCGTCCGTCATCTACGCGGGGACGGCGATCCTTGCCGCCTCGGCCCTCCTGTCGGCCGTCGCCCCGCCGGACGACGAACGGGTGCTGCTCGTCGCCCTGTTCCTCCTCGGCTGGGGCTGGAACCTGGGATTCGTGGCGGGCAGCGCGATGCTGACAGGAGCGGTGAGCCTGACCGAGCGAACGCGCGTCCAGGGCCTGTCCGACTCGCTCATCTGGACGACGGCGGCGGTCGCCTCGCTCGGGTCCGGCGTGCTCCTCGCGGCCGCCGGCTATGCGTCGCTCGGGATCATCGGGGCGGCACTCGTGGCCGTCCCCGTGTGGGTCCTCGTCCGGCGCCGGCGGGTCATCTCGCCGCGCCCGATCGCCGTTCCGCAGCCGGTCCCGCCGGGCCCACTCGAGTAGCGATTCAGGCGACGTTCGGGCGGCGGATCAGGCGACGAGCTGACGCAGCACCCACACGGCAAGCACCCGGGCGCACGTCGCGACCTGCTCGAGCGGCACGAACTCGTCGGCGGCGTGGGCCACCCGCACGTGTCCCGGCCCGAAGATGACGGTCGGCGTCGCCCCCTCGTTGACGAGCAGCCGCATGTCCGCCCCGTACGGCTCGCCGACGAGCGCGGGTCGCCGCCCGGTGACGTCCCCGATCGCGGCCGCCAATCCCGTAGGCAGCGGATGGTCGGACGAGACCTCGGCCGACGAGAACCGCCCGCCGGTGATCTCGACGCCGGCCGGGTGATCGCGGAGGAACGGGTCGTCAGCGCAGGCGGCGTCGATGCACGCGCGCAGGTCCGCCTCCGCGTCGCGCCACGTTTGCCCCAGGCGCACGCCGTAGCGGCCGGTGGCGACGACCCGATCGAGGACCGTCGATGCCCACTCCCCTCCCTCGACCGTGCCGATGATCGTCGGGTACGGCAGGCCGAGCGCGGTCATGAGCGGGTGCGTCTCGGCCGCGTTCCGGCGCGCCTCGTCCGCCTCGAGCGCGCGGGCGAGGACGAACAGGTTGTCGAGCGCGGACACGCCCTCGCGACGCTGGGACGCGTGCGCGGCCCGGCCGGGCACGACGAGCCGGAACGTGATCGCACCGGCGTGGGCGACGACCACGTCGAGGTCCGTCGGCTCGGTGATGATCGCGGCGTCGCCGGTGACGCCGGCGCGGATCGCGGCGAGCATGCCCTGCCCGCCGTCCTCCTCCGACGGGACGAAGGCGGCGACGACCTCGCCGTCGAACGGGACCTGGTCCGCGAGTGACCGGACGATGCGCATCGCCTCGAGGATCGCCACGACGCCGCCCTTCATGTCGCACGCACCGCGCCCGTACAGAAGGCCGTCGCGCACCTCGCCGCCCCACGGGTCCGCCGTCCACGTGGCGGGGTCGCCGGGCGGCACGACGTCGACATGGCCGACGAGGAGCACGCGGCGCCCGCCGGGCCGGCCGACTCGCCCGACGACGATCGGGAGGCTCGCCCGCGGCATCTCGGCGCCCGGCCAGTCCGGATCGTCGGCCGCCTCCTGCGGCGTCGGCGAGTAGCGCTCGACCGTGATGTCCGCCTCCTCCAGCCGCGCCGCGATCTCGAGCTGGACGATCTCCTCGCGCCCGGTGATCGACGGCGTCCGAACGAGATCGCCGAGGTCCGCTTCGATCCGGGCGATGTCGACCGACGCGGCGGCGGCGAGCTCGAGGTCGGGATGGGCCGGCACGACGCGTCAGCCGCGCAGGATCGGCCGGGTCATGCAGGTGGGACCCCCGGACCCGTTGATCCCGATTTCGGTCGCCGGGTAGGCGTGGACGTCGCAGCCGTGGGCCTCGAGCGCGCGGCGCGTGGCCGGGTTCCCGTCGGCCACGATGACCACGCCCGGGCGGACGGCGAGGACGTTGCAGCCGAGCGTGTCGAACTCCTCGTCCGGAACCTCGACGAGGCGAACGCCGAGGTCGGCAAGCAGCTCCCACAGTCCCACTGGCAGGAGCGGCAGATAGACGACGGCGAGGTCGTCGGCGACGGGCGAGATGACGCTGAGCAGGTGGATGAGCTCCGCCGGGCCATGCCAGTACGGGACGTCGACGATCCGGTGCTCGCCGCCGACGATGGCCGCCAGCTGCCGGGCGCCCGCGTCGTTCGTTCGCAGGGTACGGCCGACGATGAGCAGGTCCGGCCGGAGCCAGAACGTGTCGCCGCCCTCGACCGTGCCCGGCGCCTCGATTCGCCCTGCCGTCGGGATGCCGGCGGCGGTCGTCCACGCCTCGAGGACGGCCGGTTCCGGGAGCCGGTTCGCCTTGCCCGGCCGAAGCGGGATCGCACCGCGGTCGCCGACGAGGAGCGGATCGAACGTGTACACGAGGTCCGGGCTGCCGATCTCCGCGTCGAGGACGTGGACGGTGGGACCGAGTCCGGCCAGCACGTCGACGAACGCGTCGTGTTCGCGTCGCGCCGTGTCGAGGTCGACCGGGTGGAGGAACCCGTGGGCGGGGTCGTCGAAGGCCCTTCCGAATGCCGGGCCGGGCCGCTTCACGAGCACCTCGCGCAGGGGCGCGGTCATCGATTGGGCGCCGTAGCGGCGATCGGTCATCGTCACCCGCGCAGCATACGCGGCGGGGGTGGAATCGGCGGCCGCGGCGGCGTACCCTTGCGCACCATGGCCGGCTACGTCGCGGCGGCGCGGATCGACCGGGCGGTCGTGCGCCCGATGCCGTGGGCGGACCTGTGGCTCGACCGCGCCGATCAGGCGGCCGACGAGGTCGTCGTCCCGGTCGATGAGCCTGGTGCGCCCGACGCCGAACCCGGCCTCGCCGAGCGGTGGGGTCGGTTCCGCGACGCGGCCGGGCAGCTGACCTGGTACCTGCTCGATCCGCAGGGCTGGCGCTGACCGACCCGGGATCAGGCGAACGTGGGCGTCCCGAACCGGGCGGGATCGAGCGCAGCGGGCACGCCGGCACGATCGCCGAGGACGAGGTCCGCGACGATCCGGGCCGAGCCCGGACCGGTCGAGATGCCCCACGGGCCATGGCCGGCGCAGACGAACAGGCGATCCACCCCCGGCACGCGACCGACGAGCGGCCGGCCGTCGGCCGCGAGCGGCCGGGCACACACGCGCAGGTCGCGGATGGGGGCGTCGAACAGCCCGGGCACGAACGACGCGCCTCGCACGAGGATCCGCTCCTGCCAATCGGCCGGGTCCGGCTCGGCGTCGAGGAACGTCGAGCCGACGACGCTCGCGCCACCGGCCGTGACGAGGCTGAAGCGGGGGGTCGCGGCGGGATGGTCGGCATCGGCTGCCGCCGCAGCCTCGGCGATGCCCGCGGCGTCGACGGCCTCGCCCGTGCCGAGCGCCTCGTCCATCTCGGCCTCCTCGAGGACGTGACCGGGCGGATTCGCCAGACCCGTCTCGACGACCACGCCCCACAGCGGGCGGATCGGCCGCCACGCTCCGGATGGGTCGATCACCTCCGGCGTCCACGGACCGGCCGCGACGACGACGGCGCCGGCGGGCTCGATCCGCCCCTCCACCCGGACGCCGATGCACCGCGCACCGTCGAACGCGGGGCGAGCCGCGCGCCCGAGCCGCACCCGCGCCCCGCGCCGCTCGGCGAGCGTCGCGACGGCGAATGTGGGGGCTGACGGCACGACCGGGAAGCCGATCGGGACCCGGCACGCGACGACGTCCGGCCCGAGGGCGGGTTCGAGACCGTGCAGGGCCGCGCGGTCGAGCAGCTCGACGCCGAGTGTCGGGAACGCCGCCCGCAGACCGGCCGACACGCTGCGCACGACCGGCTCGCTGCGGGACACGAGCAGGAGGCCGGCCGGCTCGGCGGGCAGGCGGACGCCGGCGTCGGGGACGAGGTCGGCCAGCTCGCGATAGAGGGCGACCGAGTCGTCGTAGAGCGGGATGAGCGGCGGGTCGAACGGCTGCTGGACGACGCCGGAGTTCCGGCCCGACGCCCCGGCGGCGAGGGCCTCCCGCTCGTACAGCGTGACCGTCGCGCCGCGGCCGGCGAGGATCGCCGCAAGCGACACGCCGACGATGCCGCCGCCGATGATCGCGACGTCGGGCGCCGGGTCGGGCGCCCCGGTCATCGGCCGGCGATCGTCGCGATCGCCTCGACGACGCGGTCGACCTCGTCGGCTGTGTTGTAGTGGGTCAGCCCAAGGCGCAGCACGCCGCCGGCGTTGGCGAGGCCGAGCCGCTCGATGAGGCCGGTCGCGTAGAAGTCGCCGTCCCACGTGGCGAAGCCCCGCCGCCCCAATTCGACCGCGAGCGAGCGCGGGTCCACGCCCTCGAGAGTAAGGGCCGCCGTCGGCGTCCGCTCAACAAAGCGGGACGGATCCGTGATCCCGTACAGGCGGACGCCCGGAATCGCGCCGAGCCCGTCGGCGAGGCGGCGGTACAGCGCCATCTCGTACGCGCGAATCGCGCTCATCCCGGCGACGAGCGCGGCCCGCCGGTCCGGTCCGCCGCCCACGGACCGGCCGACGTCGGCGAGGTAGTCGACCGCGGCGAGGGTTCCGGCCTGGCCCTCGTGGTTCTGCGTGCCCGTCTCGAACCGGTCGTGGGCCGGCCGGACCTTGTAGGCGGGCAGGCGCTCGCGAACGTCCGCGCGGCCGTACAGGACGCCGGCATGCGGGCCGAAGAACTTGTAGACGGAGCAGGCGAGGAAGTCCGTGTCGATCGCCCGGACGTCGATCGGGCCGTGCGGGGCCCAGTGCACCGCGTCGACGTAGGTCCACGCGCCGACCGCGTGAGCCCGGCGCACGATCTCCGC
>DASTOB010000075.1:0-6069 GCA_035720425.1 Candidatus Limnocylindrales bacterium
CGCGGCGGGCGCCACCACGGACCCGCTCGGTCCGACGCCGAACGGGTCGCTCACGCCGCGCGTGGCCGGCCGACGACCGCTCACGCGGGAATCCCGGCGAGGGGCACGCCCAGGGTCGGCGAGACAGCGTCGGCGCCCCCCCGGCCGGCCGGTGCGGCGTCGCGGATCTCGATCTGGAGGGTCTCGAGCCCGGCGAACGTCCGGCTCATGAGCCGGCCGACGACGTCGATCCGGTCGCCCTCGGCCACAGCGTCGGCCAGCGCCGGCCAGTCGAACGCGATCCCGTCGAGCACGTCGCGGTCCCGGCGCAGCGTGACCTGACTGTGGCCGCCGTTCGCGGCACGCGCCCGCACGACCGTCAGGCCGCGAATCGCGACGAGCGGGTCGGGATTTCCGGGCCCGCACGGCGCGAGCGCCGCGAGCTCGCGGTGGAGCGCATAGCCGACGTCGAGCGCGGGCACGACGAGATCGACGCGCAGGACCGGCCGAGGGTCCGCCGGCGGGTTCGCCGCGGCGATGGCGAGGAACCGCTCGCGGAAGGCCTCCCAGCGGTCCGTGACGATCTCGAACCCGGCCGCACCGGCGTGGCCGCCATGCCGCTCGAGCAGGTCGCTGCACGCCTCGAGCGCGGCCGCGAGGTTCATCGTCCCGTCGCTCCGACACGAGGCACGGACGATCGGGCCGAGGTCCGCGCCGACGACGGCCGGCCGGGCGAGCTCCTCCGCGAGCCGGCCCGCCACGAGGCCGACGATCCCGACCGGCCACGCCCCGCGCACGACGACAGCCGCAGGGGACTCCCCATCCGCGGGCACGCCACCGGCCAGCGCCGCCCGGGCCTCCGCGACCGCCGTCCTCGTCTGATCCCGCCGATCCAGGTTTGCCGCCTCGAGGCGGGTCGCGAGGGCCACGGCCTCGTCCGGGTCGTCGGTCACGAGGAGCCGCGCCGCGTCGGCCGCCTCCCCCACCCGTCCGGCGGCATTGAGGCGCGGCGCGAGCGCGAACCCGACCGTTTCGAGGTCGGCCGCCCCGGCGCCCACGTTCGCGCGCGCCAGGAGTGCGGCGATCCCCGCCCGCGGGCCCGCCGGCCCGCGGATCACCCCGAGCCCGAGCCGGGCGATGGCGCGGTTCTCGCCGACGATCGGCGCCACGTCCGCCACCGTCCCGATCATCGCGAGGTCCGCGAGTCCGGCCGCGAACGCGGGCCCGCCGGGTTCGTCCGAGAGCACGAGCGTGGCGACCTTGAACGCGACGCCGGCGCCCGTCAGGCGCCGATCCGGGTAGACGGAGTCCGCGCGGTGGGGATTGACGACCGCGACGGCCGGCGGCAGTTCCGGCGGGAGGCGGTGGTGGTCCGTGACGATCACGTCGATCCCCGCGGCGGCGGCAGCCGCGATCTCCGTGCCGCTCGTCGAGCCGCAGTCGACCGTGACGATGAGCGATGCGCCGGATGCACGGGCCGCCTCGATCGCCGCGAGCGACAGCCCGTGGCCCTCCTCGAGCCGCCGTGGCACGTACGGGTCCGCGGCGATGCCGAGGCGGCCGAGGGCGCGGACGAGGATCGCCAGCCCGGTCAGGCCGTCCGCGTCGAAGTCGCCGAAGACCATGACCCGCTCGCCGCGATCGCGGGCACGCGCGATCCGCTCGCGGGCCTGCTCGGCATCGGGCAGGAGCGACGGGTCATGGAGCGCCGCGACCGGATCGGCGAACCACGCGTCGAGATCCGCGGCCGATGCCACGCCGCGGGCGGAGAGGATCCCTGTCAGCCGCTCCGACAGGCCACGGGCGACGGCCGCGTCGCGGAGGGAGGGAGACAGCTGGACGGGTGACGGCAGGGCCCAGCGGTGGCGCGGTCGGAGCACGTCGCTCAGCATGCCACGGGAGCCTGCACCACGACTTCGCCGGCGACCACCCCGGGATTGCCGCCGGATCGCCGGTGCATCACCCGGCGCTCACCCGGCGCTCACCCGCGGCCCGGCGTCCGGCCCGCGCGGCGCGTCGGGCCGGTTCAGCTGGTCGCCCGGCCGGGCGCCCGTCCCGTCCGCACGGCGGTCGGTCGGCCGCGTTTTCGGTCCTCGTACTCCTGCCAGACGACGAGCAGCGGGGCTGCGTTGAAGATCGACGAGTACGTCCCGATGACGATCCCGATCAGCAGGGCGAGCACGAAGTACGTCGTCGCCGAGCCGCCGAACATAAACAGCGCGAGCAGGGTCACGACGACGGTGAAGCTCGTCGTGATCGATCGGCCGAACGTCTGGAGGATCGAGTGGTTGACGATCTCGGCGAACGGCTCGCCGACGTGGCGGGCGCGGTTCTCGCGGATCCGGTCGAACACGACGATCGTGTCGTGGACGCTGAAGCCGATCACGGTCAGCATCGCGGTCACGAACAGGGCGTCGATCTCGACCCCGAAGAACGTGCCGAGGATGGCGAACGAGCCGACCACGACGACCACGTCGTGGAGCAGCGTGACGAGCGCCGTCACGCCGAACTTCACGTCACGGAAGCGAACCGTGATCCACGCCACGATGCCGAGCGAGCCGATGAAGATGAGGGTCAGCGCCTGGCCGATGAGGTCGGCCGACACGACCGGGCCGATCGTCGTGAGCGAGCGCTGCTCGGCGATGTCACCGAGCTCCGCCTCGAGCGCGTCGACGACCTCGCCGAGCCTGCCCTCGGTCGGCAGGTCCGTGTTCGGCGGCGGAGGCGTGAACGCCGGGGACGGCGAGGGCGACGGGGAGGCCGACGGCGACGGGGAGGCCGACGGCGACGGGGACGGGCTCGCGGTTGGGCTCGGCGACGCCGACGGGGACGGGGCGGCCGACGGCGGCGGGGACGGGCTGGCGGTTGGGCTCGGCGAGGCCGATGGCGACGGGGACGGGCTCGCCGATGGGGCGGCCGATGCCGACGCGCTCGCCGACGGCGAGCCGCTCGGCGCAAGCGTCACGACCGGCGTCGGCGACGGTGCCGGCGCCTGCAGTCCCACCGGCAGGGTCTTGATCTCGAAGAAGCCATCGGACGTCGAGACCACGGTGGACGGCAGCCCTTCGGCCTCCATGACGGCGTCGATCTGGTCGGCCGTCACCGTCGCGTTCGCGAAGCGGATCTCCCAGCGCGTGCCGCCGGTGTAGTCGATCGTGAACTGGAGGCCCGCCTGCCCGCCGGTGATCGGGGTCAGGAGGATGAACAGCAGGCCCGGGATGACGAGGATGAGCGAGAAGGTGAAGTACCACTTCCGCTTCCCGATGATGTCAAACACGCCCGCGGGCCTCTCCCCGGAGCGCGGCGCGGCCGGTGGGCCGGGCGACGAACTCTGACTCGGCGACGCCGTACAGGCGCGCCTTGCGGGCCCAGTCCTGGTTGACGATGACGCGCAGGATCGTCCGCGTGACGGTGATCGCGCTGAACATCGAGACGAGCACGCCGATGATGAGCACGAGCGCGAAGCCCTTGATCACCGACGAGCCAAACAGGAACAGGATCGTCGCCGTGATGAGGCTCGACACGTTCGAGTCGAGGATCGAGTTCCAGGCCCGCCCGAAGCCCGCCTCGATCGCCGCCGGCAGCGACTTGCCGAGGCGCAGCTCCTCCTTCGATCGCTCGAAGATGAGGATGTTCGCGTCGACCGCCATGCCCACCGACAGGACGAAGCCGGCGATCCCGGCGAGGGTCAGGGTGACCGGGATGAGCCGGAAGATGGCGAGAACGACGAGGGTGTAGTACACGAGCGCGCCTGCGGCGATCACGCCGGGCAGGCGGTAGTGGACGATCATGAAGACCATTACGAGGAGGACGCCGATCGCCCCGGCCACGAGGCTGCGATCGAGGAACTCCCGGCCCAGCGTGGCGCTGATGTTCTCGGCGGAGATCTCCTCGACCGGGAACGGCAGTGAGCCGAAGCGCAGGACCGTGACGAGGTTCTCGGCCTCCTGGAGCGGGAAGCCCGCACCGCCGCCGCTCGTGATCTGGACCTGGCCGTTCGGGATCTCCGAGTTGATCTGCGGCGCGGAGATGACGACGCCGTCGAGGGCAATCGCGAAGAAGCGCCCGATGTTCGCGCGGGTGTGCGCGGCGAACAGCTCCGCGCCGGACGTGGGGCCGCCCGAGCGGAGGATGAAGTCGACGGCCCTGCGACCGGTGGCGTCGGACCCGATCGTCGCGCTCTGGACCTGGTCGCCGCTGAACAGGGGCGGCCACTTCTCGAGGTCGATCCGGGCGCCGTCGAGGGGCGGGGTCTCGGCTGGCGGGATCGGCACGAAGTCGAGACGGCCGGTCTGGCCGACGAGACGGCGGACTGCCTCCGGGTCGTCGACGCCGGGCAGCTCCACGACGATCCGGTCCGTGCCCTGGGTCGTCACGACCGGCTCAGCCACGCCGGATTCGTTCACGCGCCGCTCGATGATGTCTCGGATGATCGAGAGGTCCGCCGGCTGCGGCGTGCGGTCCTCGATCGGGCGGACGATGTACTCGACCCGCTGGCCGCCCTCGAGGTCGAGGCCCAGCTTCGTCTCGATCCGACGGCTCGTGCCATCGGGCCCGGGCACCGTCAGCCGCGGGTAGAAGTCGACGATCAGGGCGAGGATGCCGATCACGACGATGAGGATCGGCCCGGTCTTGCGCATCGAGGCGGGATGATACAGGGAACGCCTGTTCGCCGTTCTTGCGCCACCTGCGCCTGCCGCGCGTGCCGCCGCCGTGCCGCCGCCGTGCCGCCGCCGAGCATGTACCCGAATTCAAACCTGACTCGGATTGCCGCCGGGCACGCTCGCCCGGCCGACGGGTCCGGCGGATTCCCGGGGGTGGACGAGCGCGCCCCGGCCCGGGACGAGTCACGGGTGAATTGAGCCCGCACGCGCCGCCGGCGGCTACGCCTCGAGCGTCGCCTTGATCCGCTCGGCGAGGGAACGCGAGATGCCGGGCACGGCCGCGATCTGCTCGACCGGCGCGTCCCGCACCCGCTTCACCGACCCGAACACCCGGAGCAGCGCCCGCCGGCGCTTCGGCCCAACGCCGGGCAGGTCGTCGAACGCGGACCGGACCGTCGACTTCGCCCGCAGGTCGCGGTGGTACGTGATCGCGAAGCGATGCGCCTCGTCGCGCAGCCGCTGCACGAGATAGAGCGCCGGCGACGTCGCCGGCAGCAGCACCGGCTCGGAGCGACCCGGCAGGAACAGCTCCTCGCGTTCCTTGGCCAGTCCCGCCAGCGGCAGGTCGTGGAGGCCCAGCTCGTCGAGCACCTCCTTGGCCGCGCTCACCTGCCCGCGCCCGCCGTCGACGACGACGAGGTCCGGCAGCTTCCAGCGCAGCTCCTCCTCGCTCCCCTCCTCCCCGCTCCGGGCGCGGCGGAAGCGGCGACGGAGCACCTCCTGGTGGCTGGCGAAGTCGTTCGGCCCGCTGACGGTCCTGATCCGGAAGCGCCGGTACTCACCCGTCTTCGGCCGCCCGTCATCGAACACGACCATGCTCCCGACGGACTCCCGGCCCTGGAACGTGGAGATGTCGTAGCACTCGATCCGGAGCGGCGGGCCGGGCAGCGCGAGCGCCTCGGCCAGTCCCTCGAGCGCGACGAGCGTCTTGCCCTGGTCGGCCAGCCAGCGGGCCTGCTCGCGGGCGAGCGTATCGCCCGCGTTGCGCGTCGCAAGCGCCATGAGCGAGCGCTTCTCTCCGCGCTGCGGCACCCGCACGTGCACGGGTCCCCCGCGACGGCCGGCGAGGAACGCCTCAAGGTCCCCGGCGTCCGGCAGGGGAGCCGGCACGTACACCTCGCGCGGCACCGACGTCGCCCGCGCGTAGTACTGCTCGAGGAAGGACGCGAGGACCTCCTCGTCCGGCGCCTCGCGGGCCGCGTCGAGAAGAAACACGTCGCGCCCGATCGTCTTGCCGTTGCGGATGGCGAAGAGCTGGATCGCCGCCTGGTTGTCCTGCCGGGCCAGGCCGACGAGGTCGAGCTCCGTCCGGGCGAACGCGGCCATCTTCTGGCTCTCCATCGTCCGCTCGATCGCCCGGATCTTGTCGCGCAGCACGGCCGCGCGCTCGTAGTCGGTCCGCTCCGACGCGGCGGCCATCTCGCGG
>DASTOB010000076.1:0-2619 GCA_035720425.1 Candidatus Limnocylindrales bacterium
GGAACGCCGTGGCCCGACGCGATGTCCGTGGAGCGCGCGTCCGGACCCCGATCGAACGCTGGGTCGTCGGTCATCGACGCGTCGCTCATGCCGTGAGCACGACCGCGGCCGCGCCGACGATCGCGGCGAGCAACACGAGCGTGGCCGCGACCCAGCTGAGCCGGAACAGGCCCTTGCCGCGGTCGACCGGCATCCACGCCCACGCGGATCGCCAGATCCGCAGTCCGGCGTCGGCGGTGGTGAGGAGCAGGATCGGTGCGGCGACGGCGACGCACAGCTTGACGAGCGGGCTGTCGAGGCCGGCGCCGAGGTTCAACGCGGTGATCGCGATGGCGCCGGCCACGAGCGCGACGACCGACAGGTTGATGTAGTGGCGCTGCAGCGGGGTGGGCTTGGCCTCCGGGACGGAGCGAGGCGGGAGGCCGCGCAGGCTCGGCGGCAGGTTCGGCGAGGTCCGTGGCGCGTTCAGCGGCGGGTTCGAGGTTCGACCCGGGGCGGCAGCCACCGGCTGCCGGTCGAGCACGGGCATGCCCGGCTCCCAGCGCTCGTCGTCCATGCTCCCGAGTGTACGCCGGGGCTCCGTCGGCACGCCGGCGGGCGCTCCCTAGATTCGCTGCGTCTCGTCGGCGGACGGGTCAGCGATCGGGACGCCGCACGTCGGGCAGAACCAGCGCGCCTCGAGGGCGGTGCCGCACAGGACGTGACGAAGGGGCTCGCCCCCGGTCGCGTGGCGCGATCCCCAGTCGGCGAGGAGGCGGAGCGCTCCCGCGAGGTCGCGACCGTCGGCGGTCAATTCGTACTCGAGGCGTGGCGGCCGCTCCTGGTACGGCCGCCCGACGAGCACGCCGTCCCGCTCGAGCCGCCGGAGTCGATCCGCGAGGATGTTCGGGGCGATCCCCGGCACCGCCTCGGCCAGCTCGTTGAAGCGCCGGGATCCAGCGAGCAGGGCCTCGACGACGAGGAAGCTCCAGCGGTCGCCGACGCGCTCGAGCGCGGCCTCGAGCGGGGTTCCTCCCGGGCGGGGTGGCATGGCGGAGATGGTAGGGGAGTCAGTCATGGGCTTGCGTCTCGCGTCAGTCGGTAGTAACTTGCAAGTCACAAGTCTATGCCCCGTCGCCAATGAGGACCAGGCCAGCATGACCGTCATCGACGAACTCCAGTCCGCCATCTCCGCCGTCGCCGAGCGCGCCGGTCCATCCATCGTCGGCATCGGCCGGCGGCGCCGCGGCTCCGGCGTCGTCATCGCGAGCGGCCAGGTGCTCACGAACGCCCACAACCTGCGCGGCGACGAGGTGACGATCACGTTCGCCGACGGCCGATCCGTCGTCGGACGGGTCGCCGGTGCGGACTTCGACGGCGACCTCGCCGTCGTGTCGGTCGACACGGGCGACGCCCGGGCCCTCGAGTGGGCGGACGGATCGGCCGTCTCGGTCGGCTCGGTGGTCTTCGGCGCAGCCGCCACGTCCGGTGGCGGGGCGCGGGTGACCGTCGGAACCGTGTCGGCCGTGGCGCGCGCGTTCCGCGGTCCCGGCGGCCGGCGGATCGCCGGCAGCATCGAGCACACGGCGCCGCTCGCGCCCGGCTCGTCCGGCGGCGGCCTGCTCGACGCGAGCGGCCGGCTCGTCGGCCTCAACACGAACCGCATCGGCGAGGGCTTCTACCTTGCGCTTCCGGCCGACGCCGCTCTCCGCGAGCGGGTCGATGCGCTCGCGCGCGGCCAGGCGCCCGCGCGGCCGCGCCTCGGCGTCGCGATCGCGCCGTCCCACGTCGCCCGTCGTCTCCGTCGCTCGGTCGGCCTTCCGGAGCGCGACGGCCTGCTCGTTCGGGGCGTCGAGGACGGCAGCCCGGCCGCAAAGGCCGGCATCCGGGAGGGCGATCTCATCGTCGCGGCCGCCGGGACCGCCGTGACCGACGCCGACGCGCTCATGGACGTGCTCGCGGCCGCGTCGACCCCGTTCGAGGTCACGATCGTTCGCGGCACCGAGGAGCGGACCGTCGCCGTCGGCGGGGCGACCGAGGCGTCCGGCGAGGCATAGCCCGATGGCGATCGCGGATCCCCCGGCGCTCGCGACCGCGCCGGACGCGCCCGACACCGACGATTCGGCCGTCCTCGACGCGTACTCCGCGGCGGTCTCGGCCGTCGCGGAGCGACTCATGCCGTCCGTGGCGAGCCTCCGGGTCACCCGGGCGATGAACGGCTGGACGGCGGGCGGCTCGGGATCGGCGGTCGCGTTCACCCCGGACGGATACCTCGTCACGTCCGCTCACGTCGTGGCGGGCACGGATCGTGGATCCGCCGCGTTCGTTGACGGCTCGGAGCGCGAGTTTCGGGTGGTCGGTCGCGATCCGCTGTCGGACCTCGCCGTCGTTCGGGCGGAGGGCGAGCTCGTGCCGGCGGAGCTCGGCGACGCCGCGCGCCTTCGGGTCGGGCAGCTCGTCGTCGCGATCGGCAACCCGCTCGGCTTCGCGGGGTCGGTCACCGCCGGCGTCGTGTCCGCCCTGGGCCGCTCGCTCGCGGCGCGCGACGGGCGCTCGTCGCGGCTCGTCGAGAACGTCATCCAGACCGATGCGGCGCTCAATCCGGGCAACAGCGGCGGGGCGCTCGCCGACTCGCGCGGG
>DASTOB010000077.1:0-6128 GCA_035720425.1 Candidatus Limnocylindrales bacterium
CCGGCGAAGTCGACGAGGTGGCCGTCGAACTCCGGACCGTCCACGCAGGCGTAGCGCGACTCGCCGGCGATCGACACGCGGCACCCGCCGCACATGCCCGTCCCGTCGACCATGATCGCGTTGAGCGACACCGTCGTCGGGACACCGTACGGGCGCGTCAGCTCCGATACGGCGCGCATCATCGGGACCGGGCCGACGGCGTAGACGGCATCGACCCCGCCGGCATCGAGGGCGTCGCGCAGGGCCTCGGTCACGAACCCGGGTCGCCCGTACGAGCCGTCGTCGGTACACGTGACGACCTCGCCCGCGGCGGCCAGCTGATCCTCGAGGATGACCCACTCGCGCGATCGGCCGCCAATGATGCTCGTCACCGAGACCCCGCGCCGATCCAGTTCCTGCGCGATCGGCAGGATCACCGCCGTGCCGACCCCGCCCCCGACGCACACGGCGTGGCCGCGCTCCAGGAGGTCGGTGGGGCGGCCGAGTGGCCCGGCGACGTCCTGGATCGCGTCGCCGACACCGAGCTCCACGAGGTCTGCGGTGGACTTGCCGACCGACTGGACGACGAGGCTGATCGTGCCGGCCTCGGCGTCCCCGTCGGCGATCGTGAGCGGGATGCGCTCCGCGCCCGGGCCCAGGCGGACCATGACGAACTGGCCGGGCCGGCGGATCGCGGCGATCCGGGGCGCGCTGACGACGAGTCGGGTGACGTTCGGCGAGAGCCGATCCTTCGCGACGATCGAGTGCATCCAGGCCACCGCTGCGGGTTGACGGCCTGATCGTGGCGCACGTCACGCCTGCGACCCATGCACCGATGCGCATCAATCCGAGGGGCCGAAAGTCACACGCGGCGGGCCGTTCCACCCGCCCGGGGGCCGTCGTCGGCGGCCCGCGGCGCCGTCAGCGGGATCGCGCCGTCCGGCCGAGTCGGCCGTCAGCCAGATGGCGCCGTGACGACCTTGCCCTTCGGCCAGTAGAGCTCCTTCTTGACGTGGAACTCCGGGAACCCGCGGTCCATGAGGATGCGCTCGACGTTGAGGATCATCTCGGGATTGCCGCAGATGTAGACGACCGTCCGCTCCGGCCGAAGATGCAGGTCGCGGCAGACGGCCTCGACGACCGACTCCACGCGGCCCGTCCGCCCGCTCCATCCGGCGTTGCGGGGGTCCGCCGGTCGCGACACAGTCGGGACGTACTGGACCGGGTAGCCGCCGTCGCGTTCCCACGCCTCGAGCAGGTCGCGGTAGCCCAGCTCGTCCGCGTACGAGCACCCGTTGAGCATGACGGTGCGGCGCGGGCGGCCCTCGGCAAGGGTCTGGCGCATCATCGAGATGAACGGGGCGATGCCGGTGCCGGTCGAGACGTACAGGTGGGTGCGGTCGTCATCCGGCTCGAGGAGGAAGCGGCCCTTCGGCCCGATCATCCGCATCCGGTGCCCCACCGGCAGCCGCCACAGCGCGGTCGTGAAGCGGATGACCGGGACCAGCTTGACGTACAGCTCATAGCCGTCGTCGCCGGCAACGCTCGGCGCGGACGCGACCGAGTACGGTCGCTGGACGAGCTTGCCGTCGGCGAACACCCCGGTCGTCATGTACTGACCGGGCTCGAACGGGGTGGGATCGCCATCGAACTTGACCCAGAAATAGGCGAGATCGTCGGTCTGGTCGACCCGCCGGATGAGCGTGGCGTTGTACTGCTCCGCGTCTGCCGCGATGACGCGCGTGTCCTCGGCGTGGTGGGTCATGCGATGAGGCGCCTCCATCCGGGTGACAGGCCGTTCCGTGCGGCCTGCGCCGATGGTAGCGCCGGTCATTGCCCACCGTCGCGAATCGTCGCCGAAGCGCAATCCGCCTGTGACCGGCCCGCAAGCGCAGGGTCCGGCGGCCGCAACGGTACAATCGACCGAACGACCCAACCACCGGCGCGGCCGTGCGCGACCGCGTGCGACGGCCCACGCCGAAGGAGCCTGCCCGTCATGGCCGAGACACTCGCCCCCGCCGAGGATCGCCGTCACCGCGCGGCCAAGCGCTACATCTTCGCCTGGGGTGGAGGCCACGCCGAGGGCGACGCGTCGATGCGCGACCTGCTCGGCGGAAAGGGCGCCGGCCTGGCCGAGATGACCAAGGCCGGCCTGCCCGTGCCGCCCGGCTTCACGATCACGACCGAGGCGTGCAACGACTACTTCGCGGCGGGCGAGCAGCTTCCCGACGGGCTGTGGGACGACGTCCTCGACGCGGTCCGCGAGGTCGAGCGCGGAACCGGCAAGGGATTCGGGGACGCCGCGAACCCACTTCTCGTCAGCGTTCGCTCGGGTGCCAAGTTCTCGATGCCCGGGATGATGGATACGGTTCTCAACCTGGGCCTCAACGAGCAGACCCTCGAGGGCCTCGTCGCGCTGACCGGAAACGAGCGCTTCGGCTGGGACGCTTATCGCCGCTTCATCCAGATGTTCGGCCGCATCGTGATGGACGTTCCGGGCGAGCGGTTCGACCACGCCCTCGAGGCGAAGAAGCACGCCCGCGGGATCAAGCAGGACACGGACCTCAGCGCAGGGGACCTGCGCGAGCTCGTCGCCGAATTCCGGTCGATCGTTCGCGACGAGACAGGCCGAGACTTCCCGACCGACCCGTACGAGCAGCTCGACCTCGCGATCAAGGCGGTCTTCCGCTCGTGGTTCGGCAAGCGCGCCCGCGACTATCGGAACAGCCAGAAGATCGCCCATGACCTTGGCACCGCGGTCAACGTCGTGACCATGGTCTTCGGCAACATGGGCGACGACTCCGGCACCGGGGTTGCCTTCACGCGCGACCCGAATACCGGCGAGAAGGCCCTGTTCGGCGAGTACCTCACGAACGCCCAGGGTGAGGACGTCGTGGCCGGCATCCGCACGGCACCGAAGATCGCCCAGATGGCGACCGACATGCCGGAGGTCTACGCGGAGTTCCAGCGCATCGGCCAGCAGCTCGAGCGCCACTACCGGGACGTCCAGGACCTCGAGTTCACGATCGAGCGCGGGCGGCTGTTCATGCTCCAGACGCGCTCCGCGAAGCGGACCGCGGCGGCCGCCGTGAAGATCGCGGTCGACATGGTCGACGAGGGCGTCATCACGAAGGCGGAGGCGATCGGCCGAGTCGAGCCTGCACACGTCGACCAGCTGCTCCGCGCGACGTTCGACCCGTCGGCTGTCAAGCAGGCCCAGCGGATCGTCAAGGGCCTCAACGCGTCGCCGGGCGCCGCCGTGGGCCGGGCCGTGTTCGACGCCGACGACGCGGTCGAGTGGGTCGAGCGCGGCGAGAAGGTCATCCTCGTCCGGATCGAAACCTCGCCGGACGACTTCCACGGCATGGCCGTGGCGGAAGGCATCATCACCGCCCGCGGCGGCGCGACCTCGCACGCCGCCGTCGTCGCCCGCCAGATCGGCAAGCCGTGCGTCGCAGGGTCGGCCGATCTCGTCGTCGACTACGCCGCCAAGGCAGCCCACTCCGCCGTGACCGGGATCGCCTTCACGCAGGGTGACTGGGTCAGCCTCGACGGGTCCACCGGTGACCTGTACCTCGGCGCACTGCCGACCGTGGAGGCCCGGTTCGAGGACCAGCCGGATCTCCAAAGGCTCCTCGGGTGGGCGGACGAGCTGCGCCGCATGCAGGTCTGGACGAATGCCGACAAGCCGTCGGAGGCCGCCCAGGCCCGGAGCTACGGCGCCCAGGGCATCGGCCTGTGCCGGACGGAGCACATGTTCCGGGAAGGCGAGCGCCTCGACATCGTGCGCGGGGCGATCCTCGTCGCGAACGCCGCGACGCGGGCCAAGGCGAAGGCGGCCGCCGGGACAGAGCTCGACGCGGACGAGCGCGAGATCGTCGCCCGTTTCGACGCGGCGATGGCCAAGCTCGAGGTCCTCCAGCAGGGCGACTTCGAGGGCATCTTCGAGGCCATGGACGGGCTGCCGGTCGTCGTCCGACTCATCGACCCGCCGCTCCATGAGTTCCTGCCCAACCTCGAGGAGCAGCTGGTCAAGGTCACGAAGGCCGGCGAGGCGGCAAGCCAGGAGGATCGCGAGCTGCTCGCCACGATCAAGTCGATGCACGAGCAGAACCCGATGCTCGGGCTCCGCGGCTGCCGCCTGGGACTCATGATCCCGGACTTCGTGAAGGTCCAGACGCGGGCCATCCTCAACGCCCAGATCGCGGTCAAGAAGGCCGGCGGCAACCCGATCGCCAAGATCATGATCCCGCTCGTCGGGCACGTGAACGAGCTGGCCGCGACGCGCGCCCTGCTCGAGGCGGAGGCGAAGGCCGTCGAGGAGAAGGCCGGGGTCGAGGTTGACTACAAGTTCGGCACGATGATCGAGGTCCCGCGCGGCGCGCTGACCGCGGACGAGATCGCCCGCGAGGCAGACTTCTTCAGCTTCGGCACGAACGACCTGACCCAGATGACGTTCGGCTACAGCCGCGACGACGCCGAGGGCGGCTTCCTGCTCAAGTACGTCGAGGACAAGATCCTCCCGGTCAACCCGTTCCAGACCCTCGACGACGCGGTCGCGGGATTGATGCGGACCGCCGTCGAGAAGGGTCGGGCGACGAAGCCGGACCTCGAGCTCGGCATCTGCGGCGAGCACGGCGGCGATCCCGAGTCGATCGCCAAGTGCGAGCGGATCGGACTCGACTACGTGTCGTGCTCGCCGTTCCGCGTGCCGGTCGCCCGGCTTGCCGCCGCCCAGGCGGCACTCACGGTGGCCGAGCGCGACAAGTAGGCGGGCCGCGAGACGTAGGCAGATCGCGCCCAAGCGGACCGAACGTGAGCGTGGCGTCCCCGCTCCACCGGGTCGTCGTCATCGGCGGCGGCTTCGGCGGGCTGTACGCGGCCCGGGAACTGGGCCGCGACGATCGGATCGACGTGACCCTCGTCGATCGCCGCAACTTCCACCTGTTCCAGCCGCTCCTTTACCAGGTCGCGACCGGTGCGCTCGCTCCGGGCGAGATCGCCCAGCCGCTCCGCTCGATCCTGCGCCGACAGCGGAACACCACCGTCCTGCTCGGCGAGGCGATCGGGATCGACGTGGACCGCCGGCGCGTCCTCCTGTCGGACGGCGGGCCGATCGAGTACGACTCGCTCATCGTCGCCACCGGCGCCCGGTTCTCGTACTTCGGCCACGACGAGTGGGCGCCCCATGCTCCCGGACTCAAGTCGGTCGACGACGCGACCGAGATCCGGCGCCGGATCCTCATCGCCTTCGAGGCGGCCGAACGTGAGGCGGACCCGGAACGCCGCGCCGAGTGGATGACGTTCGTCGTCGTTGGCGGCGGGCCGACCGGCGCGGAGCTCGCCGGCGCCCTTGGCGAGATCGCGACCGACACGCTCCGGCGCGACTTCCGCTCGATCAACACGCCCGATGCGCGGATCATCCTCGTCGAGGCGATGGACCGGGTCCTGCCGCTCTACCCGGCGGATCGATCGCGCTCCGCTCGCCGGCAGCTCGAGCGGCTCGGCGTGACGGTACGGACGGGGACGCGCGTCGTCCACGTCGACGACCGCTGCGTCCGGGTGGCGCCGACCGCCGGCGGTCCCGAGGAGACGATCCCGGTGCGGACCGTGCTGTGGGCGGCCGGCGTGCTCGCATCGAGCTTCGCCCGCGCGGTCGCCGACGCGACGGGCGCCGAGATGGACCGATCCGGCCGGGTCATCGTCGGCCCGGACCTGACACTCCCGGGACACCCGGAAATCTTCGTCCTCGGCGATGCGGCGGTGCAGCCGTGGAAGCGGGACCGGCCTGTGCCGGGCGTGGCTCAGGGCGCGATCCAGCCGGGCCGCTATGCCGCGCGCACCATTCGTCGCCGGCTGTCCGGTGAGCCGACGCCGCCGTTCCGATACAGCGACAAGGGCGATGTCGCCGTCATCGGCCGGCTGTCCGGCGTGACGAACATCGGCTGGCTGGGTCCGTTCGGGCGCCAGGGCGGGTTCATCGCCTGGCTGCTCTGGCTCGGGATCCACATCTTCTACCTGATCGGCTTCGCCAATCGGATCGTCGTCGTCACCCGCTGGGCATGGTCGTTCTTCACCCACGGTCGCGGATCGCGGCTCATCACGGGGTCGCCGCTCCTGCCGCCGATCGAGGAGCCGGAGCCACCGGC
>DASTOB010000078.1:0-22757 GCA_035720425.1 Candidatus Limnocylindrales bacterium
GACCGTTGGTCGGGGCGTTCGGCCGGCCAGCGATGGCTCCACGCGCGGGCCGTGCTCGGCTCGTTCGCCCGCGCCTGCCAAATCCGCTCCCCGGTGACCGGATGGCAGGGACGGCCCCGTCCAATTGTCACGAGGCGAGAATTTGGCAAGGAGCACGGCGGGCGCGAGGCGCGGGAGCATGGCGGAGCGCGAGGCGCGGGAGCATGGCGGAGCGCGAGGCGCTGGAGCGAGGCGGGAGGCGGCGCCCGGGCGCATCCATGAGGGCCGGCGCCGGGAGCGGGCGGCTTTGAGGGACCGCACCGGGACGCCGTGCGGCTCACCGGCTCCGCTCGTCTATCATTCCCCGATGGGTGACCTGATCGACGAGTTCATGCGCGAGTTGCGCCGACGCCAGGGCCGGGGCGACGAGCCGCCACGCGGACCTCGCCGCGTCGGGCCAAACGGAGATGGCGGCGGCGGCGGCGACGGGGACGACCCGACCGATCCCGACGACGGCGACGAGCCGCGCCCGATCCGGGAGCCGGGCGGCCCACCCCATCGGCGCCGGACCCGGCGTGGCGGCACCGCGATGTTGCGCGGCTACCTCGTCAGCTGGGTCGTCATCGTCGTCCTGCTCGCGATCGTTCTGTTCGGACGCGGCATCATCGACCTCGTCACGGACGTCCTGTGGTACCGGAGCGTCGGCTTCGAGGATGTCCTCTGGACCCGGCTCGGCGCCCAGCTTGGCCTGTTCGCGCTCGGCGGAGTCATCACGCTCATCGTTCTCCTCGGCAATCTCTGGCTCGCGGGCCGTCTCGGGCAGCCGCCGGCGGACGGCGGCGGGGGAGCGCTCCGCGGCTGGATCGACCGGATCAACGAGGCCGCCCGGAACGCAGACCTGTCCGGCGGGGCCGGCAGCCCGTGGGGTGGGGGGCCGCGCCCGGTCGGCCCACGCGAGCCACCGCCGGCCGCAACGGGTGAGCTGCCCGATCCCGCGGTCCTCGGCCGGTGGGTCATCGGTGGCTTCGCCATCCTCGTCGTCCTCGGCGCCGCGGGTGCCCTGGCGAGCGCGTGGGAAACGATCCTCCTCTGGCAGCAGCGCGTGCCGTTCTCGCCGGACGGCGTCCCGGTCCCGGATCCCGTCTTCGGGCGCGACATCGGGTTCTGGTTCTTCGAGCTCCCGTTCCTGCGCCTGATCCAGGCGACGGTCGTCGGGCTCGCGGTCACGAGCCTGCTCATCGCTGGGTCCCGGTACGCCCTCGCGGCGCTCGGCCGCGGCCTTGCCTTCACGACCCCGGTTCGGCTCCACCTCGGCGTGCTCGGCGGGATCTACCTCCTCGCGATCGCCTACGGCTACCAGCTCGACCGGCTCGAGCTCGCCTACAGCACGCGCGGCGTCGCGGTCGGCGTCAGCTACACGGACGCGGCCGCCCAGTTCTTCGCCTACGACGCCCTGACCGTCCTGTCCGGTTTGGCCGCCGCGTTGCTCGTCGGCGGGGCGTTCACCCGCTGGGTCACGCCGCTCGCCCTCGTCGTCGGCGTCTGGTTCCTCGCATCGGTCCTCGTCGGCCGCCTCTACCCCGAGGCGATCCAGCGACTCACCGTCGACCCGAACCAGTTCGCCCAGGAGGAGCGGTACATCGCCAACAACATCACGATGACCCGCCTCGCCTTCGGGTTCGCGAACCCGGACGGGTCGACGGCGTGGGACGACTCGCGCCGTTACCAGGGCGACGCGCCGCTCACCCAGGCGGTCATCGACGACGAGGAGGCGACGTTCCGGAACGCCCGCCTGTGGGACTACCGGCCGCTCGGCGACACGCTCGACCAGCTCCAGACGATCCGTCGCTACTACGACTTCTGGGACGTCGACACGGACCGCTACATGATCGACGGCGTCCAGCGCCAGGTCATGCTGTCCGCGCGCGAGCTCGACCTCAGCGGCAATCCCAACGCGACCGGATTCGTCAACCAGCGGATCATCTTCACCCACGGCGTCGGCGTCGCCATGGTGCCTGTCAACGAGGTCGCCAACGAGGGCCAGCCGCGGCTGTTCATCCGGAATCTGCCGCCCGTGTCGACGGCCGGCGCGCCGGAGGTCACGGAGCCGCGCATCTACTTCGGCGAGCGGCCTGCCGATTACGTCATCGTCGGCGCAAAGCAGAACGAGTTCGACTATCCGAGGGGCGATCCAGAGGCCGGCGGTACCGATGCCGGGGCCGAGACACGCTGGACCGGGACGACCGGCGTGCCGCTCAGGACGATGCTCGACCGGCTCATGTTCGCGATCCGGTTCGGCAACCTCGACCTGCTCATCACGGACCAGATCACCGCGGACAGCCAGCTCCTGTTCCATCGCTCCCTCAGCGACCGGGTCCCGCTCATCGCGCCGTTCCTGCGCTACGACAAGGACCCGTACGTCGTCATCGACGGCGACGGCGGGCTCACGTACATCTGGGACGCGTACACGGCGAGCGACCTGTTCCCGCATGCAAATCCGTTCTTCCCGGCAGAGCTGGGTGCGTCCACCGGCCTGGCCGGTTCGCCGTTCAACTACCTGCGCAACAGCGTCAAGGTGACGGTCGACGCGTACGACGGAACGATGCGCTTCTACGTCGCCGACGAGACCGACCCGCTCATCCGCGCCTGGCAGGGCGTGTTCCCGACGATCTTCCGGCCGATGTCGGAGCTGCCGGCCGACCTCGTCGACCACATCCGCGTGCCGGAGGAGCGGTTCAACGTCCAGACTCGGATGTACGGGCGCTACCACGTGACCGACGCCCGCACCTTCTTCTCCGGCGACGACCTGTGGACGGTGCCGACCGGACAGGGCAGCAGCGGGAGTCTCCCGTCGGAGGCGTACTACGTCGTCATGCGCATGCCCGGCGAGGCCGAGTCGGAGTTCCTGCTCCTCCAGCCGATGGTCCCGCGCGAGCGCCCGAACATGATCGCGTGGGTCGCCGCCCGCAACGACATGCCGGACTACGGCGACGTGCGCGTCTACCGGTTCCCGGTCGACACGACCGTGTTTGGTCCGGCCCAGATCGAGGCCCGGATCGACCAGGACCCGATCATCAGCGCCCAGTTCACGCTGTGGAGCCAGGCGGGCAGCAACGTCATCCGGGGCAATCTCATCGTCGTCCCGGTCGGCGATTCGCTGCTCTACCTCCAGCCCGTCTACCTCCAGTCGACCGCCAGCTCGTTCCCCGAGTTCCAGCGGATCATCGTCGCCTCGGCCTCGCAGGTTGTCTGGGCGCCGACGCTCGGCGAATCGCTCCGGCTGCTCCTCGAGGCGCAGGGCGAACCGGGTCCCTCGCCGTCGCCGGGGCCAACCCCGACACCCTCGCCGACCCCGTCGGCGGGCCCGACGCCATCGCCCGGCCCGGACGGCCTCCCGACCGACGTCGCCGGGCTCATCGACTACGCGAACGCCCACTTCGAGCTCGCGCAGCAGGCGCTCCGCGACGGCGACTTCGCCCGCTACGGCGAGGAGATCGCGCTGGTCGAGGCGGCCCTCCAGCGGCTCGACGAGCTCGCGCCGTAGGGCGATCCGGGACGCGCCCGCCGCTCGCCGTCCTCGTGACGGCCGCCGTCGCCGGCGCGCTCGCCGGCGCGTGCTCGTCGGTCGGCCCCGACCCGGCCGGGAGCGAGGTGACGCTGACCGTCGTCGCCGAGGAGCTGCGGTTCACGCCGGGCCGGCTGACGGGTCCGGCCGACGAACCGTTCGTCATCGTCCTCGACAATCGCGACCGGGGCATCCCCCACAACATCGCGATCTACCGTGACTCGGACGCCGACCAGCCGATCCTCGTCGGCACCGTGTCGATCGGCGAGGCCCGTACGACCGAGCGTGTCGGGGCGCTCCCCGCCGGCGCGTACTTCGTCCGCTGCGACATCCACCGGACCGACATGACCGGGACGCTCGAGATTCAGTAGGGCGAACCCGTCTGGGCCGGCCACAGGGCCCGCGCGCGTCTGGTACCTCGGACGAGGTCGTCCGGAACCGTACGCTTCCTGGACGTCGTGCTCCCGCTCGACGATCCGCCGAAAGCGGATTCCGAAAGCGGATTCCGAAACCGGATTCCGAGAGCGGATTCCGAAAGCGGATTCCGAAAGCGGATTCCGAAAGCAGACTGTCGTCGTGTCCGGCCGAGGGATCCCAGATGCGTACGAAATCGAACTACTGGGCCGCGTGGCGAGCCGCGCGAGGCACGGCGGGCTTCCTCAGGCTGCGACGAGGAGCGCGGTCAGGTACATGACGGCGACGCCGGCCGCGAAGCCGAGCGCGACACCCGGTTCTCCAGCGCCGCCCCGCCGGCCGACGAGGCGAGCGAGCTCCCAGACGACCTGGGCGATCGCTCCGACCCCGAGCCCGAGGAACGCGACGGCGAGCGTCGGGCTGAAGGCGAGCGCGCCGAGCCAGGCCCCGCCGATCGTCGGGCCGCCGGCGAGGAGCGCGAGGCCGGCGAGGAGCGTGGGGCGAACGGGCACCCGCGACAGCGGCGTGGCGATCGCGAGACCCTCTGTCGAGTTGTGCACCGCAAAGCCGACGACGAGGAGCGCGGTGAGGGCGAGCTCCCCGAGCGCATAGGCCGACCCGATCGCGAGTCCCTCGCCGAGGTTGTGCAGCCCGATCCCGAGCGCGATGAGCACGGCGACCGACGTCGCTCCGGGCTCGCCCGTCGCGCCCGTCGCGCCCGGCGCGCCCGTCGCGCCGCGGCCGCGACGCCGCAGCGCACTTCCGATCCCCGTCAACGCGGCGGCGGCAACGATCGTCGCCGACCCGAACACCGCCACGCCGTCGAACGCGGTCGGGACGTCGGCGGCGAGTTCGAGCGCCTCCGCCGATGCGTCGAGCGCGAGGAAGACGAGTACGCCGGCACTGAACGCGAGGAGCGCGTCGAGGACCTCGGACCGGAGCCGGCGTACGAACGGCAGCCAGGCCAGCCCGATCGCGACCGGGAGGAGGCCGACCGCCGCGCCGAGCAGGCCCAGCCGGACGAGCGTGTCCGATGTCGGCTGTGGCGTGGCGACCGCGACCTCGATCGTGTGCTCGACGGTCAGCCCGGTCGAGGTGAGGAGGACCAGCTCGTGGGGCTCCCCCTCGACCCACGGGTACGGAATGCGGATCGCCGCGGAGCGGAGCGGCTCGATCGGTCCGGCCGGTTCGATGTCGTGCGGCCAGAACGCCTCGTCGACGAGGACCTGGGCGACGGTGACCGGATCTGGCCCGCCATTCACGACCGTCAGACGGATCTCGCGCGGCTCGCTCGTAAGGACGGCCCGCTCCACGGCCAGGTCCTCGACCGGTGGGATGCCGGCCCGCAGCGGCGCGAGCGGGTCGAGCGCCACGAGTGCGCCGGCGAGGACGGCGAGGAGGGCCAGCGGCACGAGCGCCGCGACCCACGTCCGGGTCACGTCGTGCGGCCCGGCACCACGTCGAAGAAGCTCATCCAGCCGAGCTCGACGAACTCGCTCTGGTGGGCATGGAACATGTACTGCCCCGGCTCGTACCCGCGGTAGGTGAACTCGAGGATGCCGCGCTGGGCCTGGATCTGGGCGACCGTGTCGATCGTCCGCAGGGTCGGCTCGAGAGTCGTGCCGTGGTCGTAGTAGTCGAAGAAGTTGGCGTGCAGGTGGAGCGAGTTGAGGGGATCGAACTCGGTCACGTTGACGAGGTACAGCCGGACGTCGTCGTCGGTGCCGATCCGGATCGGGTGGGTGGCGTAGTGGAACGCGACGGTGTTGGCGGCGTAGATCTCGTTCTCGCCGTCGACATTCGTGTCGAACCCGTTCATGACGATGAGCAGCTCACGGATCCCGGCGGCGCGGGCGCCATCGAGCGTGCGCCGCTCGGCGAGGGCGCGCTGGTCCGGATGTCGGGCCGGGTCCGGCTCGATGATGAACGCCCCGTAGAGGCCCTTGTGGATGTGCCGCTTGAGTGGCGACGTGTGGCAGTGATAGAGGTGGCAGCCGAACGGGAACGCGTCGAACTCATAGACCGTCGACTGCCCCGGCGCGACGTTCCCCGCGCCCTGGCCGGGCACCCCGTCCATCGCCGCGGAGTGGATCCCATGGAAGTGGATCGTGTGCGGGTGGCTCCCGCCGTTGACGAACTCGACCCGGACCCGGTCGCCCTCGCGGACCCGGATCGTCGGTCCGGGGACCCGGCCGTTGTACGTCCAGGCCTCGAAGAACACGCCGGGGGCGACCTCGATCGTGCGGTCCTGGGCGATGATCAGGTACTCGCGCAGGGTCTGGCCGCCGGGCAGGGTCGAGACCTGGCCGAGATCCCAGTCCTCGAGGATCGCGCTCGGGTCGAACCCGTTCCGGCCATGGTCGACCTCGCCGACCGTGCCGCCGCCGTGACCGGACGTGGCGTCGTGGGTCGCGTGCGGGTCGGCCGCCGCGACGACGCCCGGCGCGATCCCGCCGAGCCGGCCGACCGCGCCGGCGGCGAGGGCGCTTGCCACGCCCGCCGATCCCGCCACGATCAATCGTCGGCGGGCGTGATCGACGGTGGCGGGCGGAGCTTCCGCGGTGACCGCGGGAGTCCGACGGCGTGCTCTTCCCACGAGCCGGCCGATGACGGTGCGTGCGCGACGGACGATGGCGGTCACACGCTGATGCTAGCGGTCGGCGATACGGGGGTCGACGAACGACCGGTCGCGGGCGGCCAGGGTGGGGTCAGCTCGGCGGCGCGGCCGACGCCCGGTAGCGATCGAGCATCCGGCCGGTCAGCTCCGGCCCCACGTTGAGCAGCTCGAGGAAGTCCGGTCCGTCGAGCGCAAGCAGCCGTCCGTCGGCTTCGGCCGTCACCGTCGCGCTGCGCGGGGCATTGTGCATGAGCCCGAGTTCGCCGAACACCTCGTCCGGACCCATGACCCGGAGCCGGCGCTGGAGCCGCGTTCCCGGGTCGAGCTGGTCCACGCTGAACCGCCCGGACTCGATGATGTAGAACCGATCGGACGGATCGCCCTCGCGGATGACGACCGTCCCGGCCGTGACCGGGACGGGGACGAGCCGGGTGACCGCCACCTCGAGCGCGGCCGGCGGGACGCCGGCGAACAGCGGCAGCCGTGCGACGCGGCCGAGGGCTGCGGCAGCGGCTTCGGTGGCGGCACCACGCTGGAAGTGCGGGCCAACGAGCACGTACGTGCCGATCGCGGCGGCGAGGATCGCGATGCCGCCAACCGTCAGGATCGCCTGCGCGCCGATCCCGACCATGAGCACCGGGACCGCGAACGAGCCGGCCGCATAGGTCAGCGTGCTGAGCGTCTGGAGCGTCCCAAGGGTCCGGCCGCGGATCGCGTCGGGCACGACGCGCTGGAGCACCGTCTCGCCGACGACCTGGGCGAGCAGCGCGCCGGCCGCCACGACGCCGAGCGCGACGAGTGCCAGCGGCACGCTCTCGACCATGCCGAGGAAGACGAACCCGACGCTGAGGACGCTCGCGCCGAGGAGGAGCACCGGCCCGAGATTCGGGCGCAGGATGATCGAGCTCGACGCGACCGCGCCGAACACCCCACCGACGCCGATCGCCGCCCACAGGAAACCCGTCGCGTCCTCGCCGGCGCCGAGCCGATCGACCGCGAAGATGACGAGGGCGACGCTCAGGCCGCCCCACAGGAACCCGGTGACGATGTCGAAGACCGCGAGGCCGGCGACCGGGCGCAGGATCGTGCGCACCGGGACGTCGGCCCCGGCGGCCCCGTCGGCCCCGTCGGCCCCGTCCGCCCCGTCCGCCCCGTCGTCGGCCGCCTCGTTTCGCTCGCCGTTGGCCACGGCCTGGGCGCCCGGCTTTGCCGCGCGCGGATTGTTCGGCGGGAGCGTCCACAGGATGACGACCGGAGCGAGGAACGAGACCGCATTGATCACGAACGCCCAGCCCAGGTCCGTCGCCGCGATGATGATGCCGCCGACCGCCGGGCCAATGATGAACGTGATCTCGCTGAGAGTCGCGTAGACGCTGTTCGCCGGCCCCAGCTCCGCCTCGTTTCGAGCGAGAGACGGCAGATACGCACCCATCGACGGGCGGAAGAAGACGGCGAAGCACGTCGCGAAGATGGCGAGGGCCACGGTGAGCAGCACCGGCCCGTCGAGGAACGTGTTCGCGGCGAGCCCGATCATCGCGAGGCCGCGGATGAGGTCCGTGACGATGAGCACGAGGCGGCGGTCGTAGCGATCGACGACGATGCCGGCCGGGACCGACAGCAGGACGTACGGAATGATCCGCGCCCCGCCGATGACTCCGAGCAGGAACGGGTCGGAGCTCTCGCGATAGACGACGACGAGCAGGGCGACGAGATAGAGCCAGTCGCCGATGTTCGAGATGAACTCGCCCGCGAACAGCCGCAGCAGGTTCCGGTTGCCCGCGATGGTCCGATAGGCGGCAATCACGCTCGGCAGCCTCCCTCGTTCGACCCTTGACGCCTCCCCGGCCGGCGTCCGGCGAGGATACGCGACGCCAGCGCCCAGCACTGGCCGTTACGGTGGGTCCGGGAGGTCGGCGACCGGACGTGCTCGAGGCGAAAGATCGAACTGCTGGCGCGGTTCGATCGCCCTTTAGGGTAGGTCAGGGAAAACCGGGCACGTCGTGCGAGGAAGCCGTGGTGGACGAAGCGCTCGTCGAGCGTGCGAGGGCTGGGGACGAGGAGGCGTTCTCCGGCTTGGCACGGTCGGTCGGGGATCGGCTGCTTGCGATCGCGTTTCGAATCACCCGCGACCTCGGGCTCGCCGAGGACGCCGTGCAGCAAACGCTCATCGGGGCGTGGAACGACCTGCCGGACCTGCGCGACGCCCGCGCATTCGACGCCTGGATGTACCGGCTGCTCGTCCACGCCTGTTACCGGGAGCTGCGACGCAATCGTCGCTGGAACGCCAGCGTGCGGGTCGTGCCGCTCGATGGGCGGATCGAGGTCGACGGCGCAGTCTCGGTCATCGCCCGCGATCAGCTGGAGCGGGGCTTCCGCCGGTTGCCCCCGGAGCAGCGCGCCGTGTTCGTGTTCCATCACTACCTCGGCCTATCCCTGCCGGAGGTCGCCGACGCGCTCGGCGTTCCGCTCGGGACGGTCAAGTCGCGGATGCACTACGCGGTGAGCGCACTGAGGGCGTCACTCGAGGCGGACCTCCGCTCGCCCATCGAGTCGACATCGGAGCGCCCGGCATGAATGACACGTCAGACTTCGACCGACTTGCCCGTGCGTGGCTTGCGGAGGGCCCGCGCGAACTGTCCGACCGCGTCCTTGCCGAGGCGCTCGACGAGGCGTACTTCCGAGGCCGGCAGCGTCGCCTTGGCGTGCGCACTGCCGGTGGGCAGCCCGGGCTCTCAGTACGTGCCAGATTCGGGGCACTGCCGCTGTCGGTCGGTGCGTTCCTCATCGTCGCGATCGTTGCCGCGATCGCGACGGCGGCGATCCTCGGCGACCGGTTCGCCAGCCCTGGCGGCCTGCCCGGTCAAGCGGCCACCGCCGCGCCGTCCGATGACGCGGTCGACCCCACTGGCTGGATCGAATTTCGATCGGACCGCTACGGCTTCTCGCTGTCTCATCCGCGATCGTGGACCCTCACGCTGGCCAGCCGGGACTGGGTGTGGCGGGAAGACCGACTCGACTGGATGTCGAACGCCGCCGAACGGTTCGCGGCCTCCACCGCCGATGTCTCGTTCGCCGCGTTCAGCCTCGCTGCGGACGCCGCCGCCCGACCGAACTCGCTGTCCGACGCCTACTACCCGCAGGACGGGTGCACCCGGGACCTGGTCGGTCTCGTGACGATCGATGGGCATGCCGGGGAGATCTACCGGGTGTGCGGCGCGTTCCAGGCCGTGGTCGATGCCGGCGCCCGCTCGTACTCGTTCGCCCTGTGGCGGACGGCCCCGAACGAGGCCATGCCGCCGGAGCTGCGCGGCGCCGGCCCGCCTCACCGCGACTTCCTGTCGATGCTCGAGGCGGTCCTGGCGACCGTCGACGTGCACGATCCCGTGCCCCTCCCGGCGATCGACACGACCGCCTGGTTGCCATATCGCTCCGACCGTTACGGGTTCAGCGTTTCGATCCCAGCCGGGTGGACGGTGACGCCGGCCGAGCGCGACTGGTCCCTTGACCCTGATCGTCGCGACTGGCTGACCCCGGCCGCGGAGCACTTCGCCTCCCCTGCCGCGGAGGCCTTGCGGGCATCCGCATGGGTTGTGGAGCTCGGGTCAGGCGAGTCCTTCAGCGACTGGATCAACGACTTCCACACGCTGCCATGCCCAGGCGGCCGGATCGAGGGAGCGATCGTCGACGGCCGGGTCGGCAACATCCTCTTCCACTGCACGTACCACGGCGTGGCCGTCGTCGGAAATCGCGTGTTCGTCCTCGCCATCTGGACGCCGACCGGCGAGGAAGGCCGTCCGCCGGTCGGTGCCACCGCCGGCGACGAGCGCGTCCTGCCGATGCTCCGAGCCCTGTTGTCGACGGTAGACCTCGACGAACCCTGATCCCAGCGCGCGTCGGTCGCCGGCCCGGCGCTCTAGAGTGGACGAACCACCGCGCCGCAGCCGGACCAGGAGAGATGCTCTCGGCCGTCCAACCTACCTGCTTCCTCATCGCCGACATCTCCGGGTACACCGGGTACCTCGCCGATGTCGAGCTCGATCACGCCCAGGACATCCTCGCGGACCTCATCGGCGCCGTCGTATCGGCCCTCAAGCCGTCGTTCCGGCTGGCCAAGCTCGAGGGCGACGCGGCGTTCACGGTCATGACCGCGGAGCGCCTCGACGGGTCGATGCTGCTCGACACGATCGAGCGGTGCTACGTCGGGTTCCGGCGACGCCGGCGGGACGTTCGGCAAGCGACATCGTGCGCGTGCAACGCGTGCGTCCGGATTCCCGATCTCAACCTCAAGTTCGTCGTCCACCACGGGCTCGCGATGCACCAGCGCGTGGCTGGCCAGCAGGAGCTGCTCGGCTCGGACGTGATCCTCGTCCATCGGCTGCTCAAGAACGAGGTCGTCTACCGGCTCGGCGTCGAGGCCTACGCGCTGTTCACCCAGGCCTGCCTGGACGCAGCCGACATCGAGCCGACGGCACTCGGGATGCGCCCGATCACCGAGACGTACGATCGGATCGGCGAGGTCCCGTGCTGGGTCCACGATCTCGAGCGTCGCTGGCAGGAGGAGGAAGCGCGCGCCCGCGTCTTCGTCCGGCCGGAGGAGGCGATCATCGACGTCGCAGTCCCCACCCGGGTTCCGCCCCAGGTGGCGTGGGAGTTCCTGACCGCGCCCGGCCGGCGCCAGACGTGGCAGCCCGGTGTGACCGGCGTCGTCGTCAGCGGCACGACCGGCGGCCGGCGTGGCGTGGGAGCGACGAACCACTGCATGCACGGCAAGGACGCCGTGCTCGAGGAGATCCTCGACTGGCGACCGTACGACTACGTGACGGACCGAACGATCATCCAGGCGCCGACCGGGCCGGTGAAGCTGCTCCACACCGTCGAGCTCGAGCCGACGACCGAGGGCACGACGATCCATCTCAGGTTCGGCCCGCCCAAGTCCGCGCGTGAGCGGGCGGCCGCGGCGGTCATCGGCCCGGCCTACGCGCAGGCGCTCCGGGATGCCGCGCCGAAGCTCGTCGCAGGGCTTGACGCGGCCTTCGCTGCACGCGAGGCCGTTGATCCGTTGAGTGGAGGTCGCCCATGAAGATCGGCGTCTACATCCGCCTGCTCGGTCGACCCGACCGACCGCCCAGGGCACCGAGCTGGCAGTCCGTGCGTGACCAGGCGCTCGCCGCGGAATCCGCCGGATTCGACTTGGTCGTCCTCGAGGATGCCCTCGAGTACGTCGACGACGACGGCCCGATTGGCGTCTGGGAGAGCGTGTCGATGGCGGCGGCCGTGGCGGCCGCGACGTCGACGATCGGAATCGGCCATGCGGTGATCAACAGCCCGTATCGGGCACCGGCACTGACCGCCAAGGTGGCCGCCACGCTCGACGAGATCGCCGGCGGCAGATACACGTTCGGGATCGGTCTCGGCAACACCCCGGATGACTATCCGCTGTTCGGCATCGACGCGGCTCCCCGCTACTCCCGCTTCGCCGAGGCGATCCAGATCATCCACGCGCTCCTGCGCGTCGGGCGGTCCGACTTCGATGGCGCGTACTACCGGGCTCCCGGCGCGGAACTCGTCCTGCGCGGGCCGCGGCCGGGTGGTCCGCCGATCGTCATCGCGGCCGGGAAGCCGAAAGCGATGCGACTCGTGGCGCGCTGGGCCGATGAATGGAACTGGTGGGTTGCCGAGCGCGACGCGATGCCCGCGTTGCGCGAGCTCGTCGCCGAGATGGACCGGGCGTGCGAGGAGCTGGGGCGCGACCCGGCTACAATGCGGCGCTCGCTCGACGTCTTCTCCGTCGCAGCGCCCGGCACGCCAGCGGTCGATCCGGGCAGCACGGAGCTCCAGATCGAAGGCACGCCGGCCGCAATCGCCGACGCGCTCCTTGCCTACGGTGAGCTGGGCTTCGCCGAGGTGCGCCTCAACCTCCGCGTGCCTGCGGATGCCCCGCGGACCGAGGCGATCGCATGGATGGCGGACGTCGTGTCGCGAGTCCACGCCCGCTGATCGCCTACGATCGCCACCCGGCATCGCCGGAGTCCAGACCGAGGTGGGATCCTGGCGGGAGGAGTGCCATGGCTGTCAAGGTCATCGTCGAACTCAAGGCCAAGCCGGGGCGGCGCGATGAGCTGCGATCGCTCATCGAGGAGCTTGCGACGCGCGACCGACCAGACGGTTACCACGGGAGCACGTATTACGAGTCGCTCGACGACCCCGACGTGCTCATCGACATCGCAGACTGGGAGTCGCCCGAAGCACGGACGACGCATCTCGCCAAGGCGATGGCCGCCGGCGTCTACGGTCCGGTGCTCGAGCTGCTGGCCGGGCAGTTCCGGGCGACGGTGATCCGCCGGTTGCCCTGAGCCCCACGCCCCATGGAGGCCGTCGTCGTGCGATCGCTCGAGATTGGTCTGGTGCTACCGATGGGGGAGTCCTTCGTCGACGGCTCGACCGCCCGCTGGGCGGAGGTCCGGGACCTCGCCACCCGGGCCGAAGAGATCGGCTTCGACACGGTCTGGATCCCGGACGAGTTGCTGTGGCGCCCGCCCGACGGCGAGACCCACGGGTGGTGGGAGTGCGTCGCGATGACCGGCGCCGTTGCCGCCGCCACCTCCAAGATCAAGGTCGGCACGTGGGTCCTGTCCGCCCTCCACCGCAATCCGGGGATCACCGCGAAGGCGGTTGAGACCATCGACGAGATCAGCGACGGCCGCTTCGTCCTGGGGCTCGGCTCCGGGCACGCCGGCCGCCAGGCCCATGCGTTCGGGCTTCCCGAGGATCACGTGTTCGGGCGCTTCGAGGAGACAGTCGAGATCATCGTTCCGCTTCTCCGCGACGGTCGCGCTGATTTCGAGGGGACCTTCCACGCGGCGCGCGATCTCGAGCATCGGCCGGTGGGCCCCCGCCCCGGCCGCATTCCGATCATGATCGGCGCCAAGGGCCCGAGGATGCTGCAGCTGGCGGTGCGCCACGCCGACATCTGGAGCTGGTACGTGGAAGAGCGCAGCGACCTGACGGAGTTCGGTCCGCGGCTCGCCGCCCTGCTCGCGGCGTGTGACGTGGCCAGGCGGGACCCGGCCACGATCGGCCGGTCGGCCGGCATCATCGTGGAGCCGACCCCGGTCACGGGCTCGGCGGACGTTCTGGGCATCCCGATCCGGGGAACGTCCGAGGAGATCGCGGACGCGTTCCGGACGTTTGGCATGGCCGGATACACGCAGCTGGAGGTCGTCCTCTGGCCGCCGACCCTCGCCGCGCTCGAGGCGATGGCGCCCGCCCTCGAGCTTCTCGACTCGAACTGACAGTCGCGCGGGTGTCCTGAGCTCGATTCAGCGGCCGAGGAGCCGCTGGAGCCACTCGCTGCGATCGACGTTGGCGACGTGGGTGAAGTACTCGTCCTGGATCTTGTAGGCGACGATCAGCGCCCCGATGAGCCAGCGATGCCGGCGAAGGATCGCGAAGCCGGCGTCCCGCCAGTCCGGGACCCGCCGAACCGCCCGCTCGTAGGCGAGGATCGAGGCGGTCACGAGGAACAGCGGCTCGAGGAAGTTCGGGAAGACCGCGAGCAGCAGCTCCTCGTTGGTCAGCAGGAACCCGACTTGGCCGACCGAGCGGAACACGAAGAGCGCGAGGATCAGCCGCCGGATCGGCCAGCCACTCCGGTACGCGACGACGACGATCGCGACGTAGGTCGCCCAGTCGGCCACCTTGTCGACAGGCTGGTACGTCTCGTTCTGCAGGCCGAGCGGGATGAGGAGGTCGCCGTCAACCGAGTCGAGCACGAAGTTCGCCCAGCCCGCCGCGAACGGGTAACGCACGATCAGGGCCGGGAGCAGGAACTTCGCACCGATGATCAGGCCGGCCGCGACGATCTCGGTGGGGCCGGTTCCTGGCGCAAAGAGGCGCTGGATCATGGGGGCCGCCTGCTCGGGACTCGTGACGGTTGGCGCGCCCGGAGGGATTCGAACCCCCGACCATCTGATCCGAAGTCAGATGCTCTGTCCACTGAGCTACGGGCGCGCGGACCGATAGGGTAGCGCACGTTCGGACCCGATCACGGTCGGGCGCCCCGCCGCTATCCTCCCGTGACGTGACCGCCGCGTCCCCGACCGACCGCATGCCGTGGGCCTCGATGGGCGCCGTCCTGTTCGGGACGTTCATGGTCGCCCTCGACCAGACGATCGTGACGATCGCGCTTCCGCGGATCGGGGCGGAGCTGCGGGCGGCCGACGGCGTCGACTGGGTCATGTCGGCCTACCTGCTCGCCCTCGGCGTCGTCCAGCCGACGATGGGCTGGCTGGCCGACCAGTTCGGTCGAAAGCGGGTCTTCCTGGCCAGCCTCGCCCTGTTCGCCACGGGCTCGCTCCTGGCGGGCTTCGCCGGCGACCTCGTCGGCCTCGTGCTGGCCCGGATCCTCCAGGGCGTCGGCGGCGGGGCGATCTTCCCGGTCGGCACGGCGATGATCTACGAACAGGTGCCGCCCGGGCGACGCGGGCTCGCGATGGGGATCTGGAGCCTCGGCATCGCCGTCGCGCCGGCGCTGGGCCCCACCCTCGGCGGGATCATCGTGACGACCCTGGGCTGGCGCTGGCTGTTCTTCGTCAACGTGCCGATCGGGATCCTCGGCGTGCTCATCGGGGCGCGCGTCCTCCGCTTCGCGGGGTTTCGGGAGCGGCGGCGGTTCGACCTGCCCGGCTTCGGACTCGTGACGGCGGGCCTCGCCGCCGTCCTCTACGCCGTGTCGGATGCGAACCGGGTCGGCCTTGCGTCGGTCCAGACGATCGGGCTCGGCGGCTTCGGCCTCGTCCTGCTCGTCATCTTCGTCATGCACGAGCTTCGCGAGCCGGAGCCGCTCATCGACCTGCGCATGTTCGCCGTCCCGGCCTATGCCGTGGCGATGGCGCTCGTCGGCGGGATGATCGCGATCACCTTCGCCCGACTCGTGTTCCTGCCGCTCTCGCTCGTCGGCGTGCGCGGGCTGTCGGAGATCGAGGTGGGGCTCATCCTCACGCCCGCCGCGCTGACCGGTGCCGTCGCCGCGCCGCTGGCGGGCCTGCTGACCGATCGGATCGGCGCCCGCCTGCCGGTCGTCGTCGGCCTCGTCGCGATGGGGGTCGCGGCGCTCGGTTTCGCGAACCTGGCGCTCGACACGCCGGTCCTCGCGATCGCCATCCTCGTCGCCGTCCAGGGCTTCGGCAACGGTCTCGCCCTCACGCCGACCCAGGTGGCCGGGATGAACGCCCTGCCCCAGCGCCTGCTCGCCCGCGGCACGGCGATCCGATCCACCACTCGCCAGGTCGCGGGCTCGTTCAGCATCGCGCTCCTCACCGCGTTCCTCGCGACGCGGATCGGCTCGCTCGCACCGCCGACGTCCCCGGCCGAGGCGGTCACCCAGCAGGCCGGCTACAACAGCGTGTTCGCGGTCGTCACCGTGCTCGCCGTCATCTGCCTCGCGCTCGCGTTGCGCTATCTCCCGCGCGGGCACGAGATGCGGGCGAACGCGTCGGCCCGGGCGGCCGAACACGAGGAGCTCGTCGGGGGCGCCTGACGGGTCGGCGGCCGTGGACCGCGGGCCGCGGGCCGACCCGTGGGCGGACCCAAGGCCCGACCCGGGGGCCGACCGTGCGCTATGTTCGGCCGATGACGACCGACAACGACGCCCTCCGCGCCCTCCGCCGCACCCGCCAGGTCCGCGACCTCTCCGGCGAGTCGATCACCGACGAGCAGCTCGAGGCGATCCTCGAGGTCGCCCGCTGGACCGGCAGCTCCACGAATCGTCAGACGTGGCGGTTCGTCGTCGTGCGCGACCCGGACCGGCTGCGGGCGATCGGCCTCGAGGCGTCCGGCGAGCGGAGGGGCGGCATCGGCCACGTCGCCGGCGCCGGGGCGGCCATCGCGATCGTCATGACCACCGACAAGCCGGCCTGGGAGACGTACGACGAGGCGCGCGTCGCGGAGCGGATCCTCGTCGCCGCGACGGCGCTCGGATTGGCGGCCGCGATCGGTTGGGTGCGCGATTACCAGCAGGAGGAGGTTCGCGCGATCCTCGGCTTGCCCGAGGACCGGGTCCTGCGCACGATCGTCTCGGTCGGCCACCCGACCGAGGCCGGAGCGCGCCCGAAGTCGGGCCCCGGCGAGGCTCGCCGCCCGCTCGCCGAGCTCGTCTACCACGAGCGCTGGGGTGACGCCTGACGCTGTCCGGCGGGCTCATATCGGGTTACCGAGCTCCCGTCGGGCACGCGGGGCCGAGATGAGCCGCCTCATCGGCCCTTCGATCGGGCCGTATTCACGCGTTGCGTAGACTGAGCGTGAGCCGCCGCGACAAGGCTCCGGCAATCTCGGTCCGGAGGGCCCACGGGCGCCCGTATCGGGCCCGAGCGACGCGGCCGCGGGACCCTCGATTCGCGCCCGACCGGGTTTTTCGATAGCATTCGAAAAACCCCCGGAGGACCCGACCCATGGCGAAGTATGTCTTTGTGACCGGAGGCGTGACCTCCTCTCTCGGCAAAGGCATCACCGCCGCCAGCATCGGCCGCCTGCTCAAGGCCCGCGGGCTCCACGTCTCGATCCTCAAGCTGGACCCGTACATCAACGTCGATCCCGGGACGATGAGCCCCTACCAGCACGGCGAGGTGTTCGTCACCGACGACGGGGCCGAGACGGATCTCGACCTCGGCCACTACGAGCGGTTCATCGACGAGAACCTCACGCAGCTCTCCAACGTCACGACCGGGCGGATCTACCAGGCGGTCATCGCCAAGGAGCGGCGCGGCGACTACCTCGGCGGGACGGTCCAGGTCATCCCGCACATCACGAACGAGATCAAGGAACGGATCTCGCGCGTCGCCCGCCAGGGCGATCCCGACGTCGTCATCGTCGAGGTGGGAGGCACGGTCGGCGACATCGAGAGCCTGCCGTTCCTCGAGGCGATCCGCCAGATGCGCAAGGACGTCGGCCGGGCGAACGTCCTGTATGTCCATGTGACGCTCCTGCCGGAGCTCGCGGCGACCGGCGAGCTCAAGACGAAGCCGACCCAGCACTCGGTCAAGGAGCTCCGCGGGATCGGCATCCAGCCGGACGTCATCGTCCTGCGCAGCGACCACCCCGTGCCCGACGAGATCCGCGAGAAGATCGCCCTGTTCACCGACGTGGCAACCGAGGCGGTCATCCCCGCCGAGACGGCCGACACGATCTACGAGGTCCCACTCCTGTTCGAGGAGGCTGGCCTGGGCCGGCTCGTCGTCCGCGAGCTCGGGCTCGGCGACCCGGAGGCGGAGCCGGACCTCGCGTCGTGGCGCCAGCTCGTCGATCGGATCAAGGCGCCCAAGCCGGAGCTCGAGATCGCCCTCGTCGGCAAGTACATCGAGCTGCCGGACGCATACCTGTCGGTCACCGAGGCGCTCCGCCACGCGGCCTGGGCGCACGGGGTCGACGCCCGCGTCCGCTGGGTCGACTCCGAGGCACTCACCCGCGAGAACCTCCACGAGCGGCTCGACGGCGCGGCCGGGATCCTCGTCCCGGGCGGGTTCGGCCACCGCGGGATCGAGGGCAAGGTGCTCGCCGCCCACTACGCCCGCGAGCACAAAGTGCCGTACCTCGGCCTGTGCCTGGGCCTCCAGTGCGCGGTCATCGAGTTCGCCCGCGAGGTGACCGGCTCGACCGACGCGAACTCGACCGAGTTCGACATGTTCACCGAGCACCCGGTCATCGACTTCATGCCGGACCAGCGCGAGCTCGAGGACAAGGGCGGCACGATGCGCCTCGGCCTCTACCCGGCCCGCCTCGCCCCGGGCTCGAAGGCCGCCGCGGTGTACGGCCAGGAGGTCATCTACGAGCGGCACCGCCATCGGTTCGAGGTGAACAACCGCTACCGCCAGACGCTCGAGGCGGCGGGCATGCTGCTCTCCGGCCAGTCCCCGGACGGCCGGCTCGTCGAGATCGTCGAGCTGCGCGACCACCCGTGGTTCGTGGCCAGCCAGTTCCACCCGGAGTTCAAGTCGCGCCCGGAGCGGCCACACCCGCTGTTCGACGGGTTCGTGGCCGCATCGCTCGCCGTGCGCGACGGTCGCGAGCCGGTTCTCGCCGCGCGCGGCGCGGACGACCATCGGGCGGCCGAGCCGTTCGACAGCCGGACGTCCGAGCTGGCCTGACGACCGGCCCGGCGACTCGCCCCGCGACCGGCCGGTGAGTCCGGCGTAGAATCGGGCCTGCCCCCCTCCGCCACGGAGCCTGCCCGATGAAGATCTTCCTCGACACCGCCGACATCGACGAGATCCGCACGGCCGCCCGCTGGGGCGTCCTCGACGGCGTGACCACCAATCCCACCCTCTACGCCAAGGTCGGCGGGGCGAGCTACGACTCGATCCTCCAGGAGATCTGCCGGATCACGCCCGGGCCCGTCTCGGCCGAGGTCGTCGCCGAGGACGTCGAGGGCATGCTCACTGAGGGCCGCCACTTCGCCAAGCTCGCCCCGAACATCGTGGTCAAGGTCCCGATGAGCGAGGAGGGCCTCGAGGCGATCAGCCGCTTCGCCGAGGAAGGCATCAAGACGAACTGCACGCTCATCTTCACGGCCAACCAGGGCCTCCTCGCGGCCAAGGCCGGGGCGTCGCTCCTGTCGCCGTTCGTCGGCCGGCTCGACGACATCAACCAGGACGGCATGATCGTCATCCGCGAGCTGGCGGAGATCGTCGCGATCCACGAGCTCGACACGGAGGTCCTGGCGGCGTCGATCCGCAACCCGCTCCACATGACCCAGGCGGCCCTCGCCGGCGCCCACGTCGCGACGCTCCCGTTCAAGGTCCTCCAGCAGATGGTCCACCACCCGCTCACGGACAAGGGGATCGTCCAGTTCCGGGCCGACTGGGACAAGGCGCGCACGGCGCTCGCCGGCCAGAAGGGCGACTGACCGACTCGAACGCGCCGCCGCGGCGGCGGCGACCGGCGAGGCGGGGCCGAACGAGCGGGGGCGGCCGATGTCGGCCGTGGGCCGATTCACCGAGGTGGCCGCGCTACAATAATCGATGATCGATGAGGCGCCGAGCCGCTCATCGGGATTCCGCGATACCTCGGAGGGCGAGCCCGTGGCAGCGACAGAGGAGATCCTCGGCCAGTTCCTGGGGGACGAGACGTTCCCGATCACGTGGGACTCGGAGGTCGAGCAGGGCTTCTTCTGGGTCTACGACGACCTCCACATCCCCCACCCGGTGAGCCCGATGTTCTTCGACATCGGCGGCTGGTGGCTGAGCTGCGACCACATGTTCCGCCGCTTTGGGACGCCGTTCGCGGTCGACTGGCTGGCCAAGAACGTCAACGGCTACGTCTACACGACGGCCATCCCGGCCGACGCGGACCTGCGCATCGACGCGACCGAGTACAGCGCCCGCTACGGCGCCCGGGTGCCGCGCGACCCCACCTATGCCGACACGATGGGCGCCTACCTCGACACCGTGCTGCCCGTCTACGGCCGCCACTTCGCCGACTGGTGGCGCGACCGGCTGCGGCCGGAGATGGAGCGCAACTTCGCCTTCCTCGAGGAGCGCCTCGACGCCGCCCCGGGAATGGACCTGGCCGAGGTGGCCTGCCTGCTCGAGGACGCGATCGATGTCCACGACCGGCACTGGAAGATCCACTGGATGCTCAACTTCGCCCAGCTGTCGGCCACGCTCAACCTGCGGGCGGTGATGGAAAGGCATCGCGGCCAGGTCGACGAAGCGCTCCTCGGGCGGCTCCAGAACTCAGCGTCGGATCGCAACTGGGACTCGATCGAGGCGCTGTGGCGGATGAAGAACGAGGTCCGCGACGACGCCGAGCTGCGCGCCGCGTTCGAACCGGAGGACACGGCGGCGATCGCCGCCGCCCTGCGCGGCAGCGAGCGTGGCCGGCGGTTCATCGCCGAGCGGGTCGAGCCGTACCAGCGCGAGTTCGGCTGGCACGCGGTGTGGAGCCACGAGTTCATCTTCCCGACCGTGCGCGAGCAGATGGAGCCGGTGCTCGAGCTCGTCCGCGGCTACCTCGCGACGGACTACGACTATCCCAGCGCGATCGAGGCGATGCGGCTCGACATCGAGGCCGCCTCGCGCGAGATCCTCGAGGGCCTGAGCGGCGACGCGCTCGACGAGATGCGGGCCTCCAACGAGGTCAACCTGCGGATGGCGCCGCTCACGCCGGACCACCACTTCTACATCGACCAGGGCGCCAACGCCCACGTCCGCCTCGTCCTCCTCGAGGTCGGTCGCAAGCTCGTCGAGGCCGGCCGGCTCGACGAGCCGGATGACGTCATGTTCCTGCGCTACACGGAGTTGCGCAGCCTGATCGGCAGCGCCGACGCCGTCCCGGCCCGCGAGATCGTCGCCCGGCGCCGGGCGGAGCGGGCGGCCGCGGAGGCGATCACGCCGCGCGACTGGGTCGGCACGGCCACGCCCTCGCAGCTCGCCTTCCCGTACCTCGTCAACTGGGGTTACCCGGATCGCTTCCACCAGACCCAGTCGGACGACACCCGCCGGATCACCGGGCTCGGGGCGTCCGCCGGCGTCATCGAGGGCGTCGCCCGGGTCGTCCGCACGGTCGACGAGTTCGACCAGGTCCGCGAGGGCGACATCCTCGTTTGCCAGATGACGAACCCGGCGTGGGTCGTCCTGTTCACGAAGATCGCCGGCCTCGTCACCGACACCGGCGGCACGACGTCGCACCCGGCGGTCCTCGCCCGCGAGTTCGGGATCCCGGCCGTGATCGGCACATCTGTCGCGACGCAGCGCATCCGCACCGGGGACCGGATCCGGCTCGACGGGTCGGCCGGCGAGGTCGAGATCCTCCGGGCCGCGGCAGACGCCGACACGGACGCGCCACAGGCCGGGGCGACGACCGTGATCGGACGCTGAGGCGACCGCGGATGGCCGCTCCGAGAACGCTCTCCCGCAGCGTCCTCGCCGACCAGGTCAAGGAGTGGATCCTCGAGGGCATCCTGAGCGGCCACTACCAGCCGGACTCGCGGATCATCGAGACCCAGGTCGCGCGTGAGCTCGGCACGAGCCAGGCGCCGGTGCGTGAGGCGCTGCGCGGCCTCGAGGCGCTCGGCGTCGTGGCGATCACCCCGTTCCGCGGCGCCCGGGTCCGGCGACCGACCAAGCGCGAGATCCTCGAGGCCTACTCGGTGCGCTCGTCGCTCGAGTCGCTCGGCGCCCGGCAGGGCGTGCCGCGCATGACCGACGCCGACCTCGCCGAGATCGCCGGCCACGTGGCGGCCATGCAGGCCGCGGCCCGCGCCGGTGACGGGCACGCGGTCGCGGAGGCGGACGCGCGCTTCCACGCCCGGATCGTCGGGCTGTCCGACAACCGGACGCTCGAGAAGGTGTGGCGCACGCTCGAGCCGTTCTCGCGGACCTACCTCACGCTCATCGTCCCGGGCGCGGACCCGCAGTGGTCGGCGGACCTCCACCCGCCGATCCTCGCCGCCCTCGAGCGGCGCGATCCGGACGCCGTCGTCGGTGCCCTCGAGCGGCACTTCGATGAGGTCAGCCGCAACATGGAGCGGCGCTGGCCGGACGACGACGACGGCCGGCCTCCCGCGCCGCTCCGCTGACGCCGGATTTTCGACCGATGCGCGCCTTCACCTACGAACGGCCCACCCGCCTCGACGATGCGGTGGCGCTGCTCGCCGCGCACGGCCCGGACGCGCGGCTACTGGCCGGCGGGACCGATCTCATCATCCGCCTCCGCGACGGGACGATCCGGCCGCGGGTCGTCGTCGACGTCAAGCGGATCGCCGAGCTCGACGGCGACATCCGTGAGGCGGACGGCGGGCTTCGCATCGGCGCCCTCGCGGTCATGACGACCATCGCCGCCGACGCGCGGATCCGGCGCGACTACGAGGCCCTCGCGGAGGCCGCCGCGGTGGTCGGGTCGATCCAGATCCGGAACCGGGCGACGCTGGCCGGCAACGTCTGCAACGCCTCCCCGGCGGCCGACACGGCGCCGTCGCTCCTCGTCTACGGCGCGCGGGTCGTCGTCACCGGGCCGGCCGGCGTCCGTTCCGTGCCGCTCGACGAGGTTTTCGTCCGGTCCGGCGTCACGACGCTCGCCGCCGGCGAGATCGTCACCGCCATCGAGCTGCCCCGCCCGTCGACGCGGGGCCGGTCCGTCCACCTCCGGCGGACCCGTCGTCGCGGCCACGATCTCGCCTCGGTCACCCTG
>DASTOB010000079.1:0-29280 GCA_035720425.1 Candidatus Limnocylindrales bacterium
AACGGCTAGCTAGGCGACCGACGCCGGCTCCGCCGGACCGCCCGCTCCGTCGATCGGGGCGTCGAACGGCGTGCGGAACGCGACGCCCGCCCCGACCGCGAGGGCGACGCCGACGACGACGAAGATCGCGGCGATCCCGGCGGCCCCGGCGACCGCGCCCATGAGGGTCGGGACGACGAGGAGGGCGACGCGGTTGCCGGTGATCCGGACGCCGAGCGCCGTGCCGCGCTCGCTTCGCGGCGAGCGGTTGGCGACCCACGCGATCGTCATCGGCTGGCCGAGGCCGATCCCGAGCCCGACCACGACCATGAGCCCGACGAGCACCGGCGGTGACGACACGAACGGCAGTGCCACGATCGCGGCCGACGCGAAGGCCATGCTCGTCCCGAGCAGGCGCGATCGCCCGAGCCGGGCGATGAGCTGGGCCATGAAGATGCGCGACACGAGCGACGCGCCGGCCCGGGCGGACAGGAGCGCCCCGATGAGGCCCACGGACAGCCCCGCCTCCTCGCCGTGGGCCGGCAGGTACGCGGCAAGGAGGTCGATCGTCGAGATCACGGTGATCCCGACGAACATCGCCGACGGCATGCCGCTTCGCCGGAGCACCCGCCCGGTGACGGCCAGCAGGCCCGGTCCACGGCCATCTGCCGGCGGCGACGCCGGCCGATCGCGACCCCGGGTCAGCCGCGGCAGGAGCAGGGCGAGGAGGAACCCGGACGCGGTCAGCCCCGCCGCGACGAGGAACACGACCCCCTCGGGGTGGTCCGGCGCGATCCCGGCGGCGGCGCCCGGCGCGGCCGCCGGCGGGGTCGTCGAGGTGCCGGCGACGAGCAGGCCGGCCGAAGCCGCCACCGCGCCGCCGATGATCGTGGCCGGGATGATCGGTCCGATGAGCTGGCCGATCGAGTTGATCGTCGAGTAGTGGCCGAAGCGGACCTCGCGCCCCTCGCGCGGCCCGACGTTGGCGACGAGCGCCTGGCCCGCCACGAGATACGTGATCTGGCCGAGCCCCATCGCGAGCTGCGCGAGGGCGAGCGCCGGCAAGCCGCCGGCGAACGCGGCGAGGACTCCGCCGGCCGTCAGCATCGCCATCGCGCCGATCATGTAGCGCGACGCGCCGTCGCGATCGACGCGCCGGCCGATGGCGATCGCGAGCAGGGCCGGGAGCAGCGAGAACGACGACTGGATGAGTCCGATCTCAACCGGTGTCGCACCGAGGTCGAGGGCGCGGTACGTGATCGTCGGCCGGGTCGCATGGATCGTCGTGACGGCGAGGCCGGCGACGGCCATCTGGGCGAGGAACCCGGGCCGCCAGTCCGCCACGCGCGCGCTCGTCACGGGCGACACGGTACACTGCCGCATGCAATCCGGCGCGGCGCGAAGGAGCGTGGTTCGTGATCCTCGATCAGCAGGTCGTCATCCCGGTTCCGGCCGATCGGGCGTGGGAGTTCCTCATGGACATTCCTGCCGTCAGCCGCTGCGTGCCGGGCGTCGAGTCGATCGAGCAGGTCGACGACGACACGTACAACGGGGCACTCAAGGTCAAGGTGGGGCCCATCGGCGTGACCCTCAAGGGCACGGTCACGGTCGCGGAGCGCGATCGCGCGGCGTACCGCTCGCGGATGACCGTCCAGGCGTCCGACAAGCGGCTCAACAGCGCCGTGTCCGCCCAGGCGGTGATGACCCTCGTGCCTCGCTCGGAGACCGAGACGGAGATGCGGATCCACACCGAGTCGTCGATCCTCGGCAAGCTCGGCGAGTTCGGCCAGGCGGTGATGCGCAAGAAGGCGGACCAGATCATCGCCGAGTTCGCGCGCAACATGGCCCGGGAGCTCGGCGGGGGCTGACACCACCGGGCCCGCCGGGCGATGCCCGGCGGGCCCGAATGGACTGAGGAGGACCTCGTTCAGGAGCCGGTCGTGACCGGCTCGCCCGTCGGTGCGGTGCGCAGCAACGTGGTTCGCGGGCGAACCATCCGGCCGGCCGCCTGGCCAACCAGCTCGCCCTCGCGCATGACGATCTGCCCGCGCACGATCGTGCCCACCGGCAGGCCCTCGAGCAGGTCACCATCGAACGGCGTGACGTGGTTCTTGCTGTGGAGCGCGTCGTCGCGGACGACCCCTGCCTTCTTGAGGTCGACGATCGTCAGGTCCCCGTCGGACCCGATCCGGATCGCGCCCTTCTGGGGCCACATGTCCCACGTCTTCGCCGGCCCCTCCGACGTCGCCCGGACGAGCTGCTGGAGGGTCATCCGGCCGGCGTTGACGCCGTAGGTGAGGAAGTAGCCGATGGACGTCTCGACGCCCGGAAAGCCGCTGATGGCCGTCCAGATGTCGCCCGTGAGCTTCTCCTCGGCCGTATGCGGTGAGTGGTCCGTCGCGATCTGGTCGACGCGGCCGTCTCGGAGACCCTGAAGCAGGTAGTCGCCGTGGCCCTCGAAGCCCCAGCGGACGGGCGGGTTCATCCGCAGCCGGACACCCGTCTGGTCCATGTCCTCGGCCTTCTTGAACACGTAGTGGGCACCGGTCTCGGTGGTGATGTCCACACCTTTCGCGCGCCACTCGTCGATCATGTCGAGCCCGTCACGGGACGACAGGTGGAAGATGTGGATGCGCGTGCCGGTGTGGCGGGCGTAGAGGCCCATCCGCTGGATCGACTCGACCTCGGCAAGCGGCGGCCGCGAGTCGACGTGAGCCTGGGGATCGGATCGACCCTCGGCTTTGAACTTGCGGATCAGGTGCTGCATGATCTCGTTGTTCTCGGCGTGGAAGCCGATCCGCAGCCCGGTCGCCGCGATCTCACGCAACCCGTCGAGCATCATCCCGTCGTCGGGCGCCGGGATGTTGCCGATCGTCTCGCCGAGGAAGCACTTGTAGCCGACGACCCCCGCCTCGGCCATCGGTCGGAGGGCCGGGACGCTGTCCTGGACGAGCAGGCCGATGATCCCGAAGTCGACGTACGACTTCTCCTCCGCCAGGCGGCGCTTCAGCTCGACGTTCTCCGGCGAGTCCGTCTTCGGCTTCGTATTCGGCATCTCGACCACGGTCGTGACACCGCCGAACACGGCAGCCGTCGAGCCGGTCCGCCAGTCCTCCTTGTACTCGAGACCCGGCTCCCGAAAGTGGACGTGGCCGTCGATGACCCCGGGCAGCACGTGGAGACCGGTCGCGTCGAACTCCTCTGCCGCGGCAAGGCCGAGCTGGCCGGGTGCGGCGATCGCGACGAACCGGCCGTCGGAGATCGCGAGGTCCGCGGCGATGGTCGCGTCGGACGTCACGACGGTGCCGTTCTTGACGATGAGATCGACGGTCTGTGGCATAGGTCGTTGCTACTCCTGCTCGGTGTGGTACTGATCGGATGGTCGGCTCGTGTCGGTGGCCTCGTCCTCCCCAGTCATTGGGCGTCGCGCGGGTCCGGTGCGTTCGGATCGAGGATCCAGCCCCACCGCTCCCGCGTCGCCCTTGCCATGTCGGCCGTGACGACCGGATCCGCGAACCGGTCGCGCCATTCCCACGGCTTCGTCGCGTCGATGAGCAGCCGCGAATTGAAGCCGCGCGCGTCCGGGTGGATGGCGGGGTCGAGCGGCCCACTCCACGCGCGGCGGATGATCGTCATGTCGCGGTCCGGGTCCGCCCGGGTCATGACCGCCCACATGACGTCGTCGAGGCTCGTGATGTCGATGTCGGGATCGACGACGACGACGATCCGGCCGGCGTACGCCGAGGTGCCGGTCTGCCCGCCGACCATGAGCGCCTGCGTCGCGTGGCCGGGGTACGCCTGGTCCACGGCGATCACGACCATCATCCGGTTGCCGGCCTCCGGCGGACACCACACGCCCGTGATCCGCGGCACACCCGCGGCGCGGAGCTGGTTCTCGATGAGGGCGGATTTGAGGTAGGCGAGGAACCGGTTGTCCTCGTGGGGCGGCTTGCCCTGCGGGCAGCCGAGCAGGATCGGGTCGGTCCGGTGGTAGATCGCGGCGACGTGGATGATCGGCGTCCGATGCTCGCCGCTCGCGTAGTAGCCCATCCATTCCCCGTACGGACCCTCGTCGTGGTACTCGTCCGGGTACATCCAGCCCTCGATCGCGATCTCCGCCGTGGCCGGGAACGGGACGCCCGTGTGGCGGCCGCGGACGAGCTCGACCGGCGCGCCGCGCACGCCGCCCGCCCAGGCGTACTCGCTCATTCCGTACGGGATGCCCTCGGCACAGGCGGCCATGAACAGGAGGGGATCGGCGCCGACGACGACCACGATCGGGCACGGCTCGCCGCGGTCGAAGTACTTCTGGCGGATGATCTTGCCGTGCTTGCCCGGGCTGATGTACACGCCCATCTCGTCGCGGCCGAAGATCTGGTTGCGGTACGTCCCGACGTTGACCCAGTCGGAATCCGGGTCCTTCATGATGTTCATGCTCGCGGTGCCGATGTAACGGCCGCCATCCTGCGGATGCCAGACCGGCACCGGGAACGCCTCGAGGTCGATCGCATCGCCCTCGACGACGTGCTCGAAGACGGGGCCGTCCTCGACGAACACCGGATCGACAGGTTGGAAGTCCGCGAGGACCGTCCGCCAGAAGCGGAACAGGCCGTCGTGATTGCCCTCGGACTGCGGGAGCCCGAGGGTGACGGCCTGCCGGCGCGGCGTCCCGTTGCAGTTGACGATCACCCGCCGGCCTGCCGGGTAGCCCGGCACGTTGTCGAAGAGCACGCACGGGCTGTCGTCGGCGTGATCGAGCAGCTCGGTGATCTCGCCGATCCCGGCCTGCCAGTCCACTCCGTCGACGACGCGCAGCTCGCCGAGGTCGCGGACGCGCGCGATCCACTCGCGCGTGTCGCGCCACGGTGGCAGCCGTCCTTCGGTCGCCGTCTCCGCCCGGTCGATGATCGCCACGCTCCTCCGCCTTCCGGTCGACCATCGCTGACTGGGCCCGACGGACGACTGTATGCAACGGTATCTTACGGTCCGCGAGGATGGCGGGTCAACGGTCACTGGACCGGCCCGGAGGTCCAGGTGTCGAGGAGCGCCGAGCGACCATGACGGACGACCCGCTCCTCGTCGCGATCCTTGTCGGGACCGTCGCGGTGGCCGCGTTCATCAACGGCACGATCGGGTTCGGGTTCGCCCTCCTCGCGGTCAACGCGCTGGCCGTCGTCCTCGGGGCGCGCGACGGGGTCGTCGTCATGAGCCTGCTCGCCCCGTTCGTGAGCGGGTTACAGCTCATCAACCACCGCGCCTTCGCGCCACCATGGCGCCGCCTCGGGAGCCTGCTGGCGGGCGCCGTGGTCGGGTCCGTCGTCGGGACGCAACTCCTCGTGATCCTGCCCGGCCCGCTCATCTCGATCGCGCTGGGGCTCTTCACGATCTGGTTCGTCGCGCGCTCGATCCAGGGCGAGCGTCCCCCGATGGGCGACCGGACGGAGCGTCGCCTGGGACCCCTCGTCGGCTTCGTCGGTGGGGTGTCGAACGGGACGCTCGGTGCGTCCGGGCCGGTCTTCGGCACGTACCTGACGGCGATCGGTCTCCGCGGGCGTGACTTTGCCTACGCCATCGCGCTCGTGTTCTTCCTCATGTCGACGCTCCGGATCGGCCTGCTCGCCGCGCTCGACGTCTACACCCCGTCCCTCGTCGTCATCGCCGGCGTCCTGCTCGTGCCGAGCCTCGGCGTGCAGGTGATCGGCCTGCACTTCCGCGGCCGGCTGCCCGCGGCGGCGATCTATCGGGGCGTGCTCGTCGCGCTCGGTGTCGGCGGCGCCACGCTGATCTGGCGCGGCGTCGAGGGGCTCAGCGACCTGCTCCCGCGCTGACCGGCCGCCGCGCGACGTCGCGCAGGTAGGCGATCGCCTCGTCGAGGGGCACGACGTCGGCGTACTTCTGATCGAGGTCGAACAGGTTGATCGCGTGCGGCGCCTCGTCCCGGTCGAACACGCATTCCTCCGGAACGATGACCTTGTAGCGATGGCTCTTGGCGTCGACGACGGTCGCGCGGACGCAGCCGCTCGTCGACTCGCCGGCCACGACCACCGTGTCGGCCCAAAGGCCGGTGAGCAGGCCGGCCAGCGGAGTACCCCAGAACGCGCTCGGCGCCGTCTTGTGGAGGACGACCTCGCCGTCGATCGGGGCGACCTCGTCGACGATGTCCCAGCGCCGCCGTCGACGATCCGCCATGGCCGGGTCGTCGACCCGGGCGCCGCGCGGATTCGCGTCGCGCCAGCCGGGCATGCCGCCGAAGCCGGTCACGTGGACGACCGGGACGCCGAGCGAGCGCGCCTCGCCGAGGAGGCGCTCGATGTGCGGCAGCGCCTCCCAGCCGGCCAGCCCGCAGCTGCCCGGCCACGTCCGGATCGCTTCGAGGAGCGGCTCCGGCCGGTCGCCGAAGACCCAGCGATAGAGGTCGACGAGGAGCAGCACCGGCCGCTCCCCGGCGCCCTTGCGGATCGCCGGGTCCGCCGCTGCCCGGGCGCGATCCCGCTCCGACAGAAACCGATCCCAGACCCGCTCGCCCATTGTCCGCCCACGCCTCCGCTCGCCGTTCTCGCTGCCCGTGATCGGCTCGATGGTACACCGTCGTATACGGAGGTCGGGCGAGCCGGCGCCCGCTATCCTCATCGGATGACAGACACGACCACCCGGACCGACGACGCCCACGACCAACTCGGTCGTGACCTCGTCGCGGCCGCGTATCTCGAGGGCGACTTCGTCCTCAGCTCCGGGCAGCGCAGCCGCTACTACTTCGACAAGTACCTGTTCGAGACGAAGCCGGACATCCTGGGCCGCCTGGCGGTGGAGCTGGCCGCGCTCGTGCCGCCCGGCACGGATCGGATCTGCGGCACGGAGCTCGGCGCGGTCGCGCTCGCAACGGCGCTGTCGCTCGAAACCGGCCTGCCGTTCGTCATCGCCCGCAAGGGCGCCAAGGAGTACAGCACGGAGCGCCTCATCGAGGGCGTCCTCGAGCCGGGTGACCGGGTCATCGTCGTCGAGGACATCATCACGTCCGGCACCCAGGCGATCCGCGCGGCGGAGCGGGTCGTCGCGGCCGGTGGCGAGGTCCTCGGGATCCTCGCCGTCGTCGATCGGGAGGAGGGTGGCCCGGCGGCCATCGCCGCGGCCGGCTTCTCGCTGGCGACCCTGTTCGACCGGACGAGCCTCGGGGTCTGACCACCGCCACCGCCCCCACCGCCCACAGCCCACCGCCTCACGGCGAGGCGGTCAGTACGTATCGACGATCCGCTGGATGTCGTCCGGGTTCGTCGTCGTCGCGAGGGCGAGACGAAGGAGGATTCGCGCCTTCCAAGGCTGGAGGTTGTCGGTGGCGACCCAGCCGCGACGCTGGAGCCCGGGGCTCCGGACCGTGCGCCCGGAGCCGACGCGCGTCCCCTGGGCGATGAGCACGCCCGCCGCGGCCGCGCGGTCGAGCGCCTCGGTCTCGGCCGGTGTCGGCCGCCCGGCGCCGGTCCCGGCCGACACGATCCCGCGTGCCCCGGCGGCGACCGCCGCGTCGATCATCGTCCCGTCCGCCCCGAGATACGAGACGACGACGTCGACCCGCGGCAGGGCGGGAAGGCGGGCGATGTCGAACTCCGTCGCGCTCGTGTGCGGCCGCATCGGTCGGTGGTAGAAGAGCACCCGCCCATCGTTGTCGGCGTAGCCGAGCGGCCCGAGGTCGCGGCCCTGGAACGTCTCGACCCGGTAGGTCGCCGTCTTCGTGACATCGCGAGCGCTGTGGATCGTGTCGTTGAGAACGACGAGCACGCCCATGCCCGCGGACGCCGGATCGGCCGCAACGCGGACCCCGTTGAACAGGTTGAGGTAGCCGTCCGCGCTGATCGCCGACGACGGGCGCATCGCGCCGACGATGACGACCGGCCGGTCCGCGCGCAGGGTGAGGTGCAGGAAGTAGGCGGTCTCCTCGAGCGTGTTCGTGCCGTGCGTGATCACGACGCCGTCCGCCCCGTCGTCGAATGCCGCGTGGATGACGCGGACGAGATCGAACAGGTCGTCGTCCGTGATCGACTGGCTCGGCAGCCGCCGGAACGGGACCTCGCGGACGTGCGCGATCGTGTCGAGCTCCGGCACGTGCTCCACGAGCTCGCCGTCGGCGAGACGCTTGCCCGCTTCGATGTACCAGGCCAGGTCGAGCCGGTCGACGCCGACGGAGTCGATCGTCCCGCCGGTGAAGATCAGGTCGACGCGCGGTCGATCGGTCATGGGAGCCGCACGGTCAGGCGAGCGACTCCGCGGCGAACTCCTGGAGGTCGAGGCGCACGAGGTATTCGCGCGCTGCGCCGAGGTGCGTGTTCGAGGCGGCCTCGGCCGCGGCCGGGTCATGCGCGACGAGCGCGGCGAGGATCGCCTCGTGCTCGGCGAGGACGTGCTCCACGCGATCCGGGCTGGCGAACGGAAGGGTGCTGAAGCGGCGCACGAAGTCGCGCAGGTCGCTCGCGACGCGAGCGAGCATGGGGTTTCCGGCCGCCGTGTAGATGACATCGTGGAAGCGCTGGTTGGCGATGACGATCTGCTCTCGCCGATCACCGGCGACGGCCTGGCGCATCGAGTCGACGATGAGCCGCAGGCGGGCGAGCTCCGACGGCGTGATCCGGTGGGCGGCCAGGCGAGCGGCAAGCCCGTCGAGGGCCTCGCGCACGACGAACACGTCCTCGATCTCCCCGGCGTCCGGCGCGTGGACGACCATCCCGCGGGCGGGATCGGCCAGGACGAGGTTCTCGGCGGCGAGACGTTTGAGCGCCTCGCGGACCGGAGTCCGGCTGACGTTGAAGTCGGCGGCAATGCTCAGTTCGATGAGGCGCGACCCCGGGGCGAGGTCGCCGGAGATGATCTGGTCCTTGAGCCGTCGGTACACGAGCTCACTGCTCGGAAGGCCGTCGTTGGCTCCATCGGCTCGGGTTGTCGCGCGTCGGACGCGGGCGTGTTGGACCATTGGCATATCACCGCATACAGTGATCCTCAAGCGGCAGTATACGGGACGCGCGCGCGGTGCATCGGCCCCGTCCCGCGCTTGGCGAGCGCGGATCGCGACCACGCCGCGGCCGCCGACTGGCCGCCGGAATCGCATTGACCCGCCCCGTTCGAGTCAATAGAATGCCGATGCATACCGTGGCGTATCGCCACGGAGCGATCGCGGCATGGTTGGGTGGCCACGGAGGAGGCTGCCGCGATGCGATGCCCCACCCAGCAGGGGAGTCTTGCACATGCGACGTACCCGATCGATCCGGGGGGTCAGCCTTCTCGTCGTCGGCGCACTCGTCCTCGCCGCCTGTAGCTCGGGCGCAAGCCCGTCCCCCTCGTCGGCCACGCCGACGAGCCCGCCGGCGTCCGACGAGCCGAGCGCGGAGCCGACCCCGACCGAGCTTCCGGGAACGAAGGAATTCACGATCGGCTTCACGTCCGCCGGTCTGTCGAGCTCCGCCTTCCTGGCCGCCATCGACGCCCTCAACAACAGCGGCTACACGATCACCGTCCAGGTCCTCGACTCGTCGGAGCTCGTCACCGAGGGCGTCTCGAGCGGCGGATTCGCGTTCGGATCCGGCGCCAACAACAGCTCGATGGCCGCCGTCGAGAAGGGCGCCAACCTCAAGCTCGTCGTCGCCCGGGTGAACAACGAATGGACGTTGTACGCGCGGACGGACATCACCGACTGCGCCGGCCTGGGTGGCCAGCGCCTGGCGATCCACAGCCAGGGCGCTGTGAGCACGGCGATGGTCCGCAACTACGTCGATACCGTCTGCCCGGGCACGGAGCCCAACTACGTCGTCATCGAGGGTTCCAACAACCGCGTCGCGGCGATGCTCGCCGACCAGATCGACGCGAGCCCGCTCGAGCTGTCCGACTCGATCACGATCGAGGGCGAGGCATCCGATCGGTACCACCTCATCTCGAGCTTCGCCGCCGACCTGCCGGACCTGCAGACCACGTCGGTCTATGTGAACGGCGACTTCGCGGCCGAAAACCCCGGAACGGTCCTGGCCGTCGTCAAGGCCGTCCTCGAGCAGCACCGCCTCATCGACGGTGATCCGGACTACCTGAAGTCGATCGCCGAGGAGTTCGTCGGCGACGCGATCAACCCGGACACGATCGACGAAGCGGCGGCCAAGTACGTCGAGCTCGGGATGTTCCCGACCGACGGCGGCCTGACCGAGGAAAAGCTCGCGTACACGGCCGAGTTCTTCGGTCCGGACGGCACCGGCACGACCGAGACGTTGCTCGAGGTCGACCAGTTCGCCGATCTGTCGTTCCTGCAGATGGCGCTGGATGAGCTCGGCGGCTAGCCCGTCACTTCAGGCCACGGGGGGCGGGTCCGCCCGCCCCCCGTTTGCGTCCCTCAGGAGTCGCGTCGGCGCGTCGCCCTGGACGTACCGCCTGCTCGTGCTGGCGGTCATCGGGACGATCTGGGAGATCTACGCGGTCAACCTTCGGAGCCTGCTGATCCCGACGTTCTCGGACACGCTCGTCGGCGTCGTGACGCTCGTGCAGGACCTCGCCACGTGGGACGCCTTCTGGAAGAGCAACCAGTCGCTCCTGTTCGGCTTCTCCGCGAGTCTCGTCGTCGGGATCCTCGCCGGACTCGCCGCGGCGCGCTTCCGGAGCATCGAGGGCTTCATCGACCCCTACCTCAACATCCTGCTCGTCACCCCGATGGCCGCGATCATCCCGTTGCTCATCATGTCGCTCGGGATCGGTCTCGAGTCGCGGATCGTCATCGTCTTCGTGTTCGCCCTGCCGGTGCTCATCGTCAATACGCGGGCCGGCGTCCGCCAGGTCGAAGCGAGCCTCGTGGAGATGTCGACGAGCTTCGGTGCGAACGAGCGTCAGATCTGGCGCAAGGTGCTCCTGCCCGGAGCCCTGCCGGCCGTCATGACCGGCGTCCGGCTGGGCCTTGGGCGTGCGGTAACCGGGATGGTCGTCGTCGAGCTCCTGTTCGTCGCCGTCGGCATCGGCAACCTCATCACCACGTTCCGGGGCAGCTTCGACCCGGACCTCCTGTACGGCGTGGTCATCCTCGTTGTCATCGAGGCCCTGATCCTGATTTCGATCGTGCGAGCGGTCGAGCGCCGGATTGCGCCGTGGGCACACGGCACCGTCCTCCGCGAATGAGGGACCCTGCATGATCGAGATCGACCGCCTGTCGAAGACGTTCCCGGCCCGTGGCGACGACGCGTCCGTCGAGGCGCTGAAGGACGTCTCGCTCGAGGTTCGCGAGGGCGAGTTCCTGACCGTCCTTGGACCGTCCGGTTGCGGCAAGACGACTCTGCTCCGGATCATCGCCGGGCTCGAGACGTTCGAGGGCGGCGACGTCCGCGTTCGCGGCAGGTCGATCAGCGGGCCCGGTCCCGACCGGGCGATGGTGTTCCAGAGCTTCGCCCTCCTCCCGTGGGCATCGGTCGTCGCCAACGTCGCCTTCGGGCTCGAGCTGCGAGGCGTACCGAAGGCGGAGCGGGAGGCCCGCGCGGAGGAGCTCATCGAGCTCGTCGGGCTGACCGGCTTCGAGAAGCGCCTGCCCGGCCAGCTGTCGGGCGGCATGCAGCAGCGCGTCGGGCTGGCACGTGCCCTCGCGGTCGACCCGGAGATCCTGCTCATGGACGAGCCGTTCGGTGCCCTCGACGAGCAGACGCGGCGCCTCCTCCAGGAGGAGCTGCTCGTGATCTGGGAGCAGTCACGCAAGACGGTCATCTTCATCACCCACTCGATGGAGGAGGCCGTCCTGCTCGGCGATCGGGTCGTCCTCATGTCGCCGCGGCCCGGCCGGATCGTCGACATCGTCGACGTGCCGCTCGATCGGCCGAGGGCGAGCGTGGTCGATGACATGGCCGGCTCGGCAGAGTTCGCCCAGATCACCGCCGACCTGTGGCGACGGCTGCGCGAGATGCAGCTGTTCCGTCGCCCGGCTCGGGAGGCTGCGCCGACGATCGGGATCGGCGCGTGAGCGTCGCCGCGGTCAAGCCGCGCCAGGTCCATCCGCCCCGCCTCGACGCGAGCGGGATCATCGCGCGCATCGGGCCCGGGACGATCGGTCTCCTGGCCGGCGCGATCCTGTGGGAGCTCATCGGCCGGATCGCCGGGCTGTCGTTCTTCCCGCCGCTGTCCGGCGTCCTCGAGCGGCTCGCCGAGCTGACCGCCGAGGGCAAGATCATCGGCAACCTGCTCAACAGCCTGACCAACCTGGTCATCGGATTCGGCCTGTCGGCCGCGATCGGGATCGGGCTCGGCATGGCGATGGGCGCCTACCGCAAGGCGGAGATGGCGCTCGATTTCTACGTCTACGCGCTGCTGACCGCCCCGACCCTCGTCTTCGCCCCGCTGTTCTTCTCGATCTTCGGCCCGGCCAACAGCCGGTTCTCGATCCTCGGCGTCATCATCATGTACACGGTGTTCATCATCATCGTGAACACCACGTCGGCGATCCGGAACGTCCCGGCTCCCCTCGTCGAGATGGGCCGCTCGTACTGCGCGTCGGAGCGCCAGCTCTTCCTCAAGGTCATCCTGCCGGCCGCCACGCCGCTCATCATGGCCGGGCTCCGGCTCGGGATGGGCCGGGCGGTCAAGGGCATGATCAACGGCGAGATGTTCATCGCCATCGTCGGCCTCGGCCAGGTCGTGACGGATGCCGGGGGACGGTTCGACGCCGAGGGCGTGCTGGCCGTGCTCATCGTCATCATCACCGTGGCGATGGTCGCCGTGAAGGTCGTCCAGCTCGTCGACCAGCGACTGACCGGCTGGCTGCCGTCGAACGCCCGGCAGCGCCGCCGCAACGCGTGAGCCGACTCGCCGACAAGGTCGCCATCGTCACCGGCGGTGGCCAGAACATCGGCCGGGCGATGGCGGAGCGGTTCGCCGCTGAGGGTGCCGCGGTCGCGGTCGTCGACATCGACGGCGCGCGGGCCGAGCGCGTCGTGTCCGCCATCGAGGCAAGTGGCGGGCAGGCCATGGCCGTGGTGGCGGACGTGACCGACGAGGGATCCGTGGCGGGCATGGTCGCCCGCGTGGTCGAGGCATGGGGACGCGTCGATATCCTCGTCAACAACGTCGCGGCAACGATCAACAAGGGACTCCTCGACACGACCGCCGAGGAGTTCGATCGGGTCGTCGCGCTCACCCTCCGATCCGGGTTCCTGTGCGGCAAGCACGTCGCGCGGGCAATGATCGACGGCGGGGTCCGCGGCGCGATCGTCAACGTCGGCTCGACGAGCGGGCACCGCGGGATCCGGAACAAGCTCGCCTACGCCGCGGCCAAGGGCGGCGTGAACAACCTCACCCGGGCGATGGCGATGGAGCTCGCCCCGCACGGCATCCGGGTCAACACGCTGACGCCGACGCAGACGGGGAGCCCGGTCGGGATGGCCGACGAGGCGTTCTCGGCCGACCGGGCGGGTGAGGCGAAGGGCATTCCGATCGGCCGGTTCGGTCAGCCGGCCGACCAGGCCGCGGCCGCGCTGTTCCTCGTCTCGGACGAGGCGGGCTTCGTGACCGGCGCGGACCTCGTGTGCGACGGCGGCCTGCTCGCCATCTTCCCGAAGGCGACCTGATCTCAGCTGGCGGGTCAGCCGGCGGCGGGTCAGCCGGTCGCCACCGCACCGAGCGAGCGGAGCAGGCGCCCGTAGCCATCGATCGGGTGCTCGTACGAGACGCGACGGAGGCAGGCGTAGATCTGGGCCTGGACGTTCGTCACGACCGGCAGGCCCGTCTCCGCCTCGAGTCGCTCGATGACCGAGACCACCGGCAGCGAGCCGCACGGCAGATATAGCGCATCGCCGTCCGGGTGGTCACGGGCGAGCGCGACGGCCTGCCGGACGATCGCCGACGGATCGAGCTGGGCGATGTCCCGGTTGCGCTCGATGTCGAGGCTGCCGTGGCCGGCGACCGCGATGCCGTCCTCCTCGAGGACGGCGACCCGCTTCTCCGTCTGGGCGACCGGATACGGGCTCGCGATCAGGACGAACGAGCCGCCAACGGCACGGATCGCCTCGAGCTCCGCCTGGAGCGACGTGACGAACGGCCGGCTGACGCGAGCCGCGATGTCGGCCAGGAGGCGCTCGTGACCGGCCTTGCCATGGAGCCCGACGACCGGACTGCCGCCGACGTTGATGACGTCGACGCCCTCGTCCTCGAGCGCCTCCACCTTGTCGAGGATCTGGGCATGAGCGGCCTCCAGCTGTTCGGGCCGCAGTCGCCGGACGCCGAGCGACAGCACGGCCAGGCGCACGTCGTCGGGAAGGACCTCGTGCCACCACGGGCCCTCGAGCCACATGCTCGGTTCGATCCGGCCGATCCAGACGGTCATCGCCGATCTCCTGCTCCGCCGCATTGCGTCACGCGTTCTCCATGCACTAGGATACCGTCGCATACCGCTCAGGCGCAGCGGCGGTCGGAGTCCCCACGGAGCCGGCCCGACGCCCACCGAGGAGGACCAGCCATATCGTGCCCGCGCCTTCGCGGCCCGCGGCTCCCGGCCTGACGCGCGGTGCCACCGATCGACCCGAAGGCCATCGCGCTCGTCACGGCGATCGCGTTCGGCCTCAACCCGGTGACGCTCAAGCTCGGCTTCTCGCGCGGAGGCCGGCCGGACACGGCGATGATCGTCGGTCTGTTCATGGCCGTGCCGCTGTACTTCGCGATCCTGCCGTTCGCGGGGGGCCTGCACTGGGAGCAGGTCACGACGGCCGCCCTGTTCGGCTACGTCCTCGGCGGGCTGTTCGGGACGGGGATCGGGCGGCGCTGGCTGTACATCGCGATCGACCGGATCGGCGCCTCGCCGGCGACCGCGATCAAGAACTCGGCGCCGGTCGTGTCGGCCCTGCTCGCGGCGATCCTGTACCAGGAGCCGGTCACGCCGCTGAGATGGGCGGCGATCGTCGCGATCGTCGGCGGTGTGGCGCTCGTCACGTGGAAGCCCGGAGCCGGCGTGCGCCGCTGGCTCGACTACGGCGTGCTCTTTGCGGTCGCGTCCGCCCTGTCCTACGGGGTCCGGCCGCTGTTCCTCAAGTTCGGACTCGAGGCTGCCGATCTGCCGCTCACGGCGGCCTTTGTCGGCGCGGTCGCCGCGCTCGTCTACGCACTGTCGTTCGGCGATCGATCGGGCCTCCGGACGGCCCATCGTGAGCCGGCATTCGGCCTCTTCCTCGCCTCCGGCGTGCTCCAGTCGATCGGCTTTCTCGCCCTCACCCTGGGGCTCTCCGGCGGAGAGGTCAGCGTCGTCTATCCGGTCACCGCGAGCGCGCCGCTGTTCACGCTCGCGTTCACGGTCATCCTCCTCCGTGGGACAGAGCGGCTGACGGTCCAGATCGTGGCCGGTGCCGTCCTCGTCGTCCTCGGCGTCATCGCACTCTGATCGCGCACAGCACACAACCCCGCACGACAGGAGAACCCATGGCACAGGACCTGCGAACCTACCTCGACCAACTGCTCGCGGCGACCCCGGATGCGGTCCGCATCGTCGACGACGAGATCGACCCGGAGTTCGAGGCGACCGCGGTCGTTCACAAGATCCTCAACGACCCGGCCTACCCGGGCTTCCCGGCGGTCCTGTTCAAGAACGTCGCCCAGTCGCCGGTCCCGCTCATGCTCAACCTCCACGGCACGTACGAGCGGGTCGCCCTCAGCATCGGCAGCGACGTCCACGGCATGGTCCCGGAGTACGCCCGGCGCGAGGGCAGCCCGATCCCGACCACCCTCGTCCCGTCCGACCAGGCGCCCGTCCACGAGGTCGTCTGGACCGGCGACCAGATCGACATCACGAAGCTCCCGATGCTCGTCCACCAGGAACTCGACGCCGGCAAGTACATCACGTCGGCGGCAACGATCTCGCGCGACCCGGAGTCCGGGCGCCTCAATGCGGGCATCTTCCGGCACCAGCTCCAGGGCCCGCGGCAGGTCGGGTTCATGACCAACCCGGCCCACCACACGTCGTACATCCTGCGTGCCAACCGCGAGGCGAAGCGGCCGATGGAGGTCGCCCTCGTCATCGGTCATCACCCGGCCATGCTCATGGCGGCGGTCTCGAAGCTGCCCGGCATCGGCGGCGAGCTCGAGGTCATGGGCGGCCTGCTCGGCGAGTCCGTCGAGGTCGTCAAGGGCAAGACCGTGGACCTCGAGTATCCCGCCCACGCCGAGATCGTCATCGAGGGCATCGTCGACACCGACCCGGACAAGGTCCAGAACGAGGGCCCGTTCGGCGAGTACCCGCTCTACTACACCCGCCTGGGCCCGATGCCATGGGTCCAGGTGACGGCCGTGACGATGCGCCGGCGACCGATCTACGTCGACGTGTTCAACGCCCACCGTGAGCACCTCGTGCTCGGGGCGCTGCCGCGGATGGGCTCGATCTACCGGCGCGTCCGCGAGGCCATGCCGACGGTCACGGCGGTCAACCTGCCGCTCATGGGCATCCGGAGCACCCTCGTCATCCAGATGAAGAAGCGGGTCGAGGGTGAGCCGAAGATCGCGGCGTCCGCGGCCTTCGCGGTCGACCCGATCCTCAAGCACATCTTCATCGTCGACGACGACATCGACCCGTTCGACATGGACCAGGTCCTGTGGGCGTTCACGACCCGCTTCCAGGGCGACCGAGACCTGATCGTCATGCCGAACTTCCTCGGCGGCCACCTCAACCCGGTGACGTACGGCTGGCACCGCGAGGAGAAGGGCCCGCAGGAGACGAAGATGATCATCGACTGCACGAAGCCGGCGCCGCCGATCACGTTCCCGCCGGCCTGCCGGGTTCCACCGGACGTGGTCGAACGGGTCCAGCCCGGTCAGCTGCTCAAGACGGCTCCGTCCACGGAGGCGATGTTCAACGATCCGATGAGCTGATCGCGCACACCGACCCGCCGCTCCTCGACGACCCGGGCGCACTCCCCGCCCGGGTCGTCAACGTGTCTCGCGTCGGTCAACCAGCCGGACGGTCAATCCGTCTGCCGGCCGTCCCCGCCGAGGCCCGGGGCCGTGCCCTCGAGCCAGCTCTCGATCCGCTCCGGCTCCGGCGACCACGCCACCGCGCGATCGTCGACGCCGAGGATCCCGTCAATTCCTTCGACGATGCCCCGGACCGCGACGGCGATCGACTGGTGGGCGACCGTCCCGGCAAGCACCGCGACGCCGTCGCGCACCTCGACGACGGTCAGGCCGTCGACGGCGCGGAGGCTGGTCCGGACGACCTCGGTCAGCTCGTCGTCGCCGCGGGCATAGGCCCGCACGATATCCGCCCGCGAGATGATGCCGACCAACCGATGGTCGGCGACGACCGGCAGCCGGTTCACATCCGCGCGGGCCATCGTTGCAGCCGCCTCGGCGAGCGAGCGATCCGGGCCGATCGTGATCGCCGGCGACGACATCGCCGCGCCGGCCGTGGTCGCGTGCGAGCGCACCGTCTGGTCTCGTTCCGTGCCGGCCGCCCAGAACCACCACAGCGTGCCGCGCGGGCGATCCGCCGTTCCGGCCTCGCGCTGGAGGAAGTCGCCCTCCGACACGATCCCGAGGACCCGGCTCTCCGCATCGACCACCGGCACGCCGCTCACGCCGCGGTCGACGAGCAGCCGGGCCACGTCCTTGAGCGGCGTGTCCGGGCCCACCGTGCACACGTCGGTCGTCATCACGTCGCGAACGTTCATTGCTCCATCCTCATACTCGGTTGCGCCATCATCGCGGATTGCACAACCACGTTCGAAGGGCCGGTGGGCCCGATCGCCCCGGGGCGGCTGACCTATGGCACTGATCCGGCCGGTGCGCTTGCACGCCGGTTGTCCACGACACCATACTCTCGTGTACACGAACGCAGATCCGACTGGCTGGAGGACCGATGAGCGACACGTGGCGTCCGATCACGCGGATGGAGCGGGTGGACTTCTATGCCGACTGGCTGGCGGCGAGCGAGCGGAACGAGCAGGCGGTCACCCACTCCCCCGTCGTCGCCCACGGGCGCGACGCGACGTGGATCGAGACGCCGAACGAGCACCGCATCGCGATGCTCATCGGCGAGCCGGTGGGGTTTCCGACCCAGGGCACGAACCTGTGCACGGTGGCGATCCCGCCCGGCCATCACACGGGCCGCCACGCGCATGGCGAGGAGGCGATCCACATCCTCGCCGGCTCCGGGTTCATCGTCGTCGACGGTCGCCGCTACGGGTTCCATGCCGGGACGACGATCCACGTGCCGTATCGCTCGGAGCACCAGCTCTTCAACACCGGGGCCGATGAGCTCCGCTACGTGTCCGCCTCGGCGATGGACCTCGACCTGTTCGTGCGCCTTGGGCGGCTCGAGCAGCTCGAGGAGAAGGGTTCCAACCCACCGGACCTCGAGTCCCGATTTCCGGCCGAGGACGGGCAGTTCGACGCGGACGGGCGACGGATCGCCCTCCACCTCGAGGATGCGCCCGACGAGCAGAGGCGGCGCGAGGAACTGCGCCGTGCGGCCGCCGAACGGGGCGAGTCGACGGAACACGGTGGACACGGCGGACACGGGCACGGCGGCGGGCACCAGCACGGAGGCGGGCACGGGCACGACCATGGGGACGGGGACGGCGGTCACAAGCCGAGTGAGAACCCGCATCGACACGGCGCGATCTACATCCTCATGGGCGGCGGCGAAAGCCCCAGCGAGGAGCGCAACGGGTTCACCGCCGTGTCGGTCGCGATGACCAACATCTTCGAGGAAGTGCCGCACACGTCGAGCCATTGCCACTCGCACACGGAGGCGGTGCTGTACGTCCTCGAAGGGGTCGGGTTCTCCGAGATCGACTATGAACACTACGACTGGGAGGCCGGCGACGCCGTCCACGTGCCGCCGAAGATGACCCGCCACGAGCACTTCAACCCGAGCGACGCGCGGACCCGGACGCTGCGCATCGAGTACGGCATCCGCTACTTCTACGAGCCGCTCTGGAAGGGCTACACGAAGGTCGAACACCGCGAAACGGCAATCGCCCGACCCTGACACGGAGGGACCGCAGACCGATGCCGCGCATCATCATCCAGGCCATCAGCGGCCGAACCGTCGAGCAGAAGCGCGAGCTCGCCCGACGGATCACCGACACGGTCGTCGAGACGTGGCACGTCGACCCGGAGATCGTCACGATCCGGATCGAGGAGGTGCCGGCCGAGAACTTCGCCCGGGCCGGTGTGCTGGCCGTCGATCGCCACGCCACCGACAAGGAATGACCCGCGCGATCGTCGTCGGCTGCGGCCTTCTCGGCGCGTCGGTCGCCCACCGCCTCGCCGCCGCCGGCATCGCCGTCACGATCGTCGAGGCCGATCGACCGGCCGGCGGAACGTCCGGCGCGTCGTTCGCCTGGGTCAACGCGCAGGACAAGGCGCCCGCGGACTACGCGGCGCTCAACGAGGCCGGCGTCGCCGCCTGGCCGGCGCTCGCCGCTGAGTTGGGCGGCGACTGGCTCCACCCGGGCGGCGACCTCGTGGTCGGGATCGGGCCTGGCGCCGCGGCCGTCGAGGAACGGCTCACGCGCCACGAGGCACGGGGCTACCCGGTGCGCCGGCTCGACCGAACCGAGATCGCGGCGCTGGAACCGGACCTGGTGCTCCCGGCCGACGGGGACCTCGTCGCCGGTCACTTTCCGGACGAGGCGTGGGTCGACGTTCACGGGGTCGTCGGGCGACTCGTGCGCGCGGCGCGCGCGAACGGCGCCCGGGTCGTGCTCGCCGACGGCGTGGCAGGGCTGATCGTGGAGCGCGGGCGCGCGACGGGCGTCCGGCTGGCGTCGGGGGAAGCGGTCGACGCGGACCTCGTCGTGGTGGCGGCGGGACCGGCGACGGAGATGCTCCTCGCGGGGGTCGGGGCGCAGCTTCCGATGGCCCCGACACCCGGTCTTCTCGTCGTGAGCGGACCGATTGCCGGGCGTGTCGACCGGGTCGTCCATGCCGGCGGCGTCGCGATTCGGCCCGACGGCGGCGGGCGGATCATGCTGTCGTCGCGCTCCGTGGACGCCTCCCTCGACCCGGCCACGACGGGGGTTCCGGTCGATGCCGAGCCGGCCCGGGATCTGCTCGAGCGAGCCGCCCGCCTGCTCCCGGAACTGGCCGTGGCCGGCCTGGAACGTGCCCGGATCGGCCGCCGATCCGTGGCCGTCGACGGGTTGCCGGCGGTCGGGTTCGTGCCCGGCGTCGAGGGGCTGTACGTCGTCGTCAGCCACAGCGGCGTGACGCTCGCGCCGGTCCTCGGGCGCCTCGTCGCCGCCGACCTCACGGGCGGATCCGCCGCCGAGCTCGAGCCGTACCGCCCGGGTCGCTTCGCCGGTGCGGCGATCCCGGCATGAGCGGCGAGGCCGGCGTCGCGGAGCTCCAGCGCCTCTATCTCGAGGGCGTGATCGATGGCGTGGCGCTCGTCGCGGCCGATTCGAACGCCTGCCCGGCGTGCCTCGCCGTGAGCGATCGGTCGTACCTGCCGACCGGCCTGCCGCCGCTGCCGATCGACGGCTGCACCGGCCCGACGGGCTGTCGCTGCCGGTACGAGCCGAACGTCACGGTCTACGAGTGATCGGCGGAGGCAGTCGCGGGACGACCCCAGCCTGATGCGTTGCGTTCCCGCTCACCACTTCACGATCGCCAAGGCGCGGGCGTGGCGAAGCGCGCTGGAGGATCGCCCGCCGTACCAGCGCGAGAGCGCCGTCTGGTCGCTCGACAAGCAGCAGCTGTTCATCGACTCGTTGCTCAACGGGTACGACGTCCCGAAGATCTACCTCCACGACCTGCGCGGCTCGGAACCGACGAAGGTCTACGCGATCGTCGACGGCAAGCAGCGCCTGACGACGATCTGGAGCTTCCTCGAGGACGGCTTCCCGCTCGCCCCGGATTTCCGCGTCGAGCCCGCCAACGTGCCGGGCGAACCGCCGGAGGCGACGGCGCCCCGCGCCGGCCAGCGCTTCTCGGAGTTCTCGCCCGCCTGGCGGGACGCGTTTCTATCGACGTTCCTCTCTGTCGTGCTCATCCGGGGCGCAACCGAGCACGACATCCAGGCGCTCTTCTCCCGGCTCAACAACGGGGAGCCGCTCAACGCCGCGGAGAAGCGGAATGCGCTCGGCGGCGACATGGCCCGACTCGTGCGGACGGTCGCGGCGCGCCCGTTCTTCGCCGAGCGGCTTCACTTCACGAATGCCCGCCTCGGGCACTTCGAGCTCGCCGCCCGGCTGCTCGTCCTCGCCGCCTCGGACGGGAAGGGACCGCCGGACCAGCGGTCGGCGGCACTCGACGCGTTCGTGCGCGAGCACCGGGCGCTCGCCGCACGCGAGCGGGACGCGTTGCTGCGGGCCGTCGACGACGGGCTGGCACGGATGGCGGCGGTCTTCCACCCATCGGATCCGCTGCTCGCCTCGCCGTCGTACGCGGCGCTCTCGTTCGAGTTCCTGCGCGCGCTGGCGGCGGGCGAACCGGCGGCGGATCGAACGGATCCGTGGGCCGCGTCGGACCCGTCGGGTGCGTCGGGCGCCCGCGCCTTCCTCGACTGGTTCGGCCGCCGCCGGCACGAGGCGCTCGACCTGCCGGAGCACGAACGCGACGCATCGCTCGTCGAGTTCTCCGGCCTCATGCAGCACGGTGCGCAGGACGCGCGGTCGTTCGCGCGCCGCCTCGAGATCCTCCGTGCCGCGTGGGCGCGCTACCGGGCCGGGACGGCCTCGACGTCGGCGCCGCGCGGTTCGGAGACCGCCGGCTCTGGAGCGGAACCGAACTCGAGCTGAGGCTGGTCTGCCGACGACGCCGGCTCCCAGTGGGGTGCGGCGGCAGGCGGCGTGAACGCAGCGATCCGGTCGATGAGGCGGCGAATGCGCAACCCCTCGATCGGCCCGAGCGCGTATAGCGGCATCCGGGTCAGCCAGGCGGCGCTGCCGAGGCTCACCGCGTCGGCGCCGGCCCAGAAGTACTCGCGGCAGTCGTCGAACGTGCGGATGCCGCCGGTCGCGATGATCGGCAGGCGGATCCCCGCGTCGCGCAGCTCGGCCACGACGCGCAGCCCGATCGGCTTGATCGCCCGGCCGGAGACGCTGCCGTAGCGGTTCTTCATGAACGGCTCGCCCGTCTCCGGGTCGAGGCGCAGCCCCTTGACCGCGTTGATCGCGGTGAGCGCGGCGACTCCGTGGCGAACGCCGAGGCGGGCCTGGGCCACGTAATCCTCGTCCGGGCTGAGCTTGAGGATGACCGGGTGGCGGCTGCGCGGGACCGCCCGTGCGAGCACCTCGTCGAGGATCGTCTCGAACGGGAAGTTCACGTTGTGGCACGACACGTTGAACTCGACGGCGGCGATCTCGCCGGGCCGGGCCCGCTCGTTGACCGTCTCGACGAGACGCTCGAACTCGTCGGCCGAGAAGCCGCCGACCGACACGATCCGGTTCAGCCCGCTCGTCCGCGGGTAGTACTCGTCGAAGTACGCGTCGATCCCGATGTTGCACCAGCCGAACGCGTTCATCCAGCCGGCGTCGACCCGGCGGAGAGCCCGGCCGTACAGCCGGAGCATGGCCGGAAACTCGTGCACGGCCCAGTCCTCGCGAAGGGAGAAGTGACCCTCGCGCGGTTCCGTCGTGAGCGTCCGTGTCGTGACGGCGCCGAAGCGCTCGAGCGGCACCCACTGGGCGATCGGCGACAGGCCGTACAGGATGAGCTTGCGCTTCGACGCACCGTAGCCGAGCAGGCTGGCCGAGGTGACGAGGCGGTTGCGCAGGCGAATGCCGTTGAGATCGACGGTCATGGCGTCATCATCGCGCGGCCGGCGCGATCGTGCCGAACGCTGCGATCAGCCGGCACGCCAGTCAGACACGATGTGGCGTGGCAGCTTCGAATCCTCCTCGAGCGAGCCGCACGTCGCCGTGTAGCGGGCACGCAGGCCGTCGATGACCCGGCGCAGCTCGCGGTAGCGCGGCGTCGGCAGGGCGCCGGCACTCACCTGCAGCCACAGCCCCTCGAACTCCGCCTGGAGCGTCGAGATCTCGGCCCGCAACGCCTCGCAATCGACCGCCTGCTCGTCCGCCATTCGTGCTCGCTCCTCCACCGTGGCCGTGCCGCTTCTCGGCATCCCAGTGTATACCTTCACCCCGCGAACGGGCGGCCCGATGTGCGACCATGACGAGACCATGAGCGATTCCTCGACCCCCGATCCGGCCACCACGCGGATCGTGTCGTTCATCGAGTGGCCGGCGCCGAGCCTGTCGATCGACGACGCGCGGCGGGTGGCGGCGGAGACCGGTCGCGTCTTCCGGCGCATCCCCGGGCTCGTCGACTTCCGGTTCTTCGGCGACTTCGAGACGGGCCGACACGTCTACCTCCAGGTCTGGGAGAGCCGGGCGGCGCTCGACGCGTACATGGCGAGCGAGTCGATGTTCCGGATCCGGGAGATCGCCGCGCCGTTCGTCGGCGGCGCACCGACGCGCCGCATCTTCGTCGACTACACCGCCGACGACTGACCGGCCGGCAGTATTGGCCGGCAGTATCGGCCGGCGGGACCGACCGGCGGGACGCGGCCCCAGTCGACCGACCCCGCTCGTGCCTCGACGGGGACTGTGTGCAGGCGCATACTGTGCCCATGCGGATCGGGATCGGCCTGCCCACGTTCCACGGCAACCTCGCGCGGGCGGACGTCGTGCTCGACTGGGCCCGCCGGGCCGACGAGGCCGGGTTCGACTCGCTCGTCGTCCACGACAAGCCGAACCACGACACGTGGGACCCGCTCGCGACGCTCGCCGCGGTCGCCGCGATCACCCGACGCGCCCGACTGCTGACGGCCGCGCTGCTCCTGCCGACCCGCGACGAGGCGCTCGTCGCCAAGCAGGCCGCGGTGGTCGACCTCGTGTCCGGCGGGCGCCTCGACCTCGGCCTCGCGGTGGGCGCCCGGCCGGACGACTTCGAGCTGTTCGGTCGCGAGATGCGCGGACGCGGCCAGACGTTCGAGCGGCAGCTGGCCCGTCTCGTCGAGCTGTGGGGGGCGGCGCGCGAGACGCGGGCGACGGGGGGCGCAGCCGGCCCGGCTCCGGCCCAGGAGCCGCATCCCCGGCTGTGGATCGGCGGGTACACCGACGCGGCCGTCGAGCGGGCCGTCCGATTCGGCCACGGCTACCTGTTCGGTGCACCGGACGTCGAGGTCATGGCCGCGCGCGTGCCGGTCATCCGGGCCGCGGCCGGGCAGGCCGGGCGGGGCCGGCTGCCGATCGCCGGCCTGGCCTACGTCCTGCCGACCGACGACGCGGGCGAGCTGGCCGACGGCGAGGTCCTCCTGCAGCGCTACTACGGGACGCTCCGCAAGCCGTTCCCTGAGCTCGTCATCCACGGTTCGCCGGAGGAGGTCGTCGCCGCCGTCCGCCGCTACGAGGCGGCCGGCCTCGATGTGCTGCACCTGCTGCCGGTGTCGGTCTCGGTCGACGTCGTGGAGCGGCTGGCGGCGGTCGTGCTGCCGGCGTTCGCCGGCGCGGACGCGTGAGCGCGGCGACGGGGGCAGCCGAGTCGTCCGGGTCGCGACTGCGCGGGCTGATCGGTCGCCCGCCGCTCGTCCTGCCCGGCTGCGCCGACGCGCTGACCGCCCGGATCGCCGAACGGGCCGGGTTCGAGGCGGTTTACGCGACCGGCGCCGGAATTGCCAACGCGCAGCTCGGCCGGCCCGATGTGGGCCTCACGACGATGACCGAGGTGCTCGACCAGGTGGCCCGCATCGTCGACGCCGTCGAGGTGCCGGTCGTGGCCGATATCGACACCGGCTTCGGCAACGCGATCAATGCGCAGCGCGCCGTTCGGGCGTTCGAGCGCGCCGGCGTCGCGGGCGTCCAGATCGAGGACCAGGTCTTCCCGAAGCGCTGCGGCCACTACGACCGCACGGAGGTCGTGCCGGCAAACGAGTTCCTCGGCAAGCTGCGGGCGGTGCTCGACGCGCGGGCCGATCCGTCGCTCGTCGTCGTGGCCCGGACGGACGCGCTCGCGATCGACGGATTCGAGGCGGCCGTGGAGCGCGCCAACCGCTTCGTCGAAGCCGGGGCGGACGTCGTCTTCGTCGAGGCACCGCCGGATCGGGAGACGCTCGCGGCACTCCCCGCGCGGGTCCCCGGCCCGCTCGTCGCGAACATGGTCGAGGGCGGCCGGACGCCGCTCCTGTCGGCTGCGGAACTCGCCGCGCTCGGCTACGCGGTCGTGCTGTTCGCGAACACCGCGCTCCGGGTCGCCGCTTGGGCGGTTCGCGACGCCCTCGGCGAGCTCCGCCGGACCGGGGACGCGCGGCCGCTCATGGACCGGATGCTGAGCTGGGACGAGCGCCAGGCGCTCGTGGGACTGGACGAGATCGAGGCCCTTGACGCACGCTACGGGGCCGGCTGATGGACGGAGGTACCCGGTGACGTCGGATGTCGTGCCCGTGCGCTGCTCGATCCTCCGCGGTGGGACGAGCCGCGGAATCTTCTTCCTCGAGAACGACCTGCCACGCGGCCGTTCGGCCATCGAGCCGATCCTGCTCGACGTCTTCGGCAGCCCGGACATCCGCCAGATCGACGGGCTCGGCGGGGCGACCTCGCAGACGAGCAAGGCCGCGATCATCGGCCCGCCGTCGCGAGCGGACGCCGACGTCGACTACACGTTCGCCCAGGTCAGCGTCACCGATGCGCTCGTCGACTGGGGCGGCAACTGCGGCAACATCAGCTCCGCCGTCGGCCCGTTCGCCATCGACCAGGGGCTCGTCCGGGCCGACGAGCCGGTGACGACGGTCCGGATCCACAACACGAACACGTCGAAGGTGATCGTCGCCCGCGTTCCGACGGCCGGCGGGCGGGCGCGCATCGACGGTGACTTCGCGATTCCCGGCGTACCCGGCACGGGCTCGCGGATCCTGCTCGAGTTCGACGAGCCGGCCGGCTCGGTCACCGGCGCGCTGCTGCCGACGGGCCGAGCCTGCGACGAGCTCACGCTGACCGACGGACGGACGCTCCACGTGTCCGTCGTCGACGCGGGCAACCCGACGGTGTTCCTCCGGGCGGCCGATCTCGGTTTGACCGGAACCGAGCTGCCCGCGGATCTCGACGCCGCGGTCGCGGCGACGGCCGTGCTCGAGGAGGCGCGCGGGATCGTTGCGGAGATGCTCGGGCTCGTCGGCGACCGGCGTGACGCGACGCGCCTCTCGCCCGGCCTGCCCAAGGTCGGCTACGTGACGGCGCCGGTCGGCTACGGCACGAGCGCCGGTGGGCGCGTCGAGGCCGACGACTGCGACCTCGTGGGCCGGCTCATGTCGATGCAGACCGCCCACAAGTCGTACATGACGACGGGGGCGATCGCGACGGCGGCGGCCGCGTTCGTGCCCGGAACGGTCGTCGCGGATGCGGTGCGCCCGCGGGCGGAGCGGCCGGAGCCCGAGACGATCCGGATCGGTCACCCGTACGGCGTCATGCACGCAGTCGTGCGGGCGGACGACCTCGCAGACCCGTCGACGATCCGGGCGATCGCGGTGGGCCGGACGGCCCGCCACATCCTCGACGGCCAGGTCTGGGTACGCCGGCGGGCGGTCGACCCGGTCTGAACGAGAGCTCGACCGTGGCTCCGCCGGGCGGCCTGCCGCGGCCCGGCTACTCGATCGTCAGGGCGACCTCGTCGGTCGTACCGTCGACGATCCGCCACGCCCGGATGCCGGGCTCGCCGGTGACCGGATCCGCCTCCGACGGCGCGAGCGACACGAGGACGTACAGCGCATCCGGGTAGAACGCCAGGCCGACGTCGGTCGGCGACGGCACCGCCGGTGAGCCGACGTGCGAGTGGACGATCGCCCAGAACGTCTCGTCGGCCTCGTCCGTCTCGATCGTCAGGCGGAGCAGGTCGTCGGGGTGGATCTCGTAGCGATACGGGGATGCGGCCTTGTTGCGCGTCGGCTCCCAGCGCACGGGGACGCCGCCCTGGGCGGCCGGCCGGTCGCCGACGATGAGCCCGCACGCCTCATTCGGGTACTCCGCGCGGGCATGGTCGACGATGCCCCGCGCGATGGCCCGCGGCAGGACCACCGGCCCGTTGCCCGGGTTCACCGGCTGAGTGGCTCGTCGTTCCAGGGGCGGCCGGTGGAGTAGTACGCGCCGTCGTCCGCGGCGATGAGCGTGACGCTCCCGGCGAGGCCGGCCCGGGCGACGGATGCTTCTGCCGGCACGACGCGGGCGACCGGCCGGCCATGCTTGGTGATCACGATGCTGATCTTCAGCTGGTCGACCTGGTCGAGGATCGCGAGGCACTCCGCCTTGAACCGGCTGATTGTGACGGTGCGCTCGGTGGTGGGCTGGATCTCGGACATCGGACCGTTGACTGTAATCATCTGTCAGAGCTGCGCCAACCCGCGAATGCGCTCACCACCAGTTGACGCCGCCCTCGAGGTCCGCCTCCATCTCGTCGAGATCGCGGCTGTACGTCCCCGCCGAGAGGTACTTCCAGCCGCCGTCCGGGAGGAGCGCGACGATCGTGCCGGAGGTCATCCGCTTCGCCTCGCGCGCGGCCGCGACGAGCACGGCTCCCGACGACGGACCGGCGAAGATCCCCTCGCGGAACACGAGGTCGCGCAGCGCGGCGATCGCGTCGCGGCTCGAGACGAGGTACTTCGCGTCGATGAGCGACGGATCGAACAGCTCCGGGACGAAGCCCTCGTCGAGCGAGCGGAGGCCCTGGACGGACTCTCCAGGCAACGGCTCGGCCGCTACGATCCGGACGCCGGGCTTTCGCTCGTGGAGGAAACGCGAAACGCCCATCAGCGTGCCGGACGTCCCGAGCCCGGCCACGAACACGTCGACATCCGGGCAGTCGGCGAGGACCTCCGGCCCGGTCGTCTCGTAATGGGCGAGGGCATTCGCCTCGTTGCCGTACTGGTATGGCATGACGAACCGGTCGTCCTTCGAGACGAGGTGCTTGGCGAGCGCGATCGCGCCGTTCGAACCGAGGTGGCCCGGCGAGTCGATCACCTCGGCGCCGAACAGGGCGGCCATCTGACGGCGCTCGTTCGTCACGTTGTCCGGCATGACGAGGGCGACCCGAAAGCCCTTCCGTCGGCCGATCATCGCCAGGGCGATGCCGGTGTTGCCGGACGTCGGCTCGAGGATGATCGAGTCCGGGCGCAGCACCCCGCGCCGCTCGAGGTCCTCGACGAGGTACTTCGCGGCGCGGTCCTTGACCGAGCCGGTCGGGTTGAGCATCTCGAGCTTGGCGAGCAGCGTGACGGCCGGGTTCGGGGACATGCGCGGGATCGCGACGAGCGGCGTATGGCCGATCGCGTCGACGATGTCGTCGTAGCGACCCCCGTGCGGCTCCGTGTCGTGGGCACCGTGCGCGGGACTCTGTCGCGTCTGCGGCCGTGCGCGGACGCGCGCGAGGGCCATCGTCAGCCGCCGGCCATCGCCGGCAGGATGCGGACGTCGCCGCCGCTGCCGACCGGCGTATCGAGCCCCTGGAGGTAGCGCACGTCCTGGCCGTCGACGTAGACGTTGACGAAGCGGTTCAGTTCGCCGTCCGGGGTGAATAGCTGGCCGCCGAGGGCCGGGTGGCGCTCGACGAGCGCACGGACGACATCGCCGACCGTCGAGCCGTCAACCTCGACCGTCTTCGCCCCACCGACGTTCGCGCGCAGGACCTGGGGGATCCAGACCGTGCTCACGCGCGCGCCTCCGGCGACGGGTTGCCGACGGTGCCGAACGAGCCGAGCAAGAACGGCGCGTCGGCGCCGACCGTCGCGACGTCGAGCGGCCGGCCGGACCGGCGCGCCTCGACGGCCGCGTCGGAGCAGGCCGGGCAGTTCGGGTCACGCCGGAGGCGCAGCTCGGTGAACGACGCGTCGAGCGCGTCGAACAGGAGGAGCCGGCCGGCGAGCGTGTCACCGATACCGAGCAGGAGCTTGAGGACTTCGTTCGCCTGGAGCAGGCCCATGATCCCGGGCACGACCCCGAGCACGCCCGCGACCGAGCACCCGGGGGCAAGTTCCGGCGGCGGCGGCGTCGGATAGAGGCACCGATAGCACGGACCCTCGTACGGCTTGAAGACCGTGAGCTGGCCCTCGAACCGGAAGACGCTGGCGTGGATGACCGGGATGCCGGCCGCGACCGCGGCATCGTTGAGGATGTAGCGGGTCTCGAACGTATCGGTCCCGTCGAGGATGACGTCGTAGCCGGCGATGATCCGCTCGACGTTGCCGGCCACGAGCATCTCCTCGTGCGCGACGACGGTGACGTCCGGGTTGAGGGCGTTGATCGTCAGGCGCGCCGACTCGACCTTGCGCTCCCCGACGCGATCGCTCGTGTGGACGACCTGGCGCTGCAGGTTCGACAGGTCGACGACGTC
>DASTOB010000080.1:0-4540 GCA_035720425.1 Candidatus Limnocylindrales bacterium
CGTCGAAGAATCCGTACGCGTATCTGCCGCCAGACCCCATCAAGGGCTCGGTCTTTGCGGCGAGCAGCCGCCTTGTGGCGTCGGGGCCGAGCAGTCTGTGGCTCAGCAGCGCGTCCGCGAACCGTGCGAGGTCTCCGACCGTGGCGTAACCGCCACCCGCCGAGGTTCCGCGATAGGGCAGCGTGTCGGTGTTCGGGACCCACCCGGTCGCTCCCGGTGGCATACATGTATCCGATCGACCGATCCGGAACCGCTTGGGCTTCGGGCAGCGATCCGCTCCTGGTCATCCCCGCTCGGGAAGCTTCTGCTGGTGGGTCTGGCTGATCTTCACCGGCTTCGAGTGGTGCTTCTAGCCCAGCCCGCCACCCTGGCGGCCGCCGGCATGAGCGGCCGCCAGGTTGCGGGTTGGAGGACCACCAGTGCGACTCGCCCCGGGCAGGCCCCTCGGACGGCTAGCCCCCGTCGCCGGGCCGCGGCGCCTCGTCCGACTTCGGCGCCGCCACCACCGAGACCGTGCGAGTCGCGGTCGCGACGTTGCCGGCCTTGTCCTCGGCCTCGGCCACGAGCGTCACCGTGTCACCGACGGCGGCCGCGGACGGCGTGTACCGGAACTGGAACGGGAACGTCCGGCTCGTCCCCACCAGCTCGCCGTCGGCCAGCAGGCGGACCTCCTTCATGTCGCCCCGCTCGTCGGCGGCCGTCACGTCGACCTCGACCGGGTCACGCGGGGTCGCCACGTAGCCGTCGGCGATCGGGTACTTGAACGCCACCGGCGCCGGGGCGGTCGTGTCCGCCGCCGCCGGGAGCAGGTGGGCCATTGCGCGCCTGACCAGCTCGGCCCGCGTCGCCTCCGGCACTTGCTCGAGGCCGAACCCGAACATAACCGTGTCCGCGGTGGACAGCGCGAGGCCACCCGTCCGCGACGTCGACGCGCCGGCGAAGTCGAGCTCCACGCGCTCCTGGCGCAGCGGCTCCTGGACCGACACGCCGGACCAGTTGTACAGCCGCGTCGGCAGCTTGGCGCGCGGCGCCGCGACGCCGTTCGCGTCCTCGTTCGGATCGTTCCCCGACGCCGAGTCGATCGTGAGCGTCGCCGGGTCCATCCCCTCGAAGATGCTCCCGTCCTTGACCTCGACCGGCGTCCCCGGAGCGAACGTCGTCGTCCCGTAGCCGCCTTCCTTGCCGACCGCGCCAAGGTAGTTCTGCCACGTGTCGTTCGAGATCCCGCGGTAGCGCTGGAACGCGGTGCCCGGCATGTCGTCGTCGCCGCCGTTGTCCGGCGGATAGAAGAACCCGGGCAGCTTGTCCGGCGCCCACTCGTAGGGCCCGGTCGCGGACAGGTTGCGCGACCCGGTCGGCCACTCGTGGATGTTGCGGCCCGCCACGATCGCCTTGCCGCCCTCGTTCAGGTACTCGCGCACCGCGATCATCGTCTTGTGCGCCCAGCTCGCGAGCCGGAGGGAGCCCGCCTCGGTGGTCGGCCCGCTGAGGTGCCGCGCGTCGGTCTCGGTCGGATCCTGCGGGACGAAGTCGTCCCCGGAGTACCACAGCACCGCGTCGAAGTGCGAGAGAACCCCGAGGAACGAGGGATCGCGCGGGCTGGGCTGCCCGGCGGGACCCTCCGGCGGGGCGTCGACGTCGAACGTCTCGACCTCGTAGCCGGCCGCCTCGAGCGCGTCCACGTGCTGCGCGAGGTAGCGCGGCGCCGCGTCGTAGCCGGGCCCGCGATTCGGTGACGTGCCGGTGTAGTCCTCCGCGGCGATCACCAGTGCGCGCTTCTGGCCCGCCGTGCCGTCCGGCACGGCCTCCACGCGATACGAGAACCGCTGTTGCAGCCCGCCGGCGCGGATCGTGACGTCGACCGTGTCGCCGGGCGTCGCGTGCCGCGGCGTCTGCGTCGGCGACGCCCAGTTCGCCGGCGTCTCGACCCGCACCCGCTTGTAGAAGACGCCGGGCGCGTCGCCGTACCGCTCGCCCGGCGGCACCTCGGTCGCCCGGATCGCCGTGACCGTGCGGCTCGAGCCGCCGGGGCCCGAGATCGTGGCGGTCACGTCGACTGGCCCGAGCGAGCGCCGCACGTTGGCCTCGATCTCCTGCGTCGCGCCGTAGGAGACGTCGAACCTGGTCGGCTGGATGTTGTGCGTGGCCTTGATCTGGTACTGCGTGGGGTCGTTGTCGAAGTTCCGCGGGCGGTCGATCTGGCCCGCCGAGTGCGCGATGTTGAGCGCCATCGGCAGGTTCTTCTGGAACACCGCCTCGACCTTCTCCTCGTCGTCCGGGAACGCGAACTGGTTGCAGCCGGCCGGGCCGCCGCCCGTCGCGCACGTGTCCAGCTCCGGCGTCCAGCCGATCACGCCGTAGTTCATGTACGCGTTGTCGATCGTGTCGCCGTTGGACTCGTACAGGTCGGACGATCGCTGGGGCTGGTACGGCTCGACCGCGCCGTCGCCGTCGGTGCCGGTCATCGCGTTGAAGATCGTCGCGTCCACCGGCGCGTAGTCGGTGATGTAAGAGACCGGCGTCAGCAGGAGCTGGCCGGCCGAGTGGTAGTTGACGTTGGCGACGAAGTCGATCCTGCGCAGCAGCCGGTCGAACGCCAGGTTCTCCGGCTCCGACAGCGCGTACGGGCCGCGGTACGTCTGGCCGTTCGGGTCGTTGGTCGCACCCTCTTCGTCGATGCCGCGCTTGGCGGGGTAGTTGCGGTTCGGGTCGACGCCGTCGCCCGCGTTGCCGTAGATCCCGTCCCCGTTGTTGTCCCGCAGCGTCTTGCGCCAGAAGCGATTGCTCTCCGGCTCACCGGCGCCGCACAGGCGGTTCGTCGGACCCGAGCCGCAGGTGAACGTGTGGTCGTAGCCGTCCGGGTTCTGAATCGGCATGAACCACAGCTCGGTGCGCGAGAGCAGCTCCGCGATCTTCGCGTCGTCCTTGTGCTCGATGATCCAGCGCATCAGACGCCGCTCGACCTCCGCGGCGATCCACTCGCGCGCGTGGTTGTTGGACGAGTACAGGACCGCGGGCCGCGCGTTGTCCGGCGTGTGCCGCGCGTCCTCGGTGACCTTCAGAACGGCGATCGGCTTGCCGAGCCGCGACCGTCCGATCACCTGGTAGTCGACGACGTCGCGGTTCTGCTTGGCGAGCTCGAGCATCTCGTCGTGGATGCCACCGGGCTCCATGAACTGGCGGTAGACCGTGTAGTAGGGGTTCGGGCTGTCGCCGCCGGTCGCCGCCTGGCGCTCCTCCTTGGAGGCGGTCGGCCTCGCGATCTCCACCTCGGTGAGCTCGACGCCGCGGGCCTCGAGCTTCCTTGCCTGCGACGGATACAGGACCACCTCGACCCGCTGGGTGTACGACCTGCTCGGGTCGTAGCCAGAGTGTCCGAGGTCGACCCCCATCTCGGCCAGCTTTCCAGCGTCGATCTGGTCGACGTCGGCGGTGTATGGCTGTAGGTACTCCTCGGCGGCTGGGGCCGCGGCCGGAGCCGCGGCGGCGGCCAGCACGGCAGCGAGCAGCGCTACGCACGCTCGTCGGCGCATGGAACCTTCCTCCCGCATGACAACGGACCGCCCCTGCGACGGTCGCCGCCGAATCACATCGCACGCACCGGAGGTCTGGCAAGCCCGAGCTGTTGAGTTCCCTCAACAGTTAGGGACTCGGCTTCACGTACAGGCCGCCAAGGCGGCGAACCAGCTGATGCGCATGAGCGGCCCGGTGTCGGTGGGCATGCCGGATCACGAACACCGGTACCGCCACGACCGCGGCCACGAGCGCGACGACCGCCGTCAAGGCGATCGCCGGGACGACCACGACCGCGACGAGGATCGCCAGCGGCGGGACGACGAGCAGAACGGCGACGATGATCGCGGCCAGCTCGGCGACGCGGACCGTTGCGACGGCTGCGACGCCGGCCCATGAGAGGACCTCTTCGGATCGCTCGGTCGAGCTGAGTGGCTCGTTGGCGTCCATGACTACGCCGCCAGCGCCAGCTCGATCGGTGCCGAGCTCGGGCGCCTTCGGCCCGGCATCCGGGCCGCGGCGGTCCACGCGTCGATGCGATCGCATTCGCACGACGGAGCGTGCTCAGCGCTGAGCAGGTACAGCAGACGAGGGCTCATCGAGGAGCCTCCTTGTCGGGAGAGGGTCGGTACGAGGCGCTAGGCGGCTGCGAGCTGCTGCTCGAGCCAGTCGCTGAAGCGGGTCTCGGCCACGCGCGCGTCGGGGCCGGGGAGCAGCGCACGCTCGCTCGGGTTGATGCCGAAGTAGCGCGCCTGGGGGTCGGTGACGACCTCGCGCGGATCGTTGCGCGTCGTCAGCACGCCACGGATGAGCTCGTCAAGGCGGAACTGCTCGGGCCCGGCGATCTCCACCATCCCGTTGAGCGGCGCGCCGACCGACACGCGGCCGACGCCGCTCGCGACGTCGTCGGCGGCCATCGGCTGGATGAGCGCCGGCGGGAGGCGGACGCTGTTGCCGTCCGTCGCATCTGCGGCGATGCGCTGCATGAACTCGTAGAACTGCGTCGCGCGGACGATCGAGTACGGCA
>DASTOB010000081.1:0-15082 GCA_035720425.1 Candidatus Limnocylindrales bacterium
AGCCTCGCGGTCGAGATCGAGGTCGACGCGGTCCACGATCGGCCCTGACCGGTCGTCTGGCCGGCCCGGCCGGCCGATCCGTCAGCCGAGGTTCATGGCCCGCGCCAGCGCGACGACCGCCACGGCGGCGACGATACCGAGCAGCAGGTTGCGACGCCAGGCGACGAGCGCGAGGCAGAGCGCGACGGCCGGCCACTCCGGACCGACATGGAACGACACGTCCCGCGTCCCGTCGGCGAGGGTTTCGACGCGCACGACGGTGTTCGCGGCGGCCAGCGCGGCGAGCACCGCCGGCCCGACGAGCCGCAGGTAGGCGAGCGCGATCGGCGGCATCCGTTCGACCCGGGACACGATGAGCGGGATGGCGCGCGACGGGTAGGTCACGAGGCCCATGAGGACCGCGAGCGGGATCAGCTCGAGGCTCATGCGCCGGCCCCCGGTCGGCCCTGCGGGTCGCCCTCGTCAGCCGCGTCTCCCGCCTGGAGCGCCCGACCGGCCAGTTCGGGATCCGCCAGCGGCAGCGGCGACTCCGGGTACGTGCGGCCGATCGGTCGCCCCGGAGCGGCGAGCCCCAGCAGTGGGCCGAGCAGGCCGCCGGCGACGATCCCGGCCGCCGGATCCCAGGCGAGCGAGATGGCGACCGCGAGGACCGCACCGCTGATCGCTGCAACGACCTCGCGCCGCCCCGATACGAGGGCGACCGCGAGCCCGCCCATGGCGGCCGGAAACACGACGTCGAGCCCGAACACGGACGGGTCCGGGATCGCACCGCCGAGCGCAACGCCCGCGAGCGTGGCGAGGTTCCACGGGATGAACGTCGTCACGATCGCGGCAAACCAGTACCCCCACGTGTCGGCCCGGCCGACCCGCCGGAAGTGGGTGATCGCGAGCGCGAACGCCTCGTCGGTCAGGAAGTGCGCCATGACCGCGCGAATCGGCCGCGGCCGGTCGGCGAGATACGGAGCGAGGGCAGCCGAGTAGAGCAGGTGGCGCGCGTTGAGGAACGCCGTCAGGAGCACGACGCCGGCCCACGAGAACCCGCCCATGACATAGCCGACGGCGGCGAACTGGGCCGCGCCGCCGAACACGATGACGCTCATGGCGCTCGCCTCGATCGGCGAGAACCCCGCCGTTCGCGCCGACAACCCGTAGACGAGGCCGAACCCGGTCGCCGAGGCGACGATCCCGAGGCCGTCGAGGACGAGGCGGCGCCGTGCGCCCGGCAGGTCGAGCGACGGCTCGGCGCGGATCCCCGGTCCGCTCACGCGACGCCCCGGATCAGCGCAGGAACGTCTTCGCGCAGGTGCCGTCGCAGACCACGAAGACGGCGTGGTTGTCGCGGGCATATCCGGCGGCGTGAAGCAACCCGGGGCAGCCCGGCGTCGGGCACTTCCAGACCCACCAGCGCTCGTTTTCGTCGAGGGGCGTGGACTCTGACGCGATCCGATCGGCGAGGCCGTCGCGGGCGCCGACCAGCCGCTCGATCGCCGCGGCGCGCTCGGCCGTCGTTTCGCTCGTGTACGGGTAGTTCTGGCCGACGTTCGAGGTCACCTGGTCCTCCGCTCGACGCGCGCCCGATGGGACAGCGAGACCGGTGGCGGCGTCGTGTGAGCGCAGCCTGCCACCGGTAGCGCGGAGAATACCACCGGTTGAGCGCCGCTCCGGGCGCGGCGGCTGGATCCGCTCCCGGCGCGGCGGCCGCCGCGGAGCCCGGCGCTGCCGCGCCGAGAGCGCCCGCGGCGCGCGGCTACCAGGCCGCCGGAAGGCCGTCGCTGCGCGGATCGGTCGTCGCGGCGAGGGACCCACCGTCGGCCGCCGGGCCGCCATCGACCAATTCGATCGCGTGGCAGTGCCCCAGCGCGGCGTCGAACGATCCGGTGCGCTGCACCCGGTGGCCCAGGTTCTCCAGGGTTTCCAGCACCCCCGGTGCGAAGCGCGGCTCCGCCCGGACGAGGGTCGGTGGGCGGAGGACCGCCTCCGGCTCGACGCCCCAGCGCGGGATCGCCACGGCCCGGATGTCCAGCCCGCCGTCGACGAGCGCCGACACGAACTGGGCGTGGATCTGCGGCTGGATATCACCGCCCATCGACCCGGCGACGACCCATGGGTCTCGGACGCCGTCACGGAACAGCATGCCCGGCAGGAGCGTGTGGAGCGTGCGCTTGCGCGGGGCAAGCACGTTCGCATGACCCGGTTCGAGGCTGAAGAACGAACCGCGGTTCTGGTAGTGGACCCCGGTGTCCGGGCAGACCACGCCGGACCCGAAGCCGCTCCAGTTCGACTCGATCAGGCTGACCGCGTTGCCGTCGCCATCGACCGTCGCGAGGTAGATCGTGCCGCCGCCGGGTGGCATCGTCGAGGGTGGTGGCAGGGAGGCTCGGGCCGGGTCGATGGTACGGGCGCGGTCGGCCGCGAAGGCCTTGTCGAGGAGCTGGTCCACCGGGACGTCGACGTGCGCGGGATCGGACAGCCAGCGGTTCCGGTCGGTCATCGCGAGCTTGGCTGCCTCGATGCCGAGGTGGATCCAGCGCGGGTCGGTCGGCCCGGCGGCGGTGAACGTATCGGCCGGCGGCGGCTCGAAACCCTCGAGGATATTGAGCAGCTCGAGCGCCACGACGCCCGAGCTGTTCGGCGGATGGCTCGTGATCCGAACCCCGCGGTACGTCGTCGCGATCGGCTCGGCCCAGTCGGCCGTGTGCGCCCGCAGGTCGTCGGCCGTGATCGGCGAGCCGGCCTCGGCCAGCGTGCGCGCCTGGCGGTCGGCCAGGTCGCCGTCATAGAAGTCGTCGAAGCCGACCTCGGCGAGACGCTCGAGGGTCGACGCGAGGGCGGGCAGCCGAACCCGCTCACCGGGTCGCCACGGTCGACCGTGGGGACGAAAGACGGCGAAGAACTCGGCATCCGCGCCGACTGCCGCCTCGACCTGCGGCGCAGTGCGCTCGACGCTCGCAATGAACCCGTCCCAGGCTGGGAAGCCGTCCCGGGCCAGCTCGATCGCCGGGGCCAGGATCTCGGCGCGCGACAGACGCCCGAGTCGGGCGTGCGCAATCCCCCACGACCGAACGGCGCCGGGCACGGTGATCGACAGCGGCCCGCGGAACGGCACGGCCGACAGACCGCGCGCCCGCCAGCTCACCGCGTCCGCCGCGGCCGCCGACCGCCCGGAGCCGTTCAGGGCCCACTGGCGACCCTCGCCGCGATCCCAGCCCAGCCAGAACGCATCGCCGCCGATGCCACAGCTGTTCGGGACCACGACTGCGACGACCGCGTTCGTCGCGATCGCCGCGTCGACGGCGTGCCCGCCGGCGCGCAGCACGCCGAGGCCGGCCGCAGTCGCGAGGTGGTGCGGCGCGACGACCGCGCCGTGAGCCCCGCGGGCGAGCGGCGCCGGGACGAGCGGGACCCGCGGGACGTGCTGGTCGGTCATGCTTCGAGGTCGCCCCCGTCGAGGACGGCCGGCGCCCCCGGCCCGCCGACATAGTGCTCGTGGCGGCGCAGCTGGGCGAGCGGCAGCAGCGCGAGGAGCAGGAGGGCCATGGTTGCGACGAGCAGGCCGTCGACGCCGCGCCAGCTCGCGGCAAACCCTCCGATCAGGCTGCCGGCGATCTGCCCCAGGCCCAGGAACACGGAGTAGAGCCCCATGATCGCGCCGCGATCGGCCGGGAACCGCTCCGAGATGTCGGCCAGCAGCCCGAGGGCGGCGGGAGTGGCGCCGGCCAGCACGAACAGGCCGAAGCCGGCCGTCCCGGCGGCCGCCAGCGTGATCGGGAGCCCAAGGCCCGCTCCATGGTTGATCACGAGGCCGGCCGCCACGAGCGCGCCGCCGCCGAGGATGCCGTACAGGATGATCGTCGTCCGGCGCAGGTTCTTGAACCGCTCGCCCCAGTACAGCAGGCCGGCCCCGAACAGGAGGCCGATCACGACGGCACCGATCGTGATCTCGAGCGCGCTGAACCCGCGCATGAGGGCCTGATCGGGGAACCGTGGGTCAGCCCGTGCGAACTGGAAGATCGACTGCGAGAACCACAGGCCGATCGATGCGTTGACGGCGATCCAGGTCGGGGCGAGCAACCAGACGTGGGATGTCGACAGGAGGTTCGCGTACCGCCGCCAACCGAAGTGCGGAGCCGTCAGCGTGTCGCGCTCGCCGGCGGGATCCTCGACGCCGCGCCAGTAGATGAGGAACGAGCCGCCGTAGATCACCGCGTTGAGGAAGAACGCGTTCGCGCCGAGCAGCTCGAACAGGAGGGGCGCCACGGCGAACCCGACGCCGAGCCCGGCCAGGGTCGCGCCCTCGAAGCGCGCCGCCGCCCGCCCCCGGAGCGCCTCGTCGTTGGCCGTGACCATCGCGATGTAACCGAGGATCGACGGCACGCTCGCCGCGGTCGACGCGCCCTCGAGCCAGCGTGTTCCGCCGAGGATGACGAGGTTCGTGGTGAGCCCGGTCATGATCACCGCGACCCCGCCGAAGACCGGTCCGTACAGCATGACCCGGTGATGACCGATCCGGTCGGACAGGATCCCGAAGAACGGCGACAGGACGAGTTCCGCAGCGTAGAACGTCGCGGAGAAGATCCCGACAACGACCGCGTCGACGGGGTGACCATCCGCGGCGAGCGAGGCGAGGTAGAAGCCGAGCATCGCACCGGTGAGGCCGGTGCTGAAGCGAAGCGTGAAGGTGCCGGCCAGGACGGCGAGCAGGGAACGATCCATGTGCCGCGAAGCGTAGCGGGGCCGCGGGCGCCTGCGCGGGCCGTATGATCGGAGCCGAACCGCAACCGTCGACGGGGAGTCCCCGGGCCCGAGCCCCGCCGGTCGTCGGTCGTGCGAGCAGGAGGGAGCGATCACGTGAGCCGCGTTGCCGTCGTCACCGATTCAGCGGCCGACCTCGCGCCGGCGGTCGCGCAGGCGTACGGGATCACCGTCGTCCCACTCGTTGTGACGTTCGGGTCACAGACCTTCAAGGCGGGGGTCGACCTGTCGACCGAGCAGTTTTGGGAGCGGATGACGGCGGCCGACGCGCCGTTTCCGACGACCGCGGCGTCGGCGCCTGGCGACTTCAAGGCCGCCTACGACGCGTGTTTCGCCGACGGCGCCGACGCGATCGTGTCGATCCACGTCGCCGGATCGCTGTCGGGGACGATCAAGAGCGCCCAGATCGCGCGCGACATGCTGCCCGATCGGGAGATCCACATCGTCGACTCGCAGGGCGCGTCGATGGCGGAGGCGATCCTCGCCCAGATGGCGGTCGAGATGGCACGGATGGGCGTGGCGGCGGCGGAGATCGCCCGCGCCCTCGAGACCCGGGTCCCGGATCTGCGCATGTTCGTCGTGCTCGAGACGCTCGAGTATCTCAAGAAGGGCGGGCGGATCTCCGGGGCCCAGGCCGCGATCGGGACGTTCCTGTCGGTCAAGCCGATCATCCGGGTGATCGGCGGGGTCGTCGAGACCGCGGACCGGGTGCGGACACGATCGAAGGCGCGCGAACGGTGCATCGAGCTGATCTGCGAGCGCCCGATCGAGCGGATCGCGATCCTCCACACGATCAGCCCGGACGTCGACGCGTTTCGCGCGGAGGTGCTGGCCCGGGCGCCGGGCGGGATCGATCCGGCCCATGTCCAGGTGGGGCTGGTCGGCCCGTCCGTGGGGCCGCACCTGGGCCCGGGCTGTCTCGGCGCGGCGGTCCTCTACAAGGCCGGCTGACCGCGGGAGCTCCTACCCGGCCGCGTTTGGCCGCTTTCCCGTCCCGTTCACTCGCCCCACGGGCGAGCGCGACGCGTCCGCCCGCGCCAGGGTCCCGTTCGCCCGCCCCACGGTTGATCCCGACGTCCCGAGCCCGGAACCCGTCCCGTTCGCTCGCCCCACGGGCGAGCGCGACACCCGAGCCAGGAACCCGTCGCGTTCACCCGCCCCACGAGCAGCCGCGACGCCCCGAACCCCGACCACGTCCCGCTCACCCGCCCCACGAGCAGCCGCGACGGCCCCACGCTCGTACGGGTTCAGGCTGCTCGCCCAACGAGCAGCCGCGACGCTCAGAGCCCCGACCACGTCTCCGCTACTCGCCCCACGAGCAGCCGCGACACCCCGAGCCCCGACCACGTCGCGTTCACCCGTCCCACGAGCAGCCGCGACACGGAACCCGACCGCGCCGTTCGGCCGCGCCCAGCCTTGCGATCGAGATCGCGCCCAGGACCCTGCCGTCAACGGGTCATTCGGCTGGTCCCGGACGGGCCATTCGGCGCAGGGCCGGGTCGGCACAGGTTGCGGTACGGTTGCGACATCGTTGCGCGCCGGGGTCGTCGCGACCCTCGAACGGCGACCGACGGGCTATACTCTCGGCCGATTCAAGCCGCGCGAAGACCACCGCCCACGCTCCGTTCGGACGCGTGACCGGGTGGCCGACGCGCCCCGTGGGGTCGTCCGGGAGACGGCTCGACAGGAGGGCGACCCGCGGAGCGGGCGCCCGAAACGGAGGATCGTCCCTTCATGACGACCGAGCACGTCGCTGTCGCGATCAACCCCTGGCAGGTCGCGCAGCGACAGTTCGACCTTGCCGCGGACCGGCTCAGCCTCGACCCCGGACTTCGCCGGGTGTTGCGCGAGCCGCGCCGCGAACTAACGGTTCATTTCCCGGTGAAGATGGACGACGGAAGTGTTCAGGTCTTCACCGGCTACCGCGTCCAGCACAACCTGGGGCGCGGGCCCGCCAAGGGTGGCATCCGCTACCACCAGGACGTCTCGCTCGACGAGGTCAAGGCCCTCGCCATGTGGATGACCTGGAAGTGCGCGGTCGTCGGCATCCCGTACGGCGGCGGCAAGGGCGGGGTCATCGTCGATCCCAAGAAGCTCAGCCAGAAGGAACTCGAGGGGCTGACCCGCCGCTACGCAACCGAGATCAGCATCATCATCGGCCCGGAGAAGGACATCCCGGCGCCGGACGTGAACACGAATGCCCAGACGATGGCCTGGATCATGGACACCTACTCGATGCACGTCGGGTACACCGTGCCGGGCGTCATCACCGGCAAGCCGATCGCCCTCGGCGGTTCGGAAGGCCGAAACGAGGCGACCGCTCGCGGCACGGTCTTCTGCATCATGGAAGCCGTCGCCGAGCTCGGCGCCGATATCACTCAATCGCGCGTCGCCGTCCAGGGCTTCGGCAATGCCGGATCCATCGCAGCACGGCTGATCAGCGATGAGGGCGCGACCGTCGTCGCCGTGTCGGACTCGACCGGTGGCATCCACAACCCGGTCGGGCTCGACATCGCCAAGGTGACCGCCTGGAAGAAGGAGCACGGCACCGTCCAGGGCTTCCCCGGATCGGTCGACGTGACGAACGAGGAACTCCTCGAGGTCGACTGCGACATCCTCATCCCGGCCGCCCTCGAGAACCAGATCACGCGGCGCAACGCGGACCGGATCAAGGCCCGGATCGTGGCCGAGGCCGCCAACGGGCCGACCACCCCGGACGCGGACATCGAGCTCCGCCGCCGCGGCGTGTTCATGATCCCGGACATCCTGTGCAACGCGGGCGGCGTCACCGTCAGCTACTTCGAGTGGGTCCAGGACCTCAACCGCGACCACTGGAGCGAGGCGATCGTCAACGCCAAGCTCAAGGAGATCATGGTTCGCTCGTTCAACGAGGTCGTCGACATGGCCACGCGCGAGGGCTGCGACAACCGGACGGCGGCGTACCTGCTCGCGGTCCAGCGCGTCGCCGACGCGACCGCGATGCGCGGCCTCTACCCGTAGGGCACCCGACTCGGAGGAGCACCGAGGCCCCGGCCGCCACGCGGCAGCCGGGGCCTCGAAATGTCGGACGCCCGATCCGGGGAATCAGGCCGCGGCGCCGGCGACGGCCGCCTCCTCGCCGATCGACACGCGCCGCTTGAGCGTCGCGACCGTCACGGCCGTCACGATCGTCCCGGCGGCAATCGCGACGAGGTAGATCGGCAGGCTCGTCAGCACGTTCGGGATGGCGAGGACGAACACGCCGCCGTGCGGCGCATTGAGCTCCACCCCGGCCGTCATGCTGATCGCGCCCGCGACCGCGGAGCCGGCGATGATGCTCGGCATGACCCGCAGCGGATCGGCCGCCGCGAACGGGATCGCGCCCTCCGTGATGAAGGAGGCGCCGAGCACCCACGCCGCGCGTCCGGCCTCGTGCTCCTCCTCGGTGAACCGGCGGGGCCAGAGGGTCGTCGCGAGGGCGAGCCCGAGCGGCGGGGTCATGCCGGCGGCCATGACCGCCGCCATCGGCTCGTTGACGCCCGATCCGAGCAGCCCCACCGAGAACGTGTAGGCGGCCTTGTTGACCGGGCCGCCCATGTCGAACGCCATCATGACGCCGAGGATGACGCCGAGGATGAGCGCGCTCCCGCCGGACAGGCCCTGGAGGAACTCGGTCAACCGAGCGTTGATGAACTGGACCGGCTCGCCGATGACGTAGATCATCGCGAGGCCCACGACGGCCGTCGAGATGAGCGGCACGACGAGCACCGGCATGAGGCCCTGGGCTGCCTTCGGGAGCTTGATCGAGCGCACGAGCCAGAGGGCGACGTAGCCCGCCAGGAAGCCGGCGATGATCCCGCCGAGGAAGCCGGCGCCGATCGTCCCGGCGATGACGCCGCCGATCATGCCGGGCGCCAGGCCGGGCCGGTCGGCGATCGAGAAGGCGATGTAGCCGGACAGGACCGGGACGATCAGCGCGAATGCCGATCGGGCGCCGATCTCGAACAGGGCCGCGGCGAGCGTTCCCTCCTCCTCGAACGCCGTGATGCCGAAGGCGAACGACAGGGCGATGAGGATCCCGCCGGCGACGACGAAGGGGATCATGAACGAGACGCCGGTCAGGAGGTGCCGGTAGGCACCCTTCTGGCGCGACTTCTGGGCGGCCTTGGCCGCCGCGACCTGGTCGAGGTACCCGCCGCCGGCAGTGTTGCCCGAGGGGGCGGCGGCCGCGGCCGGTGCGCCAGACGCCGCCGCGGCATCGGCCCCGGCCAGCGCACGGGCGACGAGGGACGCTGAATCCTTGATCGCGTCGCCGGTGCTCGCGTGGACGATCGGCTTGCCGGCGAAGCGCTCCTCCGGCACCGCCGTGTCGGCCGCAACGATGACTGCGTCGGCTGCCGCGATGTCGGCCGCGGTCAGCTCGTTCTCGGCCCCGATGCTGCCGCGCGTCTCGACCTTGACCTCGGCACCGGCGGCGGCGCCGGCCTTCGAGAGGGCCTCCGCGGCCATGTACGTGTGCGCGATCCCGGTCGGGCATGACGTGACCGCCACGATCCTCCGTTCCGCCATGGTTCCTGTTCCTCCTCTGCTGCTCTCGGACTGGTGGGGTGGTGATGTTCAGGCGGACAGCCGATCGGCCAGGAGCGAGAGCGTCTCCTCTGCCGTGCCGGTGCCCCGCAGCGCGTCGCGAAACTCCTCGTGCATGAGCGCACGCGCGAGCGTCGCGAGGATGCGAAGGTGGTCATCGCTCGCCTGGGCCGGGCTGGCGATCAGGAAGACGAGGTCGACATCGTGGTCGCCGGTCGACTCGCCAGCGGCGTCCGCGACGGCCTCGCCCGCCCAACGGATACCGCCCCCTCGGCGGCCGAACGCGAACCCGGCCCGCGCGACGTGTTCGCTCTTGGCGTGCGGGATCGCAACGCCGAAGCCCACGTTCGTGCTGCCGATCGCCTCCCGTTCGAGGGCCGCCGCGGTGACGGCCTCGGCGTCGATCACGCGGCCCGTGGCCTGCAGGCGGCGGGCCAGGGCGAGGATCGCCCCATCCCGGTCGGCGGGCTCGACCGCGAGGTCGATTGCGTCGAGGTCGATGAGTTCAAGGACGGTTGCCGAATCTGCCATCACGCTCCTCCACGAATTTGCTCTGACGCTGCACCGACGGCGAGCCGGCACAGCTCGAAGAATTCGACCGCGCCCAGCGCGCCGGCCGGTGTGTCCGATTCGACGAGACCGCTCGCGATCCGGGCCACCATCGCGTCGCCCGCCCCGACCGTGCTGGTGAAGCGGCCGTCGCCGGTCCGGATCGGCTCCGGGTCGATCGCGGTCACCTCGTCGTCGAGGGCCGCGACCGCCCCGTCCGCGCCGAGCGACATGAGGACCGCGCGTGGACCGCGCCGGACGATGTCCCGCGCCGCCTCGGCGGCCGCCGCCCGGTCCGGGATGGCCCGCCCGAGGAGCGTCTCCGCTTCGACCCGGTTCGGCTTGACGAGGAACGGCCCCGCGGCGACCGCCGCCGCAAGCGCCGCGTCGCTCGCGTCGACGAGGGCCGGCGGCGCCCCGTCGAGGCCTGCGATCCGGGTCACCCAGCGCGCATAGATCGCCGCGTCGGCGCCCTGCGGCAGGCTGCCCGCCATGACGACGGCACCGACGTCAGCGGAGCCGATCGCCTCGATGATCGCCGCCTCGACCTCGGCGAGATCGGCCGCGCCGACGGTCGGGCCGGGCTCGTTCACCTCGGTCATCCGGCCCGTCGAGCGCTCGATGAGCTTGAGGTTCGTGCGCGTCTCACCGGCGACGCGGGTGAAGCGGGCGACGACGCCGTCCGCGCGCAGCGCACGTTCGATTGGCGCCGCCTGGTCCTCGCCGGCGATGCCGACCGCGATCGCCGGCAGGCCACGTGCCGCGACGGCGCGGGCGACATTGATGCCCTTGCCGCCGACGCGCAGTGAGCTCGTCACCGCCCGGTTCGTCTCGCCGGCCGTCAGTCGATCGAGCCAGACCGTCCGATCGAAGGCGGGGTTGAGCGTGACGGTCAGGACGGCGCGCACGTCAGGCGACCTCGCCGCCGTCGGTCGCATCCGCCGACCCGTCGGCTGTGACGGTCCGCGGGGTGACCTCGATCCGCAGACCGGCCGTTCGCAGGGCGGCCAGCTCCGCCGGTGGGGCCGACGCGTCCGTGATGAGCAGGTCGACGTCGTCGAGGTCACAGATGCGCGCGAACGTGATCTCCCCGACCTTCGACCCGTCGGCGACGACGACGGCCGTCGTGGCCGCGCCGATCATGCGCGCCTTGACCGAAGCCTCCTCCCAGGTCGGTGTCGTGAACCCGGCGCCGACCGCCACCCCGTTCGTGCCGACGAACGCGACGTCGACGTGAAGCTGGTCGATGGCGCGCTCCGCCAACGGCCCGACCAGGGCGACCGTGCGGTCGCGCAGCGTGCCACCGACGACGATGACCCGGGCCCGATCTGCCAGCTCGAGCGCGATCGGCAGCGACGTCGTCGCGACGGTCAGGTCGCGCACGCCGCGCAGCGCCCGGGCGACCGACAGGGTGGTCGTTCCGGCGTCGAGCAGGACCGATGCCCCCGGCTCGACGAGTCGTGCGGCGGCCCGCGCGATGGCGAGCTTCTCGACCTCGTGCGAGCGGCGCTTCTGCGCGTACGACGGCTCGAGCCGCAGGGCGGGTACCGCGCCGCCCCGCGTCCGCTCGATCGCGCCACTCCGAGCGAGCGACTCGAGGTCGCGCCGGATCGTCGACTCCGAGACGTCGAAGCGGCCGGCAAGGTCGGCGACCTCCGCCCGCTCGTCGGTGGCGAGGATTTCGAGGATGTGCCGGCGGCGTTCCGCGGTGAGCATCCGGGCGGTCGCTCCTGGGTTGCAGAATGGGTCTTGTCGGCGCCCCCGAGCGGTGCTAGATTGCGCATAACCGCTCGATGACGCGCAGATTAGGGATTCAAACGCGCGTTGTCAAGCGAAATCGCGCAGGTTCACGCAACCGTCCGCCGATCCTGTCGGCGGCGAACCGGGCACCATGGAGGGATCGATGCGCACCGACGAGATGGAGATCCGCAACCCGTCCGGCCTGCACGCCAGGCCCGCGGCGCTGTTCGTCAAGACGGCCTCCGGCTTCGCCTCGTCGATCCGCCTCGAGAACGTCACGACCGGGTCGCCGGCCGTCGACGCGAAGAGCATCCTCGGGGTCATGAGCAGCGGGGCCGCCCGGGGTCACCGAATCCGCGTGACGACCGATGGGGCCGACGAGGCGGCCGCTCTCGACACGATCCGGGATCTCGTGGCTGCCGGGATCGGCGAGGACGTGGACGGATGACGAGCTCCGTCCGGCTGAGCGGCGTGGCCGGTTCGCCGGGCATCGCCATCGGCCCCGTCTGGCGCTTCGACGCGTCTGCGACGGGCGGCGTCGCCGCCGGCGGTCCGGTCGCAGCCGCTTCGCCGGAGGCGGCGATCCGCGCGGCGGCGACGGAAACGGCCCGACAGCTCGAGGGGCTCGGCGACCGGCTGCGGGGCCTGGGTCGGGACGCCGAGGCGGCCATCTTCGATGCCCAGGGCCTCATGGCGACGGACCCGATGCTCCTCGACGATGCGATCCGCCGCGCGTCGGAGTCGGGCGATCCGGTCGAGGCGGTGCGACAGGCCGCGACGACGGTTGCGGACATGCTCGCCGCGCTCGACGACGAGATCCTGTCGGCCCGCGCGGCCGACGTCCGCGACGTCGGCGCCCGGATCGGCCGCGTGCTCCGCGGCGAGGTGCTCCACCTGCCGGTCGTCCCGTCGGTCGCCGTCGCCGAGGACCTGCCGCCGTCGGTCACGGCGGAGATCCCGCCCGGGTTCCTGCTCGGGATCGCCCTGTCCGGTGGGTCGCGGACGGCGCACGCGGTGATCCTCGCCCGGAGCCTCGGCATCCCGGCCATCGTCGGCATCGACGGCCTGCTCGACGCGGTCGACGGGTCGACGCCGTCCGGCGGAGCGCCCGTCGCGATCGCCATGGACGGCGAGAGCGGCGAGGTGGTCGTGCGGCCGTCTCACCGACTCGAGGCCGACTTCCGGCGTCGCGAGGCAGACCTCGCGATCCGCCGGGCGGACGCGGCGCGGCTGCGCGACCGCCCGCCGGCGACCGCCGACGGCGAGCGGGTCATGGTCGTCGCGAACATCGGCACGCCGGCCGATTCGGGTCGCGCGCTCGCCGCCGGGGCGGAGGGCGTCGGCCTGTTCCGAACCGAGTTCCTGTTCATGAGCCGCCAGACCCCACCGACCGAGAACGAACAGGTCGAGGCCTACCGCCGGGTGCTCGAGGCATTCGGGCCGGAGCGGCCGGTCGTCATCCGCCTCGCCGACATCGGCGGCGACAAGGCCATCCCGTACCTCCGCCTGGCCGCCGAACAGAACCCGTTCCTCGGCGTTCGGGCGATCCGGCTCGCCTACGCGAACCCGGACCTGCTGCTCACCCAGCTTCGGGCGATCTGGCGGGCCGGGGCAGCCGCCGGCGTCGTGCCCCACGTCATGGCGCCGATGGTCGCCACCGCCGCCGACGTCGAGTTGCTCCTGTCGCTCCGCGACCAGGCCCGCGAGACGCTCGTCGGCAAGGGCCTGCCCGTGGCCGAACGCATGGTGACCGGGATCATGGTCGAGGTGCCGTCGGCCGCGTTCCTCGCCCCCGAGCTGGCCAGGTTGATCGACTTCTTCAGCATCGGCACGAACGACCTGACCCAGTACGTCCTCGCCGCCGACCGGGGCAACGCGGCCCTCGCCGGCCTCCAGGACGCGCTCCATCCGGCGGTCCTGCGAGCCATCGCCGGGGTGGTCGCCGGGGCCGACGCGGCCGGCATCCCGGTTGCCGTGTGCGGCGAGCTGGCCGGCGATCCGCTCGGCGCCCTCGTGCTCGTGGGACTTGGCGTCGACGAGCTGTCGGCCGACGCGGGGTCGCTCGACGGGATCCGCGTGGCCCTTGCCCGGGCGACACGGCCACAGCTCGACGAGCTGGCGCGCCGCGCGCTCGCGGCACCGGACGCGGAGGCGGTCCGCGAGTTGGCCGCCGCCGTCCTGGCCGGCACGCCGGACTGACCGGACCGCGCGGCCGGACTGCGCGGCCGGACCGCTCGGCCGGACCGCGCGGAACCACGGTGTACCATCGCCGCCATGCTCGATCACGAAGAGAAGTTCCTGTTCAAGGAGGAGATCCTCCACCTCGCCAACTCGGTGGCAGAACCGGGGGTGCTCGACAACGTCGAGGACCTCCTGACCGACGTCATCACGAGCCCGCGCTTCGACTCCGAGGTGTTCACGCTCGAGCGGAGCCTCCAGGTCATGCTCGGCCCGCGCGCCGGCACGACCCTCGTCGGGCTGTTGACGATCGCTCCCGAGGTGTTCGACGAGGTCGCCGAGGTGCGTATCCCGTCCGAGGTCCACGAGCGGCTCGTGGCGTGGCGGGCGCGCTTCGGCCTGGCGATCGACAACGCGCTCAACTTCCTCAACAACCCGGACGGCATCCAGGGCCACAACTTCGCGACCCAGATCGCACACGTCGAGGAGCGCCGCGTGCTCCAGGGCCGGCTGACCCTCGTTCGCTACAACAACGAGCCCCAGTTCTTCGTCGCCGACGCGTCCGTGTTCCTCGGGCTCGTGGCCGACATCATGGAGCGCCTGGGTCCGTACCTCGAGCCCGACGCGGTCGACGCGGAGACGATCACGCGCCTGCGGGAGGCGCTCCAGCTCGTCGAACGCAAGACCAGTCCTCGCGCCCATGGCTAGCGGTGCGTCGCCTGGGCGCACGGAGGGCGAAGGCTGGTAATCCGGGGAGGGTGCCAGCTCCCGTGAGACAACTCTACCTCGCGGCGACGGGCCAGAACCGCGGCAAGACCACGGCCGCGCTCGGGTTGCTCGACGGGTTCCTCGCCCGCGGCCTCAGGACGGGATTCATGAAGCCGGTCGGACAGCGGACCGTCATCGACCATGGCCAGCCGGCCGACGAGGACGCCGTCCTCATGCACGAGGTGTTCGGGCTGACCGAGCCCTATGCGGCGATGAGTCCGGTCCACATCCCGCGCGGGTTCACCAAGGCGTACATCGCGGGGGAGGTGGTCGAGGACCTCGGCGCGCGGATCGTCGATGCGCACCGGACCTTTGCCGAGCACGATGTCCTGCTCGTCGAGGGGACCGGGCACGCGGGCGTTGGCGCGGTGATCGGCCTGTCGAACGCCCGGGTGGCGGCCCTCCTCGACGCGCCGGCGGTCATCGTCAGCGAGGGCGGCGTCGGGCGGCCGATCGACGAGATCGTGCTCAACGCCTCGCTGTTCGAGAGCGCGGGCGTGCCGGTCGCCGGGGCGATCGTCAACAAGGT
>DASTOB010000082.1:0-3665 GCA_035720425.1 Candidatus Limnocylindrales bacterium
CCGCCGAACACGGCCACGGTGTTCCGGTACGTGTAGCCGTTGATCGTTACCGTCACGGCCGGGCGCCTGCCGGACCCGAGCGCCGCCACGACCTCGTCCGGCACACGGAACCCGGTTGCCGTCTTGCCCTCCTGGATGATCGTCGCGCGGAACCGCATGCCGTTGCCGCCTCCCTGGTGGAGGGCCCGGTGGGATTCGAACCCACGACCGGAGGATTAAAAGTCCCCTGCTCTACCACTGAGCTACGGGCCCGAGCCGCAAGCGTACCCGACGGCCCGGCCGAGGCGAGTCGACCGGCAACCGCGCACGGTGACGCCAACGGTCGGCCGGCCAGATGTCCGCAGAACCCCTTGAGATCCGGTTGGCGACCCTCTAGGCTCGGCGCGTATGCAACCGGACACGCTGACCGACGCGGACGAACGCTACCTGGAGCGCGTTGCCGAGGACTGCGAACGGATGCTCGGACCGGGGGTCGAGCTGAGCGCGCTCGAGGTCGGTGCGAACGACGACGTCGTCCTGCGGCTGACCTACCGGCTGGGCCCCGCGGACTGGACGAGCGAGGGCCGCGGCGAGACGATCGTCGCCGCGCATGCCGCGCTGCGCGAGCAGCTCGTCCTCGATCGGATCCGGCTCGGCGTGCGGGCTCTCTACCGGCGCGAGTGGTAGGTCGGGGCCGGCCGCGCTCACGTCCCGTCGCCCGCCGCGACGCGCCGATGCCCGGGACTCAGGCGCGCTCGTAGATCTCCGGGTTGACGGGAGTCGGCAGCCGCTCGCCGCGCAGGCCGGCGAGGACGTTCGCGGCGGCCATCTCGGCCATCTTGCCGCGGGTCGCCCGAGAGGCCGACGCGATGTGGGGCACGATCAGACAGTTGTCGAGGCCGACGAGCGGGTCGTCCATCGGGATCGGCTCGGGGTCGGTCACGTCGAGGCCGGCGGCCCAGATCCGGCCGCCGCGGAGCGCGTCAGCGAGCGCGCGCTGGTCGACGACCGGGCCGCGCGACGTGTTGACGAGCACCGCGGTCGGCTTCATGAGCGCAAGCGTCCGGTCGTTGATGAGGTGCCGCGTGTCCGCCGTGAGATTGACGTGGAGCGACACGAAGTCGCTCCGCGCGAGCAGGTCCTCGAGCGGGGCGTAGGACGCCCCGAGTGGGCCGGTCACCTCGTCCGGAAGCCGGTTCACGTCGTGGTAGAGGACGGTCATCCCGAATCCCTGCGCGCGGCGCGCGACGGCCTGGCCGATCCGCCCGAAGCCGACGATCCCGATCGTCGACCCGTGGACGTCCGGCCCCATGAGCAGCATCGGACCCCACGTCTTCCAGCGCCCGTCGCGGACGTATCGGTCGCCCTCCGGGAGTCGTCGGGCGGCCGCCATGAGCAGGGCGAACGCGAGGTCGGCGGTCGTGTCGGTCAGGACGCCCGGCGTGTTGCCGACGGGGATGCCGCGCCGGGTGCAGGCCGGCACGTCGACATTGTCGAAGCCGACGGCGTAGTTGCTCACGACGCGCAGGCCCGGTCCGGCGGCATCGAGGAACTCGTCGTCGACCCGGTCGGTCAGGAGGGTGAGGACGCCGTCGCAGCCGGCGACCCGACGGAGCAGCTCGTCGCGCGGCGGCGGGAGGTCGCCGTCCCAGACGTCGGCCTCGGTCGCGTCGGCCAGGAGGCGCAGGCCGTCGTCGGGGATGATCCGCGCGACGAACACCCGGGGTCGGTCGGTCATCGGTCGGTCATCGGTCGGCCGGTCGGTCGGAAGCCCGGCCCGTCAGACGCGCGCCGCGACGAGCGGCTCGACGACGGTCCGGATCCGACCGAGCGCCTCGGTCAGGTTCTCGCGTGAATTCGCGTAGCTGATCCGGATGTGGTCGGTCCCGAGGCCGCCGAAGGCGGTGCCCGCCAGGACGCACACGCCGGCCTCGTGGAGCAGCCGGTCGGCCAGCTCGGCGCCGGACAGCCCCGTCGCCGAGATGTCCGGGAAGACGTAGAACGCACCCTGCGGCCGAAGACAACGGATGCCCGGGATGGCGTTGAGGCCGTCGACCACGAGGTCGCGCCGGGCCCGAAACTCGACGACCATCGCGTCGACCGCGTCCTGCGGCCCGCGCAGCGCCTCGACCGCGCCGACCTGGGCGAACGTGGGAGCGCACGAGATCGTGTTGATGATGAGCGTCCCGAATGGTTGGACGAGCGGCGGCGGCACGATCGCATAGCCCAGCCGCCAACCGGTCATCGCGAAGGTCTTGGAGAAGCCGTCGAGGACGATCGTGCGCTCCGCCATGCCGGGCAGGCCGGCGATCGAGACGTGCTCCGCGCCGTCGTACAGGATCCGACCGTAGATCTCGTCGGCGAGGACGATGAGGTCGTGCCGGATGGCGAGGTCCGCGATCCGCTCGTTGTCCTCGCGGGTGAGGACGCCGCCGGTGGGGTTGGCCGGCGAATTGATGACGATCATCCGGGTGCGCGGTGTGATGAGGCCGGCGAGCTCGTCGACATCGAGCCGGAACTCGTGGGCCTGGCGGATCGGGATCGGGACCGGGGTCGCGCCGATGAACCGGGTGAGCGACTCGTAGATCGGGTAGCCCGGGTCCGGCACGATCACCTCGTCGCCCGGGTCGATGAGGCCGAGGATCGCGTAGACCATGACGCCCTTGCCACCGACCGTGACGAACACCTGCGACGGGTCGACGGGGAAGCCCTTGCGGGCGGCAGCGTCCTCGGCGATGGCCGCGCGGAGCTCCGGGATCCCGGCGAACGGGGCGTAGTGGGTGGCGCCCGCGTCGAGCGCCCGCTTGGCCGCCTCGCGGACGTTGGTCGGGGTGTCGAAGTCCGGCTCGCCGATCTGGAGGTAGACGATGCTTCGACCCTGCGCCTCGAGCGCGCGGGCGCGGGCGGTCGCCTCGAAGGCGGTCTCGGTGCCGATCGAGCCCATGCGGGACGCGAGTCGCATGGCGCCGATGCTAACAGGTGCGAATCGGGCGGCGAGGGCCCGATGCGGGGTGTGGGGCGAGGGTGCGTTGCCGAGGGGGGCGTGGGCAGAGCGGGTGCGCTCCCCGGGTGGCGCCTCGTCCGGTGGCCCTCTCCGCGGGGGCTGATGCCCCCAGCATCAAATTGGGCGGTATCGGTCCGATAGGACGGGTCCCAGGGACGGCGGTGGCCTTCCTATCGGCCGTCGTGCTGCTCCCACCAGCAGGAGCGGTTTCGGAAGCCGATAGGCGCGCACGTCCGGACCCGATGGACCGTCCTGTCGGGCCCGCTACCCCGGATTTGATGCTGGCAGCAGCATCGGCCGGGACAGGGTGCCGCCGGGACAGGGTGCGGCGTGGAGGGCGGGCACGCGCCACGGGCGGCGCCGGACAGGGTGCGGCGCGGATCGCGAGTGCGGTCAGCGGCGGATGCGGCTCGGCTCGTCCCTGGCCGACCCTGACCATCCGTGACGACCTGAGGCCCGCCGTGACGGCCGGGTCGTCACGGTTAGGGGTAATCGGCCGACAGGCGAGCGTCGGCGGCACGGGATGGACGCCTATCGGGACCGGTGACGACCGCATCGTCACCTGCGTGGTGGGATGCCGATAGGCGCAGTGCGCTCGGGCCGGATCGGTCGCCTGTCAGGGCGCCAAGCCCAAATTTGACGACCCCATCGTCACGGGCGTGTGGAGGCGGGGCGGCGGCGC
>DASTOB010000083.1:0-5633 GCA_035720425.1 Candidatus Limnocylindrales bacterium
GATGTGGACGTAGCGGCGCAGGCCGGATCCCTCCCGCCGGACGACGAGGGCGGTCTTCGAGTGCGTCTTGAGGCCGACCAGTCCGTACACGACGTGGGCGCCGGCGCGCTCCAGCTTGCGCGCCCAGACGATGTTCGCCTCCTCGTCGAAGCGGGCCTTGATCTCGACGAGGACGACGACCTGCTTGCCGCGCTCCGCCGCGCGGATGAGCGACTGGACGATCGGGGAGTCGCCGGACGTCCGGTAGAGGGTCATCTTGATCGTGAGGACCTCGGGGTCCTCCGCCGCCTGGGCGATGAACCGCTCGACCGAATTGGCGAAGCTCTCGTACGGGTGGTGGACGAGGATGTCGCCCGTCCGAACGGCCGCGAACACGTCGGCCGGCTCGTCCTCGTCCGGCGGCATGAGGCGGCTCGGGGTGACCGGCGTCCAGGTCGGCACGCGCAGGTCGGGTCGGTCGATGTCGAGCAGCTGGCCGAGGCCGGTCAGGTCCAGCATGCCGCGGATCTCGTAGCAGTCCTCCTCGACGAGGCCGATCCCGCGAAGGAGGATCTGGCGCGTCGCGGCGGGCATCGAGCGCTCCACCTCGAGCCGGACGGCCTCGCCGAAGCGACGTCGCCGGAGCTCCTCCTCGATCGCCATGAGCAGGTCGTCCGCCTCGTCCTCCTCGATCGCGATGTCCGCGTTGCGGGTGACCCGGAAGAGATGGTGCTCGAGGATCTCCATGCCGGAGAAGAGCAGGTCGAGATTGGCCTCGATGACCTGGTCGATGAGCACGAAGCGATGGCGCGGGCCGTCGCGCTCCAGCTCGAGGAGGCGGGGCAGCACCGGCGGCACCTTCACCCGGGCGAAGCGCCGCTCCCCGTCGTCGGGGTCGCGGAGGCCGACCGCGATCGACAGGCTGAGCGTCGAGATGTACGGGAACGGGTGACCCGGGTCCACGGCGAGCGGCGTGAGCACCGGGAAGATCTCGTCGATGAAGCGCTGCCGGAGCGCCGCGTGGTGCTCCGGGACGGCGGCGTAGTCGACGAGCTCGATGCCCTCTCCGGCGAGGGCCGACCGAACGTCGAGGTAGGCGGCCGAATGGGCGTCGACCAGTTCGAGCACGCGCGCGCGGGCGGCCTCGAGCTGCTGGGCGGCCGTCCGGCCGTCCGGCGAGACGGCGACCGATCCGGCCTGGACCTGCTGCCGGAGCCCGGCGATGCGGACCTGGAAGAACTCGTCGAGGTTCGACGCGAAGATGGTCAGGAACTTGACCCGCTCGAGGAGCGGATTCCGCTCGTCGCTCGCCTCGTTGAGGACGCGCGCGTTGAACTCCAGCCACGACAGCTCGCGATTGAGGTACGGAACCGGGGCGGGCGCTCGCCCGCGGCCGCGCGGGCGGGACGCGGCGGAGCGCGAGGCGACGGGCTGGCGGACGGCGGTCATGGCAAGGCGGGCATCCTACGCCTCGGCGACGTAGCGGCGCTCACCCGTCCGAGGGTCGACGAGGACGCGCATCCGGTTCCCGGACGTGGGGTCGATGAAGACTTCGTCGGTCGGCCGAAACCGGGCCTCGACCTCGCCCGGCGTCTCGCCGCCACCGGGCCCGATCGGCTCGTTGGCGGCCTCGGCCGATTCGGATCGGTAGCGGCGCCGCTCGAGCACCGGGATGACCATCGCGGCGCCGCCCATCGCGACGAGCCACAGGCCGCTGCCGGCCTGGACGGGATCGGCCGCCATGAGGCCGAATCCGGAGATGACCATGAGGACGCCGACGGCGAAGACCGCCGTCCTCACGAAGCCGAACGCGCCGCTCATCGGTCGTTGTCCCGCAACCCGGTCTATTCGGCCGGCTGCGGTGTGTCGTCGTCCGGGACGACGATGACCGCCGTGCCGTAGGCCACGATCTCGCTCATCGTGCCGGCCAGCTCGGAGCTGTCGAAGCGCATCGAGATGACGGCATTCGCGCCCATCAGGGTCGCGTTCCGGACGAGCCGGTCGATCGCCTGGCGCCGGGTGTCCTCGAGCAGCTCCGTGTACTCCTTGATCTCGCCGCCGACGAGCGAGCGGAGCCCGGCCGTGAGGTTGCCGGTGAATCCGCGGCTGCGCACGACGAGGCCGAACGTCTGGCCCTTCGTCTCGACGACCCGATGGCCGGCGACGTACGGCGTGGTGGCGACGATCATGCGGTCTCCTTCGAGGGGTGCGTCGCGGACGCAGGCGCGTTGGATTCGTGCGCGTGCGCGTCATGGGTGAGATGCCCGGACGCGGGCTCAGGCCCGGCGGCGGCGCGGCGGCCGGTGCACTCGGCGCACGGGCAGCGGTCGCGGAGGATCGCGAACGTGTAGTAGCCGGTGTGGTGCCCGTCCCCCCAGGTGGGGCAGACGGCGTAGCTCCCGACGAGCTGAATGCCCGTCATCCGGGTCTGGTCGTCGGTGAGGGTCGGCTTCGAGTCGAGCCAGCCGGGCATGCCCGCTTCGCCGCGGCAGTAGGCGCACGGGCAGAGCCAGCGAAGAGCGGTGAAGTCGTACGTCGTGGCGTGCCCGTCCGGCCACTCGAGGTGGAGCGTGCGGGCGGCGCGGTCGGCATGGATGCGCGCGGGAGCGGCGGTCTGGGTGACGGTCACCCGGCCATTGTAGGTGAGGGGTGGGAGGGACCCGGTCCGCGAACGCGGGCGAAGCTCAGGTCAGGACGGATCCTCGGCGAGGATGTAGAGCGCGTCGGTCGACGGGCAGACGAAGTAGCCCGCCAGCCGCGGCCACTCGACGTCCGGGATGTCGAGGACGTCGCCGTCGGACACGACCACCTCGCCGTCCGCATCGCGGACGACCTGATCGGCCGACGTCCCGCCGCGGAAGCCGGCGGACCAGTACGTGCGCAGGACCGCGCCCGTGTCGGCGACGGCCGTGACGGCGTCCTCGGCCGACGGGTCGATTCGGAACGTGACGGATTCGTACGGCGGTCGCACCGCATCGCAACCGAGGTCCGCCGGAGCGGGCCGCAGCCCGAACCCGTCCGGCGCCGTGGGCGACGGCTGCGGCGACGACGGCACGGAGGGCGACGGAGAGGTGGTCGCGCCACCGCACGCCGCGAGAGCGAGCGTGGCGGCAAGGAGCAGGAGTTGCAGAGGTCGGTTCATGGCACCCACAGGACGGGATCACGACCCCGGAGGTTCCCGCGTAACGCACCCGGAAGTTCCGGCTCGATGCTGACCTCCGGCCCGGCGCCCCCGGGCCGCCCGGCCCCACCGGCATCGGCCGCCCTCGGCGATGATTGCGTCGCATGCAACCGCACGATCCCACGTCCTCCGCCGACGGCGCGCCGTCGACAACGTTGCCCGCCTCGGCGCCCCACACCGTTCCCTCCGCCGTCGTCGCGGAGCAGCTCGGCGTGGAGCCCCGCCACGGTCTCGATCCCTCCGAGGCGGAGCACCGGGCCGCGATCCACGGCCCCAACGCGCTCGAGCCGGAGCGCCGCGCCACTCTCCCGCGGATGGTCATCGACGCGGCGACGGAACCGTTCGTGCTCCTGCTCTTCGCCGCGGGGATCGGCGCGGTCCTGCTCGGCGAGGTGCGCGACGGGCTCCTCGTCCTGGCCGGCCTCCTGCCGATCGTCGGCGCCGACGTCGTCACCGAGTACCGCGGCGAGCGGGCCCTCGAGGCGCTGCGCGACGCGAGTGCGCCGCGCGCCCGCGTCCGACGCGCCGGCGAGACGAGCGACGTCGCCGCGTCGACGCTCGTGCCCGGCGACATCGTCCTCCTCCGTGTCGGCGACATCGTCCCGGCGGACATCCGCCTGACCCGGGCGGACCGCCTGAGCGTCGACCGCGCGGTGCTGACCGGCGAATCGGTCCCGGAGCCCGGCCGGACCGATCCGGACCCGCCGGACGCCCCGCTTGCCGACCGCCACTCGATGGCGTTCGCCGGGACGAGCATCGTCGGTGGCCGCGGGGAGGGCATCGTCGTCGAGATCGGTGCCGGGACGGAGGTTGGCCGGATCGCCGGCGGCCTGTCCGACAAGCAGCGCCGCCGGAGCCCCCTCCAGCAGGAGCTGGACCGTCTCGTCCGGATCCTCCTCGTCGTCGCGATCGGGCTCATCGCCATCGTCACCTCGCTCGGCTTCGCCCGCGGGCAGGACGCGGGAGCGAACCTGCTGGCGGGAATTTCGGCCGCCATCGCCGCGATCCCGGAGGAGCCGCCGATCCTCCTCGCGGTCATCCTCGGGCTCGGCGCCTACCGCCTGCTCAAGCGCGGCGTCCTCGTCCGCCGCCTCAACGCTGAGGAGGTGCTCGGCGCGATCGACCTCATCGTGACCGACAAGACCGGCACGCTCACCCACAACCGGCTCGAGGTCGCCTCCGTCACCGACGCCGACGGCCCGGTCGACGACCGCCCGCGGCGCCTCGAGCTGCTCACGAGCGCCCTTCGCGCCGAGGACGACGCGTGGGCGAGGTCCGACGGGGCGGGAGCGGGATCCTTCACGCGCGCCCTCGCGCGGGCGGTCGAGGAGCTCGGCGGGGACGGGACGCCCGATCCGGCCGATCTCGTCGCGGCGGAGCCGGTCGCCGACGGCCGCCCGTTCACCTCAACCCTCGCCCGACGGGACGGCCGGGTCGAGGAGCTCGCGCTCGGCGCCCCCGAGGCGGTCGCCGCCCTCGCCTACCCGGACGATGCGGCCGAACGCGCCGCGTGGCACGAGCGGATCGAGGCCGGCGCCGAGCGGGGCGAGCGGCTCGTCGGCCTTGCCCGCCGTGAGGAAGGCGCCGAGTGGCGGATGGAGGCGCTGGTCGGCTTCGCGGACCCGCTCCGGCCCGGCATCGCCGAGGCATTCGGCACCGCCGGGTCGGCCGGTATCCAGACCATCGTCGTCACCGGCGACCACCCGAGCACGGCCCGCGCCATCGCCCGTGCCGCCGGCCTCGAGGACACCGGGATCGTCCTCGGCAGCCAGGTCGAGCGCTGGGACGACGCCGAGCTCGCCCGGCACCTCGGCGACCTCCGGATCGTGGCCCGCTCCACCCCGGATCAGAAGCGGCGGCTCGTTCGCATCGCTCGCGCCGGAGGTCGGATGGTCGCCGTGACCGGCGACGGCGTGAACGACGCGCCCGCGCTCCACGGGGCGGACGTCGCTGTGGCGATGGGTTCCGGCACCGCGGTCGCGAAGGAGGCGAGCGACCTCGTCCTCGGTGATGACTCGTTCGCGACGCTCATGTTCGGGCTGGCCGAGGGCCGCCGGATTGTCGACAACGTCCAGAAGGGCCTCGTCTTCCTCGTCTCGACCCACGTCGCGTTGCTCGGGTTTCTGCTCATCGCGACGATCGCGGGCTTCGGTCAGCCGCTCCTCCCGCTCCAGATCCTGTGGCTCGAGCTGTTCATCGACATCTCGACCTCGGTCGCCTTCGAGCGCGAGCCGGGCGAGCCCACACTCATGCGCCGGCCGCCACGGCCCGCCGGCAAGCCGCTCCTCACCCGCGAGCTCCTCGGGCGGATCGCCGTCGCCGGCGGGTTTTCCGCCGTGGCGGCCCTGTGGCTCATGCTGAACCACGACGGCTCGGAGGAGCACGCCCGATGGCTCGCCTACACGTCGCTCGTCGCGGCGCAGGTCGTCCGGGCGTATGCCAACCGGAGCCTGACCGAGCCGCTCCACCGGCT
>DASTOB010000084.1:0-2223 GCA_035720425.1 Candidatus Limnocylindrales bacterium
CCGATCAGGATGCCTTCGCCGACCGGGCCGCCCATGTGGCGGCAGACGTTCTCGAAGGCGTAGAAGCGGCCGTCCCGTTCGAACACGAAGACGTCCCGCTCGTCGATCCGAACCATGACCCGCCGCCCATCGGCGAGGTCCGACACGCTGGCGACGCGAGTTTCCGACGACATGCCCGAACCCTGCGGATTACTGTGTCCCATTGTACACAACGAGGCCATGGGCAGGGTCGCCTGCGATCAGGCTGCCGAGCGTGTGCCCGGCGTCGTTCCAGGTCGCTCCGGGTGATGGGAACCCGGCGACTCCGCCGGGTCGACGATGCAGAGAAGGCGTATTCGGAAGCACTTCCGCTGCCTGAGGCCCTCGAATCGGGCCGTGGACGGCGGATTCACGCCGCTGCGAGCCGAAACATGCCTCCTGGTGCTCGAGTGAGCGGTCAACAGGGTGGTGCAAGCACGGATGACGCCCGATGAGCCCTTCTTGGCATCGATTGATGGCTACGGGATGCTGTTGGCGGCCGATGAGCCCTTCTTGGCATCGACCGACGGCTACGGGATGCTGCGGGGCCCGATGAGCCCTTCCTGGCATCGACCGACGGCTACGGGCATCGACCGGTGGCTACCGAGATGCCGCGGAACCGGCGGCCGGTCTACGGTGCCGGATGCCGCCTCGTTACCGGTCGCTCGGGTGGGTGCGGACCTCGACGACGGCGGGCTCGCCGGCGCGGACACGCTCGACAGCCCGGGCGAGGGCCGGCGCGAGGTCGACGAAGTCGGTGATCGGGCCTTCGGCGGCGACGCCGAGCGAGCGGGCAAGCCCCGTGAGATCGACCGCCGGCCCGTCGATCGCGATGCCGCGCAGGACGTTCGCCTCCGGTCGGCCGCGTTCCTTCGCGAGCACCCGCTGGTGCTGCTCGTCCTTGCCGTACGTCCGGTTGTTGTCGATGACCATGAGCAGCGGCAGCCCCTCGGCCGCCGCCGTCCACAGCGCCTGCGGCGCGTAGAGCAGGTCGCCGTCGCCCTGGAGGCCGACCACGATCGTGCCGCTCCCGCGCAGTGCGAGCGCCGCGCCGACCGTGGCGCCGGGCCCGTAGCCCAGCCCTTCGCCGCCGGACCGGCCGAGGAACTGGCCGGGGCGGAAGCGCAGGATCCGGCGCGCCCACCCGCCGAGCTGGCCGTGGGCGAGCACCCAGTCGTGACCGTCGAGCGCCGCGGCGAGGGCCCGGCCGAGATGCGCCCGATGGATGCCGCGCGCGGCGACCGGCGAGTCCGGCGGGACGGGATCCGGCCGGGCCCGAAGGGCAACGAACGCCGGATCGAGGTCCCGCCGCGCGCCGGCGAGCGTATCGTCGAGCGCGGCCAGGGCGAGCTCGGCGTCGGCGATGATCTCGAGCCGCTCCGGCCCGGCCGAGTCGGTCACCATCCACGATCGGTCGCGCAGGTTGCCGAGCCCGATCGACGCGGTCGGGGCGAGGCGGTCCGGCCCATCCGTCCGGCGCGTTGCGAGGTCGACCGGCCCGAGGGCGAAGGCCGGGTCGCGGACTTCCACGAACGTGACGTGATCGGCCGAACGGATCGCGTCGGCCGATGCCTCGGTGAGGTCGTTCGGATGGCCGACCGCGAACGATGCCCCGCCGCCGAGCTCGACGAGCCCGGCGCCTAGGCGTTCGGCAAGGCCCACGAGCGAGGCCGAGGCGGCCGCCGACAGCGGCCGGTCGGTGACGAACACGGGTCGGGATGCGCCACGCAGGGCCGCAGCCAGCTCCTCGATCGCGGCAGGGTCCGGACCGATCCGCGGCACGTCGAGCCGCAGCGCGAGAGCACCATCGGCCGGGGGCGCGTCGGCTGCCGCCTCCTGAAGCGAGATGTCGAACCCGATGAGCGCCGGCCCGCCGGCTCCCGTCCGCGACGCCCGCCAGGCCCGCGTCGTCCCCGACAGCAGCGCCTCGAGCGAGGAAGGCTGCTCGTTCCAGACCGTCAGGTGGCGGACGAGCTCGCCCTGCTCGCCGACCGTGTGGATCCAGTCGAGCCACGGCCGGCGGTGCGCCGCGTCCATCGGTCCCGTGCCGACGACGAGGAGCATCGGTGCCCGGTCGACCCATGCGTTGAAGATCGCCATCGATCCGTTGAGCAGGCCCACCGTGTCGTGCAGCCCCACCGCCATCGGCCGCCCGGACGCCTTCACGTAGCCGTGGGCCATCGCGACCGCGATCGCCTCGTGGAG
>DASTOB010000085.1:0-3789 GCA_035720425.1 Candidatus Limnocylindrales bacterium
CGGCCCTCGAGAAACCGGAGGGCACCCTCAAGGCGCAGGTCCACCGCGGCCTCGCCCTCCTCCGCGCCGCCCACGAGGCGGCCCGTCGCGCCGAGCCCCAGGAGTTGACCGCATGACCCGCAACCGACCGACCGAACCCGACTTCGCCGACGTCGAGGCAGCCCTCGCGGCGCTCGCCGTACCGGCCCCGCCCTCCCTCGCCCCGGCGACCCTGCTGACCGTCGGCCTGGCCGATGCCTACGCCCCGATCGACTCGCCGATCGGAGCGCTGTTCGTCGCCTGGAATGGCCGCGGTGTGTCGGCCGTCGTGGCGGCCGAGGAGCCGTCCGGGTTCGAAGCTCGTTTCACCCGACAGGTTGGCCGGCCGATCCGTCCGGCCCGGTCCCTGCCGCCGCGCCTGGCGGCCGCGATCGGTCGCCGGCTGGCCGGCGATCGGCGGGCCCGGATCGACCTCGACCTGCGCGGATACACGGAGTTCGAGCGCGCGGTGTGGCTCAAGGCGCTCGAGATCCCGCGCGGCGAGGTCCGCCCGTATGCCTGGATCGCCGCCGAGATCGGGCGACCGAAGGCGGTTCGGGCCGTGGGCAGCGCGCTTGCCCACAACCCGGTTCCGCTCGTCGTGCCGTGCCATCGCGTCGTCCGCAGCGACGGGCTGATCGGCCAGTACTCACTCGGTGGGCCCGGCAACAAGCGGGTGATCCTCGCCGCCGAGGGACTCGATCCCGACGAGCTCGAGACGCTCGCGCGCGGTGGGATCCGGTTCATCGGGTCCGACACGACGCGGATCGTCTGCCTGCCGTCGTGCCACCACGCACGCCGGATCCAGCCCGCTCACCGGAAGCCGTTCCGCAGCCTGTCGGACGGGCTCGGCGCGGGCTATCGGGCGTGCCGGTCGTGCCGTCCCGGGTCGGCCGCCGCGATCGCCGCCTGATGGGAACGCCGGCGCTTGGCCTACTGGACTCGGCCAAGCGCATCCGGTAGACTGCGTCAATCTTGGACCAGCCCGCTATGCCAACAGCGCTCCAGCTCCCCACCCGGCGGGTGCTCATCGTCGTCGCGATGCTCATCCTCTACGTCGTCTGGGGTTCGACGTACCTCGGCATCCGGATCGCGATCGAGACGATCCCGCCGTTTGCGATGGCGTCGATCCGCTTCTTCATCGCGGGCAGCGTTCTCTTCGCCGTGACGCTGTTGCGGGAACGGCGCTCGTTCGTGCCGCCGTCCCGCCGCGAGTGGCGCGACACGTTCATCGTCGCCGGCTTCCTGCTCGGCGGCGGGATGGGCATGGTCGCCTGGGGCGAGCAGACCGTCCCATCCGGGATCGCCGCCCTCATCATCGCCCTCATGCCGCTCTGGGTGGCGGTGATCGGACGGGTCTTCCTCGGCGAACACCTGCCGCGGGCGGCCGTCATCGGGATCCTCGTCGGCCTCGTCGGCGTGGCCATCCTCGTCGTGCCCGCCGGGGTCGGCGCGAACCGGTTCGACCCGGCCGGTGTGGCCGCCCTCATGCTGTCGCCCATCCTGTGGGCGACGGGGTCACTGTTCGCGGCCCACCGCGCCCAGCTGCCGCGCCGGCCGCTCCTCGCCACGGGAATGCAGATGGTCGCCGGCGGGATCATCCTCGGCGGGATGGCCGTCGCGACCGGCGAGCCGGCCAGGTTCGACGTGCCCGCGATCAGCGCCGAGTCGCTCGCCGCGTTGGCCTACCTGACCGTGATCGGCAGTCTCGTCGCGTTCACCGCGTACGGCTGGCTGCTGCGGGTCGCGCCACTGCCGCTCATCGCGACGTACGCGTACGTCAACCCGATCGTCGCCGTCATCCTCGGCGCGCTCATCGTGTCCGAGGAGGTCACGCCGCGAACCGGCGTCGCGGGCGCCGTGATCGTGTTCGCCGTTGCGCTCATCATCACCGCCCGATCGCGGATGTCGGCGCCGCGCCGGCGTGACATCCCGGACCCGTCGGCACCGACCCCGGCGACGGAGCCCGTCGGCGCGGTCGCGCGCGGCTAGGAGGAGCGGTCGCCGCCCTCGGCCACGACGGTCCGCGCCACGCGCCGGGCAAGCGCCATGACCGTGATCATCGGATTCACGCCGATCGCCGTCGGGAAGAGCGACGCGTCGGCGACGTAGAGGCCCGTGACCGCCGCGCCTCCGCCCGCCGCGTTCCGGACACGCCCGTCCGGATCGCAGACGTGCTGCCGCGGATCGGCACCCATCCGCGCGGTTCCCATCTGGTGGGCCGAGAAGACGGTCCCGCGGTTCGGCCGGAAGTCGAACCAGGCCAGGGCATCGAGATAGACGGTGAACGCGCGGTCGCCCGTCGCCGTTCGGCCACCACCCCCGCCGAACGCCCGCGGCCGGGTGCCGAGGGCGACGATCTCGCGGGCGTCCGCGGCCCGGGCGAGCCGGGCCATCGAGCCGAGGGCGTGCCGGAGCGTGGCGATGCCACGAGCATCGAGGCGGTAGTCGATCCGGACGGTGCCCGCCCGAGTCTGCGACACGCGCCCCTCGCCCCCGTCGCGGGTCACGGCGATGAGCGGCGACCAGTGTCGAGCACGCCCGACGTATGCCGCGTGGGCGTCCGTTCCGCGCCACGGAAACGCGAGCGCGAGGAGGCCCGGGTGGCCCGGCGCCGACTCGATGATGTACGTGGACCGGCCGGGCTCCGGCCGGAGGAATTGGGCGCAGCGGGCTCCCTGCATCGGGCCGCGCCACATGTCGATCGGCTCGACGAAGCGAGCGGCGACGACTGGCACCGGGTGGAGCCGAAGGTTGCGACCGAGCGCGGCATGGGCGATCCCGGACCGCTCGAGGACCGCCGGCGTCCGAAGCGTCCCGGCGGCCACGACGACCTGGTTCGCCCGAACGATGAGGCGGCGCGGCGGCGCACCGTCCGGTGCCGCGCTCGCCAGCGTTCCCGCCACGCCCACCGCCCGACCGCGCTCGACGAGCACGCGGTCGATCGCCGCGCCGGCCACAATCCGCGCCCCGGCGCGGAACGCGTCGGCGAGGTGGACGCGGATGCCGGACTGCTTCGTGCCACGGCGACAACCGAACGGGCAGCTCCCGCAGTCGTCGCAGCCCGCGGCGTTGCGCCGGATGGGCTCTGCATCCCAGCCCAGGACGGCTGCGCCGCGCAGGATGGCCTGGTCCTTCGGGGCCACCGTGAGCGTCGGTGCCACCCCGAGCTCACGCTCGAGATCCAGGACGTCCTGTTCGGCCGACGGCGCGTCCCATCCCGCGATGCCGTGCTCGCGCGCCCACTCGGCCCGCACGTCCGGCGGCGCGTCGATGCAGGTCATCCAGTTGACGAGCGTCCCGCCGCCGACGGCTCCCGCCGCGAGGATCGTGACCGCGCCGTCCCAGGTCGAGACGAGGCCGTGGTTGAGATAGAGCCGATCGAACGCGGTCAGCTCGTCGCGCGGCATGGTCGCCTCGTCGACGAACGGGCCGGCGTCGAGCACGACGACGGATCGGCCGGCCCGGGCCACGTCGAGCGCGACGATGCCGCCACCCGCGCCGGAGCCGACGATCACGACATCCGCTTCGAGCTCGACGGGGACGGCCGGGTCCGACGACGCGGGCGGGACCCACGGCCGAACGGGCGATGGCGCCGCGGCCGGACCCGGATCGTCCGGTCGGTAGCCGATCGCCGCCAGCAACGGGTTCGGAACGTGCTCGCCGGGGTCCGCGTAGGCGAGGAACGTGAGCAGCTTGCGGAGGCCGTGGAACGCCGTTCGCCGCAGCGCCAGGCGAGAATCCGCCCAGCCGAGGAGGTAACGCTCCCGT
>DASTOB010000086.1:0-17903 GCA_035720425.1 Candidatus Limnocylindrales bacterium
GCGCCCCTGTCGCCGCTGGGTCACGAGCTCCACGACCGGTTCGTCGCCGCGCTCGACGACGACCTCGACCTGCCGGTGGCGCTGGCCGTCGTCCGGGCGATGCTTCGGGCGCCGTTCGACGCGGACGAGCGCCGCTGGCTCGTGCTCGACGCCGACGCCGTGCTGGGCCTCGACCTCGACCGGGTCTGGACGACCGACCCGTCGTGGCCGAACGATGGGTCGCGCCCGACCGAACGCGTGGACGAGCTCCTTGGAGCCCGCTCGGCGGCCCGGGCGGCCCGCGACTTCGAGCGAGCCGATGCGCTCCGCGCGGAGATCGAGGCGCTTGGCTGGGATGTCGTCGACACGCCGGCCGGGTCCACGCTCCGGCAGCGCCCCGACGACCGAGGCTAGCCTGGCGGCGCGTCCACGAGCAGGTCCCGCCGGGAGCCGAACCGGTCGAGGATCCGGTAGAAGTTGCGCTTCGAGAGCCGGTCGCGTTCCTCCGCCGGGACGCTCTCCCAGCCGCGGTGCTCGTGCCGGATCGCCGGCACCTCGGCCACGGCCACGGCTCTCCGCGGAACGCTCCCCTCCCCCTCGTCGCGCAGGACGAGGCTCCACCACAGGTCGAGGTTGCGATAGAAGCGGAAGCGCTCGTCGAGCGGTCCGCGGGCGACGTAGTCCGCTCGCCGGAACGCGAGGGCGTACGCCTCGATCGCATCGACCTCGCCGGGCGGCGCCTCCTCGAACCGCCGAAGGTCCGCGGATCGGACACCCCACGGCCCGGCGACGGCGACCGTCGGATCATCGAGGGCGCGCACGAGCGGCGTGACGAGGTCCCCGGTCGCCTCGACCGATGGGTCGAGCAGCATGACGACCGCGGCCGACGCCCGCCGGATCCCGGCGTTGAGCGCCGTCGCGTGGCCCAGGCGCTCGCTCGTCCAGACCACTTCCAGTTCGTCGGCCTCGTCCGCGTCGAGCGCGGCAGCCTGCTCGTCGGACGGCCCGTTGGCCACGACGACGACCTGCGTCCCGTCGGGCGCGTGGGCGCGGAGCCCGTCCAGGGCTCGGTCGACATCGGCCGGCCAGTCGGTGGCCACGAGCACGACCGACGCGACGCCGACGGGCGCCTCGTCGAGTCGCGACGGCACACTCGAACTCGCGCCATAACGGATTCGGCCGCCGTCCTCGACGTCCGGCGGGTGCGCGGGCGAAAGTTGGAAGTCCGTGCCGCGGTCCGCCACCTTCCACCCGGCGGCCTCGATCAGCGCCCGCAGGCGGTCGGCCTCGGCCCAGTCGCGCGCCGCGCGCGCCCGGCTCCGCGCATGTGCGGCATCGAGGACCTCGGCGGGGATGCGGGTTCGGGTCACGTCGCGGATCGTACCGGTCCGGCCGGCCGACCCGTAGAATCGGCGGTGATGCCGGATCGACCGACGCGCGAGTACGCCCGCCTCACCGCCCTCGAGGTCGGCGGACGGCCGATCGAGATCAGCTCCGCGGAGGTGGTCTGGATCCAGCACTGGAACGGCGACGAGCCCGTCCAGCGCGAGTGGGAGCTCGCCGGCCGTACCTTCGATCCCAGCCTGCCGGACGGAGCCCAGAACGTGGTGCTCGTCATCGGCGAGCGCCGGCTGACCGGTCGGGCCGTGCTCGACGTGCGCCGCTCCGACGGCTACGCGGCGTTCGAGGGTGTCGGCCTCGGTGGGCTCAGCGAGGCGACAGGCTGAGCCTCAGCGCCCGGGCGGCGCCGTGAGGTCCGCCAGGAGCTCGCGGAACGCCTCGACGTAGCGGTCGACGTCGTCCGCCGTGTGGGCGACCGACACCGTCGGGCCCAGCCACCAGCCGGACTCCCAGACACCGCGGTTGGCGAGATGGACGCGGATCAGGGCCCGCAGCGACGGATCGTCCGCGTCGCGCGACTCGGCCCCGGTGCGGGGCGGCGAGGGGGCGAAGAAGTAGCACGCGTGGGCGCCGTACTGGACCACGCTCCACGGCAGTCCCGCGGCGGCGATCGCCTCGCGCAGGCCCGCCGCCATGCGCGCCCCGAGTTCGGCCGTCCGATCGAATGCCTCGCGCGTGAGGACCTCCGTGAGCGCCGCCCGCCCGGCCGCCATCGAGAGCGCGTTGGCGAGCAGCGTGCCGCCCGTCGCGACCTCCGCCGCCACCGAACCGGACACGACGTACGACTCGTCCGGGCGCCGGATCAAGGCGGCGACCGCCTCGGTCATGCCGTACGCGCCGAGCGGCACGCCGGCGGCGATCGACTTGCCGACGACGAGGACGTCCGGCTCGAGGCCGAACGCGCGCGATAGCCCGCCGTAGGCACACACGAGGGAGTGGGTTTCGTCGAGCGCGAGGAGCGTTCCTGCGTCGCGCGTCAGCCGGCGAAGCGCGTCGTGGAAACCCGGCTCCGGCAGGATGAACCCGGCGTTCGTCATCGCCGGCTCGGTGAGCACGAGCGCGACGTCGCCGGGCGCGAGCGCGCGGGCGAGGGAATCCGGGTCGTTGAACGGGACGATCCTGGCCTGATCGGCGACCCACGCCGGCAGCCCGTCGTACTCGCGGACTACCGATCCATCCGCGCTCGTCACGAGCGTCGCGTCGCCATGGCCGTGGTACTTGCCATCGAAAACGACGATCACCTCGCGCCCGGTCGCCACCCGGGCCAGCCGGATCACCTCGGTGTTCGCCTGGGTCGCGGACAGCGTGAATTGCCACTTCGGCATGGCGTAGCGGTCGGCGAGGTGCTCCGCGACGGCGATCGCGTCTTCGCCCGCGAGGAGGAACTGGTTGCCGGCCGCCACGCGGGCGGCGACCGCGTCCACGACGGGACGCGGGCCGTGGCCGCAGAACGCGCTCATGTCGGCGATGTACAGGTCGACGTACTCGTGGCCGTCGACGTCCGTGAAGTGCGCGCCGCTGCCGTGCGACACCCACAGCGGCGGGTGCTCGTACAGATCGTCCATCCAGGCCATCGGGACGCCGCGCGGCATGGTTCGGCGGGCGCGTTCCGTGTTGGCCATCGAGCGCGGCCGCTCGGCGACGAAGCGGGCGTTCTCGCGGTCGTCGAGTTCCGTGAGCCGGGCAGGGTCGATGCCGGTCAGGTCGGCCACCGGCGGATCATCGCACGGCCCTCCGGCACCGCGTGAGGTGGCTGTCGCGTCACGTGCCGTCATGTCCGAAAACCGCTGGACGGGGCACGGCCGACTCGCGCACGCTGCGGCGCGATGGACCAGTTCGAGGCACTCTACCGGGCCGTCGAGAGCCGGGACGCGCGTTGGGATGGCCGCGTCTTCGTCGGTGTCACGTCGACCGGGATCTTCTGCCGGCCGATCTGCCCGGTGCCGATGCCGCGCCGCGAACATGTGCAGTTCTATCGCTCGGCGGCCGCGGCGGCCCATGCCGGCTTCCGCGCCTGCCGGCGCTGCCGCCCCGAGGATTCGCCCGACTCGCCCGACTGGGACGTCCGCGGCGACGTCGTGGGCCGAGCCTTGCGGCTGATCGGCGCCGGGGTGGCCGACGACGAGGGGATCGGCGGGCTGGCGGATCGGCTGGCCGTCTCGACGCGGCACCTGCATCGGTCGTTCGTCGACGAGCTCGGCGTGGGGCCGCACGAGGTCGCCCGGACCCGACGCGCCGGACTCGCGAAGCAGCTCCTGGAGCAGACCGACCTCACCTCGACCGAGGTCGCCTTCGCGGCCGGTTTCCGCTCGCTCCGTGCCTACAACGAGGCCGTGCGCGGGACGTTCGGGCGGAGCCCAACGGAGATCCGCGATCGTCGTCGTCCGCGAGGTGCCGGACCGAGCGTGTCCCTCCGGCTCGCCTACCGACGGCCGCTTGCGATCGATGATCTGCTCACGTTCGTCGGGGCCCGCGCGATTCCGGGGGTCGAGGCGGTCGACGGCGGACGGTACCGCCGTGCGGTGCGAGGCCCGTACGGTCCGCGGCTCGTCGTGCTCGAGCCGCTCCGCGATGAGGCGATCGTGCGGCTGACGCTGCCCGCCCCGCCGCCGGACGACCTTGCCGCCCTCGTCCGTCGCTCACGGCGGCTGCTCGACCTCGATGCCGACCCGGCCACGATCGACGCGGCGCTCGCGGCCGCGGAGCCGCTCCGAGGGCTCGTCGCCGCCCGCCCCGGCGTCCGCCTCCCCGGTGCGTTCGACGGCTGGGAGACGACCGTCCTCGCGATCCTCGCCCAGGGCGTGTCGCTCGCGTCCGCGCGCGTCGCGGCCGGGCGGCTGGCGGAGGCGCTCGGCGACCCGGTCGACGTCGGCGATCCGTCGATCCGGCGCCTGTTCCCGCCCGCCGCGGTCGTGGCTGCGGCCGACCTGTCCGGGTTCGGCATCCCGGTCCGCAAGTCCGACACCGTCCGGGCGGTCGCCCGGGCCGTGGCCGATGGACTCGTCGGCCTCGAGCACAGCGACCCGGCCGATACTGTGCGTGTCCTGCGGGCGATTCCCGGCATCGGGCCGTGGACGGCGGGCTACGTCGCCCTCCGCGTCCTGCGCGACCCGGACGCCGAGCTGCCCGGCGACGCCGCCGTGCGCGCCGCACTCCGCCGGCTTGGCATGCCGGCCGATGACGGGGCCGCCCGGCGCCTGGCGGAGACGTGGCGTCCGTGGCGCGGCTACGGCTACGTCCGGCTCTGGTCGCTCGTCGCGTGACCGCCTACCTGCGCCTGCTCCGGAACGCGGTCTTCGGCCGGCTGTGGCTCGGCGCGACCGTGTCGATCTTCGGCGACGCCCTCACGTTCGTGTCGCTCGTCTGGCTCACGACGGAGCTCGGCGGTGGCGCGGCGGAGATCGGGATCCTCGCCGCGTGCCTGACCGCACCGGTCATCGCCGGCGGGCTCGCCGCTGGCGTGCTCCTCGATCGGTTCGACCGGCGGCGCCTCCTCATGGCCGACAACCTCGTCCGCGGCCTCGCCGTCCTGTCGGTCCCGATCGCCGCCTGGGCCGGTGTGCTCGATCAGCTTCAGCTGTACGTCGTGGCCGCGGTATACGGCCTGCTCTACATGGTCAGCCTCGCCGGCTTCCCGTCGGTCATCCCGGACATCGTCGACGAGGACGACCTGCCGACGGCGAACGCGCTCGAGTCGCTCGCCTTCGGACTCGGGGGCGTCGTCGGTCCCACGGCCGCCGGCCTGCTCATCGCGGTCATCGGGGCGGCGAACAACCTGTTCATCGACGCGCTCACATACTTCTTCTTCGTGGCCATCCTGGCCGGCGTGCGGTTGCCGGCGCGAGTTCCGTCGTCTGCGGTGGCCGGCGACCGGCGCGAGTCGGTCGGCCTCGGTCCGGCGCTGCGGTTCGTGCGCCGGACGCCCGCGGTCCTCGCGATCACCCTCATGTTCATGGCGTTCAACGTCGGCGAGGGGATGCTGACCGTCCTCCTGCCGATCTTCGCCCGTGACACGCTCGGGCTCGACGCGGCCGGCTACGGCGCGCTCGTCAGCGCGTTCACCGCCGGGACGCTCGTCGGGGCGGTGGTCGTCGGTGCGGTCCGCTGGCGCTGGACGCTCGGGCGCTCGATCGCCGCTGCCCAGCTCGCGGCCGGCGTCGCGATCATCGGCCTCGCCGCCGCGCCGCCGTTCGTCGGTGCCGTGGCCGTGCTCGTCGTCGTGGGCCTGTTCGCGTCGCCGCTCACGATCTGGGCCCAGACCGTCCGGATGCGGCTGATCCCGGAGGCGCTGCGCGGGAGGGTCTTCTCGCTGCTTCGGACCCTCATGCGCTCGACGCCCCCGGCCGGCGGTCTGCTCGCGGGCGGACTCCTCGCCGCCGGTCTCGCGATCGGCCCGGTCGTCGCGCTGCTCGCGGCGGTCGTCGCGGTCCCGGGCGCCGTCGCGCTCGTCCACCCGGCGCTCGCCCCGGATTCGACTGGGGATCGGCGGCCCGGACCTGCCGAGGACGAGGGGTTCAGGGCAGCCTGATCGCCGCGGTGCTTCCAAGCCCGGCGGCGGAAACGGAGGTCGTGGAGTCGTCGCGGCCAGCGCGATGAAATACCGGGGAAACCTCTGTTGCTCGTGCCCCGGCGCGCGCACACGCTGCCCCACGATCGCGGCGCTCCATCGAAGAGGAGCGGCACGATGGCGAGCCGTCGGCTTCGACGACGGCTCGACCCGGTCAGCAACGAAGAGCTGTGGGAAAGGGAATGTGGCTATGAGTCAGGCTTCGAAGCGAGCGAGCGGCTTCCTCGGTGCTATGTTCATCCTCGTCGCATCGCTGCCGGGCGTGGTGGTAGCTGCGTCACCTCCACCGACGCTGACCGGCGAGTTCTTGTCGGCATTTCCCGATGCCATCCCGTCGAGCAGTGTCGACATCGTTGCCAGCTGCGATCCAGGCGGATCGTCCACGATCTCATGGTCCGCGTCCGGGGACGCGTTCGGGCCCTACCCGGGCACCTTCATCGAGACGGGTAGCGCCACCGTTGGCCCTCAGACGGCGCCTGCGTTCGTCAACGGTCTCCAGCTGGGCTTCCTCGTGAGCGTGGAGGCGTTCTTCACGATCGATTCACCCACTGGCCAGGTGATTGGCAGCAAGCGGCTGACCAGCGCTTCCTCGTCGGACCTTGGCGGATGCCGGAACCTCGATGGCTACGTATTGCCAAGCGGCGGTGTCGCCAGTGGGACGTTTCGGAGAGTCCTCGCACAGTCGATGTCGTACGAGGCCCTCGTGATCACCAGTGACGGGGCGTACCTCGACTCCGGGTCGGCTGGGACGCTCCTCGAACACTTCGATGGGACGGGGATTGCGGAGATCGATGCCGTCCAGGAGGGACTCACGAGCACCCAGTCGACTGTCATCGACGCGACGGGGGGACGCGCGACGGGCGGCGGTCGGGTTGGCGACGTGACTTTCGGGTTCACCGCCATGAAGGACAAGTCCGGGCCCAAGGGACGGTGTGCTGTCGTAGACGTGCCGGCCGGGGCGATCGTCAAGTGTCTCGACGTCTTGTACATCAGCGTCGCCGACGGCCGCGCAACGATCTACGGCAACGCGGTCTTCGGTGAGACACCGGTGCGGTATCGGATGGAGGTCACGGACGTTACGGAATCGGGAGCTGGCGCGGATGGCTGGACGATTCGGCTCTCGAACGGGTACGCCGCCGGCGGGATACTGACGGAAGGGAACGTGCAAGTCGGCGGCTGACCTGGGAGCGGTGTGCTCGGCGGGTGGCCTCCGCGCGGGTCGCCCGCCGGGTTTGGTCTCGGCGGCTGCCGAGCGGCGCAGCCCCGCGCGTAGTAACGCTGTCGATCGGGATCCTCGTCACCGGACTCGTCGTCCTACGCGGTGCGTTCGCTCGCGGCGCCGGCACTCGACTCGACCGCATCCAACGAAAGCGCATCGGCGGGGTGCCGTCCGCGGTGCTCGCACTACGCAGTATGAACCTCGATCGACACTGGGACCGCGCGTTTGACCGCAAACCGGGCAGTTCGCAACCCCCAGCGGGCCGGTCCAGCGCAAATGGGAGCTGGCCGTCCGTACGTACGACCCGAGCCTGCCGGACGGCGCGCAGCCGGTCGTCCTCGTCAGCGGGGAGCGTCGGCTCAATGGCCGGGCGGTGCTCGACGTGCGGCGATCGGACGGCCATGCGGCGTTCACGTGCGTCGGCCTGCGCGACCTCGTCGGGGTTACGTGGTAGGTCGGCGGCCCGGCAGCGCGGTCAGGTCCGCGAGCAGATCGCGACCTCGCCGGCGAGCGATTCGAAAACCACGCACAACCACGTGCGGCGGCAGATGAGCGCAGCATGGTCGTTCGTCGTCACGTCGGCGCACATGGCGGAAATCCTGCAAGGGTTCACAAGCGCGTTTGGGGGGAGTAGTGTCCGGCCCACGAGGGCTGACCGCCGGTCCCGGGCGGTCCCCCTTGGCTTCGGAGGGATACCAGGTGCGCCCCAACAGGACATCCGTCGCGACGGCAGCCGCAGTGGCAGCCGGCCTGCTCTTGCTCGTCGCGACCGCCGGAGGTGCGGTCGCGGCACGAGCGGCGATCATCACCATTGAGATCGACTTCGACGCCGGCGTCGAGAGATTCACGACCAACAGCACCGTGCTGTGCCCGTCCGGCGACGCATTCACGGACTTCCACCGTGGCGCCGGGAACTTCAGGGAGGCCGGAACCTTTCACCTCAACAAGCTGCTCGTCTGCGAGGACGGTTCGGGAGCCTTCGTGATCACCGTGGATGCAGCCGCGAACTTCGTCCAGGGGCAGGGCACAACCGGAGGGTGGAGCGTCGTCCCGGGGAGCGGGACGGGCAACTACGAGGGCCTGAAGGGGGGCGGGAACGTCGTCGGTATCAACTCGGACACGCCGCCCATTGACCTCACCGACTCCTACTACGGATCCGTCCGCCGGTAGGTCGTCGGCGCGTCCAACAAGGACAGACAGACCCCAGCGGCGTCGCCCGCGCGACGCCGCGACGTGGTCGCGCAGTCGCCTATGCCGTGGCGATCTCGATCGACACGGGCACCGCGCGCTCGAGTGCGTCGCACACGGGGCAGTGGGTGATCCCCCACCGGGCAATCTCCTCGAGCACGTCCGGCTCCACCCCGTCGGCAACGAGGCGAACCGAGACGCGGCCGTGCAACGGTCCGGCGGGCACCGAGTCGTCGATCCCGAGCAGGCCTCGGTCGTCGGACTCGGAGTCGACCTCCACGTCGAGCCCGCTCAGCGTGATCCCGAGCATCGCGGCCCGGATGGCGATCAGCGTTGCCACGCAGCTGGCCTCGGCCGCTCGAAGCAGCCAGCCCGGTGAGGGTGCCGTCGCGGTGCCCCCAACGGACGGGACCATGTCCGTCGTGAGGCTCTCCCCGTGCGGTCCGGTCACTCGTACCACGAGCCCGTCGACGATGGAGGCCGATGCGGCGCTGTCCGTGGACCGCGCGGCGTCAGGGTGCTCGCGAAGGTACCCCGACGCGGACTCGATCGCCCCTCGGATCCGATCAGTGCTCATCGCGGGCAGGCTCCTTCACGGTGAACCACATGGCGCCCCCGGACGGACTCGAACCGCCGACGCAGGCCTTAGGACGGCCTCGCTCTGTCCACTGAGCTACGGGGGCGCGGCGTCCATCGTACCGCGGCCGGTCGAGGGAACCGCGAGCCGGGGTGGCGGCGTTGTGGACGTAGAATGCCGAGCGTGACCATTCCCCTGCCCGACCTCGTCCTCTATGCGCGCCCGGGCTGCGGGCTGTGCGACGAGGCGCGCGCGGTGATCGGCGCGCTCCTCGCGGACCGCGACGCGAACGGCCAGGCCACGCCGACCCTCCGCGAGGTCGACATCACGACCGACCCGGCCCTCGAGCGCCGCTGGTTCGACCGCATCCCCGTCGTCGAGCTCGGCGAGCGCCGGGTCGAGCTCGTGACCGGCGTCGCGAAGCTGCGCCGCCTGCTGGCCGACGCCCTGGACTGACCCGATGTTCGGCACGGACCTCACGATCGCGGTCGCCGTGGCCGCCGGCCTGCTCAGCTTCCTCTCCCCGTGCGTGCTGCCGCTCGTGCCCGCCTACCTCGGCCAGCTGACCGCGGTCGCCGTCGCCGGCGTTCCCGGCGGCGTTCCCGGCGGCGACGCCGCCAACGCCGGACCCTCGCGCTGGCTCGCGATCCGCCATGCCGCCGCCTTCGTGGCCGGCTTCGGGCTCGTCTTCACCCTGCTCGGCGTGACCGCGACGTACGCCGCGAGCGGGCTCTCCGCGTACCTGCCGCTCCTCCGTCAGGTCGGCGGCGTCGTCCTCATCGTCCTTGGGCTCAACCTCGCGGGGGTCATCCGGATCGCGGCGCTCGATCGGACCTGGAGGCCGCTCGAGTCGGGCGCGGCCGGTTCGCTCGCGACGTCGACCGGCTCCGTCGCGCTCGCCCGGCCGGGCGGCGGGACGTCGTTCGGCGACCGACTCGGCGGGCGGCTCGTGTCGGCCCGCGGCGGCTGGATCGCGTCGGCCGGGCTCGGCGCGATCTTCGCCATCGGCTGGACCCCGTGCATCGGGATCATCCTCGGCGGCATCCTCACCATGGCCGCAACGTCCGGGACGACGGCGCAGGGCGTGGTCCTTCTCGTCGCGTACACGGCCGGCCTCGGCGTGCCGTTCCTGCTCATCGCGGCGGTCTACGATCGGTCGCCGTCGGTCCTTCGGCCGCTCCTGCAGCACGGACGTGCCGTATCGGTCGTCGGCGGGCTGCTCGTCGTCGCGATCGGCGTCGCGATGCTGTTCGACTGGCTCGCGCTCCTGCCGCGCTACTTCCAGTTCCTGACGGCGATCTGAGTGGCGACTCCCGGTCCCTCGCCGGTCCGCCGTCGGCGCGGCGGGATCGGCCCGTTCAGCGCCCGACAGGTGGCACTGGCCCTCGGGTCGGTCGTCGTCGCCGCGGTCGTCATCGCCGTCGCGACCCGGCCGCTCGGGACGGTCGGCAACGCGGGGCCGGTCAATCCGCAGCCCACCGCGTTCCGGATCGGCGACCCGGTGCCCGGTCTCGAGCCGGGCTCGCTGGCGCCCGAATTCACGGTCGACCTGCCGGACGGGTCGACCTTCGGGCTGGCCGACCCGGACGGGCGGCCGATCCGCCTGGCCGACCTGCGGGGCAAAGCGGTCTGGGTCAACTTCTGGGCCAGCTGGTGCCCACCGTGCCAGTTCGAGACACCGTTCCTGCGCGAGGTGGACGAGGCGTACCGCGACCGCGGCCTCGTGATCGTCGGCATCAACGTGCAGGAGACGGCCGACGTGGCCCGTGACTACGCCGAGCGGTACGGCCTTCGCTACCCGATCGGGGCCGACGTGTCCGGGCACATCTTCCATGCCTATCGGGTGTTCGCCCTGCCGACCCAGTTCTTCATCGACCCCGACGGGATCATCCGCTTCGTCGTGCAGGGACCCCTGTCGGCCGAGGCAGCCGCGGCCCGCGTCGAGGCGATCCTGCCGGAGGAGTAGCCTCGAACTTCTCGCCTACAGCGCCGCGAAGCGGAACCGGTCGCGGTCGCGGACGAGGTGGCCCACGGGGTAACGCGTCTCGTGCGACAGGACGACGAGCCAATCCTCGTCGGCCGCCCGGGCGAACAGCGACGCCTTGATCGTGACGGAGTCGAGCGGGAAGTCGTCGAACGCGGTCACCCAGCGCGGGTTGCCGCTCCAGGCGCGGACCGCGAGATCGCCGAAGAACGCGAGCGTCCGGCCGCCCGCCCCGCCGCCGCGCACGACGACGGCCTGGTGCCCGCCCGTGTGGCCGCCCGTCGGGACGACCGACACGCCGGGCAGGATCTCGCGCTCGCCGTCGACCCAGCCCTCGGCGCCCCAGTCGCGGACGAGTTCGAGCTCCGGCTGGTCGTACGACGCGGCGATCCGCAGGTTGTCCGACAGCGCGACGTCCCACTCCGCCCGCTGGGCGACGATGGTGGCGCGCGGGAACAGCCGCGACCCGTCGGCGCGGAGCAGCCCGCCGGCATGGTCGTAGTGGAGGTGACTGAGCGCGACCCGGTCGATCGACTCCGGCTCGATCCCCACCCGCTCGAGCTCGGCGCCGATCCACGGGCCCTCGTAGCCGCGTGCTTCGCGGAGCTTGTCGGTCACCCGGTCGCCGATCCCGGTCTCGACGAGGACGCGCCCGGCCGGCGTCTCGACGACGAGGCAGTTGAGCGCCTGGACGACCCGGTTGTCGTCGCGGATCTCGTCGGCCACGAGGTGTGCCCAGAGGATCTTCGGGACGGGCCCGAGCAGGACGCCCGCGTCGGTCAGGAACGAGCCTGCCTGGAGCAGCCCGACGGTCGTGCCGCCACCAAGGTCGGCCGACCAGGCAGCGGCCTCGTTCAGGCCCGTCGCGCCGTCTCCGTATCGGCCGGCGCCGTCTCCATCTCGGCAGGCTCTTCGTCGGCCGTGTCGCCCGGGGTCGATCGCCCGTTGCCGAAGTCGCGGTGGAAGGCGGACGCCGTCGGCTCCGATTGGCCCTGGTACTTCGAGCCGAGTTCCGGCGAGCCGTACGGCCGATCGACCGGTGACGACATCCGGAAGAACGAGATCTGGCCGATCTTCATGCCGTAATAGAGCGCAATCGGCAGGTTCGCGACGTTCGACAGCTCGAGCGTCAGGTTGCCCTTCCAGCCAGGGTCGACGTAGCCCGCCGTCGAATGGATGAGGAGCCCGAGCCTCCCCAAAGACGACTTTCCTTCTAATCGCGCGACGAGGTCAGTCGGGAGCTCGACCCACTCGAGCGTCTGGCCAAGGACGAACTCGCCCGGATGGAGGATGAACGGCTCGTCGTCGGCAACGCGGAGGAGCTCGGTCAGATCGGGTTGCGGTGCCCGAACGTCGATGAACGGGTAGCGGTTGTTGCGGAAGACACGGAACGAGCGGTCGAGGTGGAGATCGACCGAAGACGGTTGCAGGTCGCGCGCGTCATACGGCCGAATGGCGATCTCGCCCGCGTCGAGCGCCGACCGGATGTCGCGGTCCGACAGGACGCTCACGCGCCGCTCACTTCAGGCGCGCTCGACCGGCCCCGACCGTCTCGGGGCCGCGCTCGGCAAACAGCGTGTCGACCTCGCGCTTGAGGTCTTCGAGGTCCTCGAAGCTCTGGTAGACGCTGGCGAACCGGATGTACGCGATCTGGTCCATGCCGCGGAGTTTCTCCATGGCGAGCGCACCGACGCGCGACGACGGGATCTCCGACGCACCGGCGGCGCGGAGCTCCGCCTCAATCTCGTCGGCCGCCTGCTCCGCCGCGCCGTCCGGGACCGGTCGCCGGGTCAGGGCCTTGCGCAGGCCGGCGGCGAGCTTGTCGCGGTCGAACTCCTGGCGCGTCCCGTCACGCTTGACGACGACGAGGCGCGCCGCCTCGACCCGCTCGTACGTCGTGAAGCGCATCGAGCAGCTGGAGCACTCTCGGCGGCGACGGATCGTCGCCGAGTCGTCGAGGTCGCGCGAGTCGACGACGCGGGTCTCGCGTTCGCCGCACTGGGGGCAGCGCATCGGCCCTCCTGCCTGCCTGCTACCACTAGCCCTTGTGGTGTGCCCTGATCATACCACTACATACGGTGGTCCGACGGCGCTCCTCGGTCACGTCTGGCGGCGCTGGAACCAGCGGACGTCCTCGCTCACCTCGAGCTCCGCGGCACGGGCCGCGTGGCGGACCATCGCCTCGCGCGCATGGATGAGGTTGAGGTACCCGCGCTTGATCGCGGTCTGGGCCTCCAGCTCCCGTCCGCCGACCCGGGCGGAGGTGAGGATCGACCGCCCGTGCTCGACCATCTCGAGCGCGCGCGACGCGCGTTCCAGCTCACCGACGAGCGCATCGCGGATCTCGTGGCTGCCGCGCGGGCCGCGGAGCACGCGCGCTTCCTCCGCGTACCGCTCGACGGCGTCGGTCGCCGCCACGAGGTTCTCCGCCAGGGCCTCGGCGGGAAGGGTGTGGCGGCGCACGGCGTCGATCCGTGCGGTCACTCCGTCGAGCGACGTCGCGGACCGCTCGACGAGGTCGTCGATCGCCCGCCGGAACCCGTCGATCTGCCGCGTTTCCGCGATGAGGCGGCCGGCGCGGCGGAGGACGATCCACAGGGCGAGAGCGAGCGCAACGGCGACCGCGACGGCAAGCGCCTGGGCGACGAGGAGTGCCCCGGACGTGCCCATGCCCGCTCGCTCAGCCGGACCGGCTGCGGAGCTCGGCGAGGATCGCCGGGCCGACCGTGAACAGGTCGCCGACGACGACCAGGTCGGCGAACTCGGCGATCGGCGCGTCCGGGTCCCGGTTGACGGCGACGATCGTCTCCGCGGTCTGCATCCCGACCTTGTGCTGGATGGCACCCGAAATGCCGAGCGCGAGGTACAGCCGGGGCTTGACGATCTTGCCGGTCTGGCCGATCTGCTGGCTGTATGGGATCCAGCCGGAGTCGACCGCCGCCCGGCTGGCCCCGACGGCGCCGCCGAGGGCCTCCGCGAGCTCCTCGACGAGGCGGAAGCCGTCGGCGCTGCCGACGCCGCGTCCGCCGGCGACGATGATCCGCGCCTCCTCGATCGGCGCCGCCGCGCTCGCCTCGGCCACCCGGTCGAGGACGGTCACTGGTGGGAGGTTCGCGCCCCCGTTCGTCGACCCGTGCGTCACGATTCCGGGCGCCGACGCCGGTTCGGCGCTCACGACGTTGGGCCGAACGGTCACGATCCCGGAGCCGCCGGTGAAGCGCGAGCGGGTGATCAGCTTGCCGCCGAACGCGCTCATCTCGACGACCGGGCCGTCGTCCCAGTCGACCCCCACGGCGTTGACGAGCACCCCCCGACCGAGCAGGGCCGACAGGATGCCGGCCACGTCACGTCCGTCCGGGGACGCGCCGACAAGGACGTGGTCCGCGGCGCGGGCCGACTCGAGGGCGGCCGATGCGACGCGCTGCGGGGCCACGTGGTCGGCCCCCGACGGGTCGGCGATCGCGGTCACGGCGGGCAAGAAGCCGGCAAGCTCCGTTGCCGCGGCGGTCGGATCGGCTGCGACGACGATCCCCCCGACGTCCGCCCCGGCCTGGCCCGCGAGCGTGCGGGCGAGCGTCGCGACCTCCGTCGAGATTCGGGCGAGGCCGCCGTCGGCCGTCACCTCGCCGACGACGAGGATCGACGCCATCAGATGAGCCTCCGCTCGGCGAGGAAGGCGACGACCTCGCGCGCGGCCTCGTCCGGGGCGCCGCGCACGACCCGTGTCGCGGCGCGCGCCGGCGGTTGCCGGGAGTCGATGACCTGGGTCGTGCTGACGCCGCCGCCGACCGACCCGTCGGCCAGGCCGAGGTCGGCGAGCGAGCGCGTGACGACCTCCTTGGAGCGGGCGGCCATGATCCCCTTGAGCGACGGGTAGCGCGGCTCGCCGAGGGCCTGCGTCCCGGCGATGAGCGCGGGCATCGGCGCCTCGAGCACGTCGTAGCCGACCGGGCTGATCCGCCGGACCCGCACCGTCCGTGCCTCGAGGTTCGGCTCGATCCGCGCCGCGTACGAGCAGTACGGCAGGCCGAGCACGGTCGCGATCGCGGCGTGGACGACGCCGCCCAATCCATCGGACGTGTCGATGCCGGCGAACACGAGGTCGTAGTCGAGCTCGCGCAGAGCCGCGGCGAGGACGCGGGCGGTCGATACGGCGTCCGATCCAGGGAGGGCGTCGTCGGTCACGATCACACCCCGGGTCGCGCCCATCGCGAGGGCCTTGCGCGTCACGTCGGTCGCGCCGTGGCCGGCCATGGTGAGCGTTGTGATCTCGCCGCCGTGCGCTTCGATGAGCTTGAGGGCGGCCTCGAGGACGTACTCGTCGTTGCCGTTGATGACCGGCGGGGCGGCGGTCCGGTCGAGCCGCCAGTCCGGCGTCAGGCGCTCCGCGGCCGACGCGGGATCCGGGACCGGCTTGATGAGAACGACGATGCGCAGCACAGGCGGGCGGTCTCCCCTGTTCGGTCGTGGCGCCGGGGTTCAGTCCCGCCCGAGGAGCGAGCGGGCGACCACGAGCCGCTGGATCTGCTGGGTTCCCTCATACAGCTGGGTGATCTTGGCGTCGCGCATCATCCGCTCGACGGGGAACTCGTCGATGTAGCCGTAGCCGCCCAGCACCTGGACGGCGTCGGTCGTGACCCGCATCGCGGCATCGCCGGCGACGAGTTTACACAGCGCGGCCCAGCGGGCAGCGTCGGGCGCGCCCGCATCGATTTCGACACACGCGGTGTACAGGAGCTGGCGCGCCGCCTCGGTCGCTGCGTCCATGTCGGCCAGCAGTGCCTTGACGAGCTGGAAGTCCGCGATCGGCCGGCCGAACTGGCGGCGTTCCGTCGCGTACCGGGCGGCAACCTCGAGCGCGCCCTGGGCGATCCCGACCGCCTGGGCGGCGATGCCGGGGCGGCTCTTCTCGAACGTGCGCATCGCCAGGGAGAAGCCGTCGCCCTCGTCGCCGATCCGGTTCGCCGCCGGGACGCGAACGTCCGTGAACTCGAGCTCCGCGGTGGGGCTGCCTCGGATGCCCATCTTGTGCTCGATTCGGGCGACCCGGAAGCCGTCAGTCGGCACCTCGACGACGAAGCAGCTCATCCGCCGGTGGCGGTCCGCATCCGGATCGGTGACGGCGAAGACCGTCACGAGGTCCGCGACGCTGCCCTGACTGATGAACCGCTTCGAGCCATTGATGACGTAGTCGTCGCCGTCCCTCGTGGCGCGGGTGCGAATCGCCGCGGCGTCGGAGCCGGCTTCGGCCTCCGTGAGGGCAAACGCAATGAGCTTCTTCCCGGCGGCGAGGTCCGGCAGCCAGCGGGTCTGCTGGTCGGCGGTGCCCGCGAACACGATCGGCAGTGATGCGAGCTCGTGGACGGCAAGGATGAGGCCGCTCGTCGCGCACGCCCGGCTGATCTGCTCGATGGCGAGGCACATCGTGAGGAGGTCTGCGCCGAGGCCGCCATGCTCCTCCGGGAACGGGAGGGCGAGGATGTCGTGGGCGGCGAGGAGTTCGCGCACGTCCTGTGGGAACTCGCCGGATCGGTCGATGTCGGCTGCCCGTGGAGCGATGCGCTCGTCAGCGAGGACGCGGACGGCGTCCCGGAGGAGCAGCTGCTCCTCGGTCAGGCGGGCGGTGCCGGAGGGGTGGCTGGTCGCGGTCACGCAGTCCCGATCGTAGCATCCGGGACGTTGCGCGCCCCGTCGTTGCGCCGCGCCGTTGCGCGGCCCATCGTCGCCTTCGCCCGTCCCACGGGTGAACGGCGCACGCTCCGGCCCCGCCACGTCGCGTTCAGCCGCCCCACGGGTGAACGCCACGCGCTCCGACCCCGCCACGTCGCGTTCAGCCGCCCCACGGGTGTCGGCGACCCGTCGCGCCCGAATCACGTCGCGTTCAGCCGCCCCACGGGTGTCGGCGACCCGTCGCGCCCGAATCACGTCGCGTTCAGCCGCCCCACGGGTGAACGCGACGCGCTCCGGCCCCGCCACGTCGCGTTCAGCCGCCCCACGGGTGACCGTTGCTCCAACGAGCGACCCGATGCGCCCTCGCGGGCTCGTGGGACCATCGGGCCCCCTTCACGTGGACGGCGAGCGGCGGTAGGCTGATGACGGGCGGCGAGCCGACGCTTCGGGGGCCCCGGTTCCAGCCGCCGAGGACTCGCGCATGGATCAGACCCAGCAACTCCTTGCCCTCACCGTCGCCGCCGGGGTTGGCATCCTCGCCACGATCCTCATCCTTCGCCGTGAGCGACACGATCGCGAGCCACCCGCGGAGTCGGCCTACGCCACGTCGACCGAGGGCGAGAAGCGCTGCCCGAATTGCGGCATGGGCAACCTGTGGACGGGCACGACGTGCATCAGTTGCGGGGCCGACCTGCCCGGCTGACCTTCGAGCCGATCACTCGTCCTCCGCGCGGCCGGCCGTTCGCGCCACCGAGCCCCGGCTCCCGAGGCTCCTCCTCGCCACCTCGTCGTGCCGCCTCGCCACCTCGTCGTGCCGCGCGCCCCCTGCCGCCCGCGCCGCCCGCCTGGATCGCCCCGTCCGATCCGCCCGCGGACGCCCCGCCCGCGCGGCGCCCGAGGCTCCGCGCCCACGCCACGGCCCGTGAGCCGATCGCTATCGCATCCATTCATGCCGCCAGGCCAGAGCGCCGGCGAAGGACCGGCCCGAGTGCTCGGTGGTGCCCATATCGACTGCCGCATCGGCCCCATTCGTGGCACCGGCCTCGGTGAGCGATACGGGCGGCTCCCGCCGGCCGTCGTCCGCGGCTGTCGGACCTGTTCGTGCTCACGGCATGAATGGGGGCGATTGACCAACGCCTACAAGCGCTTTACAAGCGGGCGCGGCGATGGTTCCAGACGCCGCGTCGCGGCAGCTGGCCGGGGGAGCCTGTCTTGGAAGGAGGACACCGTGATCACCCGCACGCGCCTTGCCGGCGCAATCAGCGTGGGCCTTTCGGCCGCGCTGCTCGGTATCGTCGCCGTGCTGCCCTCGGCGGCG
>DASTOB010000087.1:0-9799 GCA_035720425.1 Candidatus Limnocylindrales bacterium
CGCTCGCCGTTGACCGCGTCGAACGCGAACGCCACCCCGAGCAGCGGGGCGACGATCGACACGAATCGGTCGACCTCGAGGAACTGGAAATTCTGGCCGCCGATCGTGAACAGCGCGAGGAAGACGGCCTGGGCGCCGCTCACATCGGAGGCGAGGCTGCGGATGCGGTCCGCCGCGAAGTACAGCGGCACGATCGCGGCGAGTCCGAGCACGAACGTGAGGACGACGAACCGGACGCTGAGCAGGTGGTCGGCGAACTCCTTGCCGGCGACGATGAGCCAGCCGTTGTGCGGCGTGCCGAGCCGCTCGCGGATCGGATCGTGAACGGCGTCATCCATCGTTCCGGCGCCGGCTGTGTCGGCCGTCATGCCGCGCGCTCCCCGGTCGCCGTCTCGGCCAGCGCACGGCGGTAGATGTCGTCGAGCGACGGGACGAGGGGTGCGATGCCGACGATCGGCACGTCGTCCTCCGCCATCGCGGCGAGGAGCGCCCGGCGCGTGTCGTCACGGGCCTCTGGCGGGTCGATCGACACCGCCCAGCCGTGTCCCGGGCCGTCGGGTGGCTGCACCGCCGACACGCCCGGCAGCCCGCCGAGGCGGGCAGCGAAGGCGGCCTCGTCGATCGGGACGAGTGGATCGACGTCGACCCGCAGCCGCGCGGACCGGCCACCGAACCGTGCCGCCAGCTCGTCGACCGTGCCGAGCCCGATGAGGCGACCGTCCGCGAAGATCCCGACGCGGTCGCACACGGACTGGACCTGCGACAGGAGATGGCTCGACAGGAGGATCGCCATCCCGGTCTCCTCCACGAGCGTCCGCAGGAGCCGGAGGATCTCGACGACACCGAGCGGGTCGATCGAGGTGGTCGGCTCGTCGAGGATGAGGATGTCCGGGTCCTTGAGCAGCGCGTCGGCGATGCCGAGGCGCTGGAGCATGCCGCGCGAGTACGTGTCGGTGCGCTCGTCCGCCCGCTCGACGAGGGCGACCTGGTCGAGGACCTCGTCGATCCGGACCTCGGCATCGTCGCGCGGGATGCCGTTGAGGCGGGCCGTGTAGCGCAGGTTCTCCCGCCCGGTCAGGTTGCCATAGAAGCCGACGCTGTCCGGCAGGTAGCCGACCCGTCGCTTGACCTCGAGCGGGTGCCGGGTCGGGTCGAGCCCGGCGACCCGGGCCTGGCCGGCCGACGGCTCGGTCAGGCCGAGGAGCATGAGGATCGTCGTCGTCTTGCCGGCGCCGTTCTGGCCGAGCAGGCCGAAGATCTCTCCGGCGCGAACGTCGAGGTCGAGCCGGTCGACGGCCGTCCGATCGCCGTACACCTTGGTCAGGCCGCGTGCCCGGATCGGCGCGTCGGGGATGATCGGCCCGCCGGCCTCGACGGTCGGCCGGCCAACGGCCGAGCCGACCCGTCGCCGCTTCGCCCTCATCGTCGGCCGTAGCGACGGAAGACCCAGCCGAGGCCGACGAACACGGCGACGATGATCGCGACGCCGATGATCCCCCACAGGAGGGATGTCTCGACCGTCACCCGCATCTCGATGTTGTCGTTCGCCTCGTCGCTCGACGCCCGGAGGGTCACGGCATAGTCGCCGGCGATCGCATCGCCGGACGGCGTGATGACCGCGGTCACGGTCGCCGTCTCGTTCGGAGCGATGCTCTCGATCGTGTCGGACGGCTCGAAGTCGACCGTCCACTGGGTCGGCGTCGTGCCGGACACCGTGACGTTCTCGAGCGGCGCCGTGCCGGTGTTCGTGACCTCGAGGACCTGGCGGATGGCGCTGCCTGCCGACCCGCGCGTGCTCAGGATGTCGTCCGGCGTCGATAGCTCCATCCCATATGAGCCGGTGATGACGACGGCGAGGTCGCCGGCGATCTCACGCGATCCCGCCGTCGCCGTGACCCGGACCGGATACGTGCCGGCCGCGGCGTCAGGCGCCGGCTCCACGGCGACCGAGATCGTCGTCGTGCTGCCGGCCTGGACCTCGACGCTGGCGGCCTGCGACTGGGCCGTGAGGCTCGCGTCGACCGCCCACCCGGCGGGACCCTCCGCCGTGGCCGACACGGTGAGGTCCTCCGGTGTGTCGTTGCGGAAGGTGAGGCTGAACGTGAACGTCTCGTCGGACGAGCCGGTCAGGCTCGGTGCATTCGTCGTGAGGCCGATGTCGCCGGCCGCGTCGGCCGACACGCGGATGTCGAGCGGCAGGCTCGCCGTCCTCGTGCCGTCGTCGGCGTTGACGGTGATCCGCTGCGTGCCCGTCGCGGTGGCCGGGACCGTCACGTCGAGCCGGATGCTCGCGACGTCGTCCGCCTTGACCAGGACGCCCTCGATGACGGTGCCGCCGCCGAGGAGCGTGGCCTTCCAGTCGGCCGGGACGCCCGCCACGTCGAGATCCACCCGGGCGACCCGATCGCTCTCGACGTCGATGTTGAAGCTCACGTCCGAGCCCGGCGCGACCACGACCGACGGAAAGTCCGTGACCAGTTCGAGACCGTCCGCGGCGACCACGCTCGGTGCGAGCGGGAGGAGGAGCAGCGCGGCCGCCGCGATCGCGGCTCCGACACGCCGCCAACCTCGAAGACCCCTGTCGTTGCCCGCACTGGCGGTCCAAGGACCGTTCGCGGGTCGCAGCCAACTGCCGTCCGTCACTCCACATACCTCCCTGGCGAGCCCGTTCTGCAGGTTCTCGCAATCGGCGGCACCCTCGTCCGCCGTATCCCCGTGTCGGGGCGGAATTGTGCGAACGGAACGGAATCCCGTCAACCAATGGTCGGTGAATGGAAGGTTGCGGGTTCTGAATCGGGCGGGTTGGGCGGGTTGGGCGGGGCCGGGGCGCTCGGTGATGGCTCGCTCCTTCGCTCGGCTCGCGCCGGTCGCGATCGGGGCCGGGGCTTGCCCCGCTCCTCCTGGTAACGGAATCCGGATGAACGAGCGTGGCCAGGGCCCCGGATCCGACCGAATCGGGACATCGCCGTGCACGTTCATCGCGGGACCGTTACCCACAGTTGCCGCGGTCGCCTGGTGAGGCGCCGCTCCTTGGGCTCGCCGCGCGCCGTGTTCTCGCTCGCGCTCTCCGGCGTCTGTCACAACCTGTGTGACAACGGGCGAAGGAAGGTCGCCTACGCGGTCCCGGAGATGCGTTCGTTCGCCGTTCGTCACCTCCGGAGCACCGCGTGGCGAAGGAACGGCCGATTCAGACCGCTGCGGGATCTCTCGTTCGTCCCTTGTCACATGTCGTGTGACACCGACGGGTGAAGCACAGGGGTGGAGCGCCAGGAACCCCATCGGACGACCGAACCGTCAGATCCAGGCGCATCGAGCGCCGTCCGTCGCCGTTAGGGCCGCCGGGAGCTCCATCGGACACCGGACGGTGATGTCCAAGCCGGTCCATCCTCGTTCCTCCGTCGGTTGGAGCGCCGGGAGCCCCAGAGGCGCCACCCCTCGCGGAGATGGGCGCGGTTGACGGATTCCGAACGAGCGTTCATGCTGGAACCGTTCCCGCAGCGTCGGCCGCAGGTCAGAGCACGACTCCGCTCCCGCGACAGGCCGCCCGGGTACCACAACCGTATCGGTCGCTCCGCCCACGATTCCGGGCTGTCGAGCGACCACCAATGACACAGGACAGACCATGCTCAATCGATCGATCACCACGACCACCGTCGGGCGGGCGGGCGCCATGCGCCGCCAGCGCCGACGGAGTGCCGCCGCGCGTCGGCCGTACTGCGCCACGAACGGCTGCACGAGCTTCCTCGAGGTCGACGCCGACACGGGCGTCGCCTCCTGCCCCATCTGCGGCTACCGGCGCCGCCTGCACTGATCCGCGCCCGGCGCGGACCCGCGGCGTCGAGCCAGCGACCCGCGGCGTCGCGCCTGGTCGCGCCCAGCGGTGGACCCGAGGCGTCGCGCCCGACAGGACCACTTGGCGGAGCGGGCCGCCGGAGCGCACGATGAACCGACCGTGCCGGACCGACCCGCTCCGTTCACCGTCGATCGCGACCGCCTCGCGGCCCTCCTGACGGCAGAGCGCCGCACCTTCCTCGACCGCCATCCCCGCTCGGCGGCCCTCCACGAGCGCGCCCGCCGCTCGCTCCTCGACGGCGTGCCGATGAACTGGATGGTCAAGTGGGCGGGCGACGTGCCGCTCTTCGTCGACGAGGCGAGGGGCGCCCACTTCCGCTGCGTCGACGGGCACGACTATGTCGACCTGTGCCTCGGCGACACCGGCGCCATGGCCGGCCACGCGCCGGAGCCGACCGTTCGGGCGGTCGAGGCCCAGCTCCGGCGCGGGATCACCCACATGCTCCCGACGGAGGACGCCATCGTCGCCGGCGAGGAACTCGCCCGCCGCTTCGGCCTGCCCTCCTGGCAGTTCACGATCACCGCGACCGACGCGAACCGCTTCTCGCTCCGCCTCGCCCGGCGGGTCACCGGCCGGCCCTTCGTCGCCGTGCACGACCACAACTACCACGGTTCGGTCGACGAGACGTTCGCCACCCTCGACCCGACCGGCCGGGTCGTCGCGGCGAAGGCGTCGATCGGGCCACCGGTCGATCCCGCGCTCACGACCCGGGTGGTCGAGTTCAACGACGTCGACGGGCTTGCCCGGGCGCTCGAGGATCGCCAGGTTGCGGCGCTCCTCATTGAGCCGGCGCTCACGAACGTCGGGATCGTCCTGCCGGAGCCCGGCTATCTCGAGGCCGTCCGTGAGATCACCCGCCGGACCGGCACGATCCTCATCCACGACGAGACGCACACGATCTGCGCCGGCCCGGGTGGCGTGACCCGGGCGAACGGCCTCGACCCCGACATGCTCGTCGTCGGCAAGACGATCGGTGGCGGGATCCCGGCCGGCACGTACGGCTTCTCGGCCGACCTCGCCGAGCGCTTCTCGGCCGCCGTGCCAGTCGAGGACAGCGACACCGGCGGGATCGGCGGCACGCTGGCCGGGTACGCGTTATCGACCGCCGCCATCCGCGCCACCCTGACGGAGGTCCTCACGGACGACGCGTTTGCGCGCATGATCCCGCTCGCCGAACGCTGGCAGGACGGCGTCGAGGGCGCCATCCGGGCCGCCGGCGCGCCGTGGCACGTGACCCGCCTCGGGGCGCGCGCCGAGTATCACTTCCGCTCGACGCCGCCGCGGACCGGAGCCGAGCAGGCGGCCCACGCCGATCCAGACCTCGAACGGCTGCTGCACCTGTGGGCGATGAACCGCGGCGTGCTCATGACGCCGTTCCACAACATGGCGCTCATGTCGCCGGCGACCACCGCCGCGGATGTCGACCGCCACACCGAACAGTTCGCCAGCGCGGTCGAGGCGCTGTTCGGCTAGGCTGGGACGGCACCACGCCGGGGAGGGCCTGGGAGGGCCCGATTCGTGGCGCGCCGAAGGCCACGCCACACCGCCGAGCCGCCACCACGCCACGCCACCGCGCCGCCAGAACGTCGACGGCACCGCACGAGGGAACGGCCACCCCGATGGACAGTCTTGGGCTCGCCCTGGCGATCCCCTGGTCCGTGCTCGTCGCGCTCCTGCTCGTCGTCCTGCCGGGCATCGCCGCCGCGCCCCGCCTCGCCCCGGGCACGGTCAGCCCGATCGAGCGGCTGGGCCGCGAGGTCGCGACCGGGATCCTCCTTGCCTCGCTCGCGACGCTCGTGCTCGCGATGCTCGGCCTGCTCCGGCCGACGCTCATCGCCGCGGTCCTGGCCGGTCTCGCGATCCTGCCCCTGCACGGCCGCGGGCCGGTTCGGCCGTGGTGGCTCCGGGCGCGACGCCGGCGAGCGTGGGCGACCGGCCTCGCCGCCGCGGGTGCCGCAGTCATCCTCGCCGCCGCGCTCGCCGGCGGGCCGACCGGCGGCATCGGCCTCCTGCCGGCCGATTGGTCAGGCACCGTTGCCGCGACCGCGCTCGCGGGATCCGGCGGCCTGCCCGTGGTCGCGCCGGCGTGGGCGACGGAGCGAGTCCTCGGCGTGCCGAATCTGGCCGGTGTCAGCCACCTCGCCGCCGGGCTGCAGCTCTTCCCGGGGGACGTGCCGACCCGCCTCGTGATCGACCGGATCGTGCTCGGGACGGCCCTCGTCGTCGTCGCCGCGATGCTCCTGCGGCGCTGGCTGCCGACGTGGGCGGCGCTGCTCGGCGGCGCCCTGTTCACCGGCATCGGCGGGACGGTCACGCCGCTCCTCGATGACTCCGCCGCGATCCGCGTCGTCGCGCTGGCGCTGTTCACGCTGTGGCTGGCGGATCGGGCGCTCGTCGAACGCTCCCGCCGTCTCGTCGCCTCGACCGGGCTCGTGGCGGCCGCCGTCCTGATCGGGCGAGCCGACGTCTTCGTCGGCGCCGCCGCCGCGATCGCCGCCCTCGGACTGGCGCGCTGGCTCGTGGCCAGGGGCGGCGGGCCGGAGAACGCGGGCGGCCTCGGCCATCGCTTCGGCCGGCGGGTGGGTCTTCGCCTCGACCTCGCCCGAGCGGCGCTCGCACCGCTCGCGGTGGCCGTGCTCGTCGTCGTCGTCGGTGCCGGTGTCGGCGGTGCCGCTGACCGCGCCCTCGCGGCGATGACCCCCGGCGGCGGGGTTCTCGGAGCGGTCTCGCCGGACGGCGAGGGCGGCCCGGGCGAGGGACCGTTCGTGGGGGTCGGCGAGGTCCCGGCCGGGTGGCGCGAGAGCGGCGACGACACGTGGGACCTCGAGCGGGCGATCAGCGATGTCACCGCCGCGCCGGACGCTGCACCGCGCAGCGCGGACGATCCGCGGTTCATCCGGACGGCGGTCGGCGCCCTCCTCGGGACCCCGGTCGGGGCCGCGACCGCGCTGCCGATCGTCGTGGGTGGTGTGCTCGTCCTGCCAGTGATCGGCTGGCCGCTCCTCGACGCCCGTCGGCAGCGGCTCGTGGCGTCGATGATCGCGTTCGCAGTGGTCCTTGCCCTTGTCGCGATCGCGCTCCTGTCACGCGACGGCTCGTTCGGGGAGCGCTGGCTTACCTCCCTCCACGTGCTGCCGCTCCAGTGGCTCGTCGCCGCCGCGGCGTTCGGCTTCGCGGCTCGCGCCGGGGTTCGGCTTGCGGCCCGAACAGGCGGCCGGGTAGTGGACCACCGAATCGCGCCGGCGATCGGCGCCGCGGCTGCGATGATCGTCGTGATCGCCCTCGCCGCCGCCCTTGCATCGGCCGGTCGAGCCGCCGGCGACCGACCCGGGTCGGTCAGCAGCCGCGGGCTCGACGCCTACGCGTGGATCGCCCGGGAAGCGCCGGCAGACGCGCGGATCCTCGCCAACGGCGCAACGAGCGGGATCATCGCCGCGTTGACCGGACGGACGGGCATCATCGATGGACCGTCGATCGACCCCGTGGATCGCTCGCTCGTCTCGCGGGCGACCGCCCTCGTGCTCGGCGCGCGGGTCGTCTTCGAGGAGCCGGACGACGACCGTGCCGCCACGTTCCTCGCGCGCGAGGGGGTGTCGCACCTGCTCATCGCGGGACCAGACGCGGGCGCCGCGGACCTCGGCGCTGTTTCCCTGTTCCCGACGGATCTCGGCGCGATCGATGCAAGCCCGCGCTTCGGCCTCGTCCGCTCGTTCGGCGACCGCGTCTTCCTCTACGCGGTCATCGGCGCGCCGTGACGCGCCCGGCCTGACAGACGAGCTGACACGCCGGCCGGGTATCGTGGCAAGGCCCGGCGACGAAGCCGGACGGCAACGGAGACCGCGTGCAGCTCGCCCCCGACGGAACCGTCATCGTCAGCGCCACGGACCTCGTGGGCTTCCTCGCCTGCGATCACCTGACCAGCCTCGAGCTGGGCCGGATCGAGGGCCGATGGGAACGCCCGCCGCGGCGCGAGGACCCCACCGTCCAGCTCATGCAGGACCGGGGTGATGCGCACGAGCTCGCCCATATGGAGCGGCTCCGGGAGCGGGGCCTGACCGTCGCTGAGATCGACACGTCGGACCTCACGACGCCGGACCGGCTGCGGGCCGCGGAAGCGGAGACGCTCGCCGCGATGCGAGCGGGCGTGGATGTCGTCTATCAGGCGACGTTCTTCGACGGGCGCTGGCGCGGCCACGCGGACTTCCTGTACAAGCGCCCGGACCGGCCGAGCCCGCGACTCGGCGAGTGGAGCTATGACGTCGCCGACACGAAGCTCGCCCGGGGTGTGAAGGGCGCGGCCCTGCTCCAGCTGTGCGTGTACGCGGACCTGCTGACGCGGCTCCAGGGCATCGCGCCGGAGCGGCTCTACGTCGTGACCGGCGATTCGACCGAGCACGCGTTCCGCTACGACGAGGTCGCCGCTTACTACCGCCACGTCCGCCGCCGGTTCGATGCCCGCGTCGCGGCGGGGCTGGGCGGATACGCGAGCTACCCGGATCCGGTCGACCACTGCCACGTCTGTGCCTGGTACCCGCGCTGCATCCAGCAGCGCCGCGACGACGACCACCTCTCGATCGTGGCCAACATCCGCCGCGTCGATACGGAACGCCTTACCGCGGCCGCGGTCCCGACGCTGACGACCTTGGCCGGCCTGCCGCCGGAGGAGACCGTGCCGGACGTGCGCCCGCACGTCCTCGGTCGGCTGCGCGACCAGGCCCGCCTCCAGCTTCACGAGCGTCATACCGGCGAGCGCGTGTGGGAGCTCATCCCGCCCAACCCGGAGGACCCCGGCAAGGGCCTGGCCGCGCTCCCGGAGCCGAGCCCGTGGGACGTCTTCCTCGACATCGAGGCGGACCCGTGGGCGCTCGACGACGGCCTCGAGTACCTGCTCGGCGTGGGAACCCTCGACACGTCCGGCGGGACCCGGTTCCAGCCGCTGTGGGGCCACGACCGGGCCGGCGAGAAGGCGGCCTTCGAGGCGCTCATCGACCTCGTCGTCGGCCGTCTCGACGCCCACCCGGAGATGCACCTCTACCACTACGGCGGGTACGAGTCGGGGGCGATCAAGCGACTCATGCAGCGTCACGCGACACGCATCGACGAGGTGGACCGACTCCTTCGGGCGGGCGTGCTCGTCGACCTGCTGACCGTCGTCCGGCAGGGCATCCGGGCATCCGTCGAGTCGTACTCGCTCAAGCAGATCGAGCGGTTCTACCTCGCTGCGCGCGAGGGCCCGGTCACGGAGGCCGGCTTCAGCGTCATCGAGTACGAGCGCTGGATGCGTGAGCACGACCCGGCGATCCTTGCCGACATCGAGGCGTACAACCGCGATGACGTGGTGTCGACGCGGTTGCTCCGGGACTGGCTCGAGGATCGGCGGGCAACCGCGGTGACCGAGTTCCCGGCGATCGCCTGGACACGGCCGGCGGCGCAGGACGGAGCCCCGGCCGAGGCGCTCAGCCGAAGCCTCGAGGAGGTGGCGGCGCGGGTCGCCGCGCTCACCACGGACGTGCCGGCGGACCGGGCCGAGCGGACCCCGGACCAGGCCGCGCGATGGCTGCTGGCCCAGCTCCTGGACTGGCATCGACGGGACGAGAAGCCGACGTGGTGGTTATGGCACGACCTGCGAAAGCGGTCGACCGACGAGCTCGTCGAGTCGGCCGACGCGATCGGCGGGCTGGAATTCGTGCGCGATGTCGCGGTCCACAAGTCGAGCATGATCCGGCGCTACCGGTTCCCGCCCCAGGACCACAAGTTCCGCCCCGGCGAGGAGCCGATCGACCCGAACCCGGACTTCGGCGACTACGGACAGGGCGCGGGGCCCATCCACGCGATCGACGATGCCGCCGGGACGATCGACCTCATCCGGGGTCCGACCAAGCAGGGCCATCATCCGTCGAGCCTGCTTCCGGGAACGCCGCCCGACTCGAAGCCGATGCGGGAGGC
>DASTOB010000088.1:0-18218 GCA_035720425.1 Candidatus Limnocylindrales bacterium
ATTGCCGCGAGGCGCTTGCGAGCGACGGCGATCGGGTCAGGCAGATCGGAGGCGAGCAGACCGGCGTCGCCGAGCCGCTCCCGGACAGCGTCACCGGCGAGGCCGTGGAGATAGACGCCAAGCCTGGCCGCATCGAACGGTGCGGTGTCCTGCGCGAGCAGGGCACCGATCGTTCCCGCGAGCACATCGCCGGTTCCGCCGGACGCGAGGGCGGGGTTCTCGAACGGGGCGACCGCCACGGGGCCGTCGGGGGCCGCGACGATCGTGCGTGCTCCTTTGAGGACGACCACCTGGTTCCACGTCGTGGCTGCATCCCTTGCCGCGGCGGCCCGGGCCGAGTCGTCGTCGACGAGGTCGCCGTCGGCCGCCGGGTCGCGTCCGCTCCCCGTCCGCAGGCGGCCGAACTCCCCGGTGTGCGGCGTCAGCACGGCACGGCGGGCCACGCCCTCCCACCAGCGGTCGATCGAGGCGAGCGCCCGGAGCGCCTCGGCATCGAGCACGATCGGTGGCGGGGTCGGCTCATCCGGGACCGCGAGCAACGCCCGCACGAGCTCCGTCGTCGCGAGGCCCGGGCGAAGTCCCGGGCCCAGCACGATTGCATCGTGCTCGTGGTCGAGGATGCGGGCCAGGGCGCCGTCGGGCTCGATCTCCTCGACGTCGTCCTCGGGCAGGGCCATCGTCGTCGCCTCGACCACCTTCGCCGCGAACAACGGCTGGAGCGACTCGGGGACCGCGAGCGTCACGAGGCCCGCCCCGGCTCGCCCCGCGGCCCGGCAGACGAGGAGCGCCGCACCCGCGTAGTCGAGCGAGCCGGCGATGACGAGGAGTTTCCCGAAGCGGCCCTTGTGCCCCCGGACGGGACGCTCCGGCAGGAGACCGGCCGCGATCTCGTCGTCGAGCGTCGTGGCGCCCTCGACGACAACCGGCGAGGGCGTCCGTCCGACCTCGCCCCGGCGCCCGAAGCCAACCGGCGGCCGGTCAGTCACGGGCGTCGGCGACGGATCGCTCGTGGAGCGTTTGGAGCCGCTCGATCCGTGCAAGGATGCGCCGCTCCCGGTCGTCGAGCCGCTCGTCGATGTCGAGGGGGAAGACGTACCGGCCACCGGCGGTCCGAACGCCGAACGCGATCGCCACGGCGTAGTCCGACTCGTGGCTGATCGACAGCGCGATCCGGGTCATCCCAAGCTGGTCGGCCCGGGCGGCTGCTCGTCCGTGCAGCCGCACCGCCGGTTGGCCGGTTGGCAGGCGCTCCACCTCGATGTCGCGCCAGCCGATCCCGCGCACGCCGAGGCCGAGGACCTTCGAGACCGCTTCCTTGGCCGCCCACCGGCCGGCCAGCGTCTCCGGCCGATCGCGAACGTAGCGCTGCTCGGCGGGCGTGAGCACTCGTCCCGAGAAGCGTGGACCGAACCGGGCGAGCGTCTGGCGGATCCGCTCCACCTTGATGATGTCGATCCCGAGCTCCGTCGTGCCCGGGGGGACGATGCCGGCCGGGATCGTCCCCTCCCGTTCGGGATCCGACGCCACCTTCGTCACTCGACCGTGACGGACTTGGCGAGGTTGCGCGGCTGATCGACGTCCGTGCCGCGGGCGACGGCGACGTGGTAGGCGAACAGCTGGAGCGGGATGATGGCGAGCACGGGGCCGAGCATCTCGTGCGTTTCCGGCACCCAGCACACGTCGTCGGCGAAGCGCTCGATCTGTTCGTCTCCATCGGTCGCCACGGCGATCACCCGCGCGTCGCGGGCGCGACCCTCCATGACGTTGCTCATGAGCTTGTCGTAGACCGGCGAGCGGGTCGCGACCGCGACGAGGGGGCACTCGGCGTCGAGCAGCGAGATCGGGCCGTGCTTGAGCTCGCCCGCCGCGTACCCCTCGGCGTGGACGTAGCTCACCTCCTTGAGCTTGAGCGCGCCCTCGAGCGCGGCCGGGTAGGTCAGGCCGCGGCCGACGAACATGAAGCCGCGCGAGTTCACGTAGCGGCGCGCCAGCTCCGCGCTGCCGGAGGCGCTCGCGAGGGCCTGGGCGGCACCATCCGGAAGCCGATGGAGGGCGGCGCCGAGCTCTCGCTCCGCGACCTCGTCGAGGGTGCCACGCGCCTTGGCGATCGCGGCGGCGAGGATGACGAGCGTCGTCACCTGGGTGACGAACGTCTTCGACGCGGCCACCGCCATCTCCGGGCCGGCCTGGAGGAACAGCACCCGATCGGCCTCGCGGGTGATCGCCGAACCGACGGTGTTCGTCACGGCGATGATCGGAGCGCCACGCTCGCGGGCGAGGCGGGTGGGCGCGATCGTATCGGCCGTCTCGCCCGACTGGGTCACGGAAATGACGAGGGTCGACGCGTCGAGCGGCGGGGGGCTGTAGCGGAACTCGGAGCCGACCGTGGCCCGGGCCGGGATCCCCGTCCAGGCCTCGATCGCCGCCGCGCCGACGAGCGCCGCGTAGTAGGCGGAACCGCAGGCCACGAGCTCGATCCGGTTCGCCGCCCGGATCGTGTCCTCGAACCCATCGAGCTCCTCGACCCGGATCCGATCGTCGCGCGTCACGCGGCCGAGGATCGACTGGCGCAGCGCTTCCGGCTGCTCGTGGATCTCCTTGAGCATGAAGTGGTCGTAGCCGCCCTTCTCGGCTGCCTCGGGCGTCCAGTCGATCGTCGTCACGGCCCGCTCGATCGGCGCGCCGTCGACGTCGGTCAGGGTGACGCCCCACGGCCGGAGGTCGGCCACATCGCCCTCCTCGAGGAAGATGACCTGGTCCGTGTGGGCGAGGATCGCGGCCACGTCGCTGGCGAGGAACGTCTCGCCGTCGGCGACCCCCACGACGAGCGGCACGTTCTGGCGCGCCCCGACGAGCCGATCCGCCTCTCCACGGTGCATGACCGCGATCGCGTAGGCGCCCTCGACCCGGCGAAGGGCGGCTCGAACGGCGTCGGCGAGGTCGCCGGCGTAGGCCTCCTCGACGAGGTGGGCGAGTGCCTCCGTGTCCGTCTCGCTCGTGAGGCGGTGCCCGCGGCCCTCGAGGCCGTCGCGCAGCTCGCGGAAGTTCTCGATGATCCCGTTGTGGATGACGGTGATCTCGCCGGTGCAGTCCTGGTGCGGGTGGGCATTGAGGTCGTTGGGCCGGCCGTGGGTCGCCCAGCGCGTGTGGGCGAGGCCGATCGCCGCGTGCGGCGTGCGGTCGGCGATCGCGGTCTGGAGGTTGGCGAGCTTGCCCGCCTTCTTCTCGACGAACAGGTCCCCGGCGTCGTCGACGAGGGCGATTCCGGCCGAGTCGTAGCCGCGATACTCGAGCCGCTTCAGGCCCTCGATGAGGATGGGGCCGGCCTCCCGGGGACCGGTATAGCCGACGATGCCGCACATGCAGACGAGTTCTCCGTTCTACGCGACTGAAGAGACAGCGGGACGTCGATCAGTCACCCAGCTCTCCGAGGTCGGAGGCGGAGCTCCGCGACCCATCCGCCCGAGGATTCAGTTTAGTCGCTGATCCGCGAGGGCAGCGAGCGCGTCGGCCAGCTCCGCGACGACCCCGGCGTCCGGTCCCTCGACCATGACCCGCAGGGCCGGCTCCGTTCCGGACGGCCGAACGAGCACCCGGCCGGTGGATCCGAGCCGGGCCTGCGCGTCGGCGATGGCCCGCTGGAGCGCGGGGTCGCCCTCCCACTGGTCCTTGTGACGCGCCTTGATGGCACGCTGTTGCTGCGGCAGGAGGGGAATCGCGGCCGCGAGCTCGGCGAGCGTGGCGCCGGCCGCCGTCATGACCCGCAGCACCTCGAGCGCGGTGACGATCCCGTCCCCGGAGGTCGTGTGCTCACGCACGATGACGTGGCCGCTCTTCTCGCCGCCGAGGACCGCCCCGCTCACCTGCATGCCGTCGAGGATGTACTTGTCACCGACGGGCGTCCGGATGACCGTGCCGCCGGCCGCCTCGACCGCGGCCTGGAGCCCGCCGTTGGACAGGACCGACACGACGAGCCCGCCGCCCGACAGGGCACCGCGCCGGAGGCGCTCGAGGGCAAGGATGCCGAGGACCTGGTCGCCGTCAACGACGGCGCCACGCGCGTCGACGGCGATGAGCCGGTCGGCGTCGCCGTCGAGCGCGAAGCCGACGTCCGCCCCGTGGGCAACGACCGCCTGGGCGAGCGCGGCGGGGTCGGTGGCACCGGAGCGGACGTTGATGTTCACCCCGTCGGGTTCCGCGTGGATGACCTCGAGCGACGCCCCGGTGGCGGCGAGGATCTGCGGCCCCAGCTCGCAGCCGGAGCCGTTCGCACAGTCGAGCACGACGCGCAGCCCGCCCGCATCGACGCGCCTCGCGAGCGCCAGCCGGTGGTCGAGGTAGCGCCGCACCAGCGTGGCGGCATCGACCGCGATACCGAGCTCGGCGTTGCCGACCCCGCCGAGCTCCTCCGACCGCCAGATGAGCTGCTCGAGTTCGTCCTCGATCGCGTCGTCGAGCTTGAGCCCGTCGGCGTCGAGCACCTTGAGCCCGTTGTCGTCGGCCGGGTTGTGCGATGCCGAGACCATGATTCCCGCGGCGAACTCGCCCTCTCCGGCGAGGAAGGCGAGGGCCGGCGTGGGCACGACCCCGACGCGGTGGACGGTCGTCCCGAGACTCGTCGCACCGGCGGTGATAGCGGCCACGAACAGGTCGCCGGAGCGGCGCGTGTCCTGGCCGACGACGAGCGCGCCGCCGGCCCCGACGAGCCGGTGCGCGGTGGCCCGCCCGAGCGCGTAGGCGAGGGTGGGCTTCAGGTCGACGTTGGCGACGCCACGGATCCCGTCCGTGCCGAACAGACGCGGCAAGTGTCAGCCTCCGGGTGCGACGGCGCTCAGGGCGCCGGTGATGGCGACGGCGACGGTGAGACGGCCGGCTCGGGGCTCGGCGTGACGGACACGCCGACCGTCACGGTGATCGTCGCCGGTGCGATGGACACGAGCGTCAGGCCCGTCGCGAGGTTTGCCCCGAGGCGGACGAGCGACGCGCCGGGGTCGAGGTCGGCGACCGGGGCATCGACGGTCAGCGGCAACCCGGCCAGCCGGTTGAGGTCCGCGGGCGACCCGAAGATCGTGACGACGACGCGATCGGCCGACAGGGCGTAGGTTCGGTCCTCGCGGGCGCCGACGAGCCGGATCCCGGCCGTGAACGAACGCGTCTCGGTTACCGGGCGGAGGCGGATCGTTACCCGCACGGTGGGCTCGCCCAGGGCAAGGATGCCCGTCGGCAGGTCCAACTGGACGAGCGTCTCGATGTCCGACGCTGCCCCGGCGATCGAGATCGGGTCGGTCGAGATCCGATCGAGCGACGCGAGCTCGTCCGCGTTGCCCTCGACGGACACGAGCACCGGGTCGACCGTGACCGACTCGATCTCGAAGCCGGTCGCGGGCGTGCCGGCCACCCGTGGACTGACCGGCAGCGAGCGATTCGACAGGTCGCGGAACACGGCGATCGTGACGTGCGCCGTGGCCGGCTCCACGTCGATCGGACGGAGCACCTCGCCGACGAGGTCGATCGGCACGAGCGGCACGTCGCGATCGACGTTGAGCGCGGACGGCTCGATGAGCACGGCGGCGCGGACGGCCACCACTCGCTCAACGACCGACTGCGGTCCGGACACCTCGACCTCGGCCGGATCGACGACGGGATCGCGCACGTCGAGGCCTTCCGGTATCTCGCCGGCCTGGACCTGGACCGGCACGGTGCGGGTGACGAACGGGTCGAGCTGCACCCGCACCCGCAGCGGCTCCCACGTGATGATCCGGATCCGCTCGTCGACGGCCTCGAGCCGGACGGGCACGAACGTCGGGCCAAGCGCGGGATCGACGTCGGACAGGTCGACGGTCGCCCGGAAGCTCGAGGTCGAGGGTCGCAGGTCGCTGCCGTCGGTCACGATGTACGTGATCCGGGAGACTGTCCCGAGGTCGGTCAGGAGGACAGCGTCCGCCGGCTGGCGGTCGGCCTCGATCGGGATGCTGACGCTGACATCGCGCGCGTTCTGCGACACGACGAACCCGGCGTACAGCAGGGTGGCCAGGACGATCGCGGCGACCTTGAGCGGCCAGTTCCGGATGAGGAAGCGAACGATCGTCACGGACTCTGGTCGTCCCGCCGCAGCAGCCGGCCGAGGTCCGCCCCGCCCAGCCGCGGGCCCGTCGCCCCGCGGCCGAGCAGCCGGCCTCCCTCACGCTTGCCCATGAGCGCCCGGATCGCGACGGTCAGCTGGGCCTCGTTGAGGTTGCGCCGGATCCGTGCGCGTTCGACGAGGCTGACCTGGCCGTTCTCCTCCGACACGACGACGACGACGGCGTCGGTCTGCTCGGTGATCCCGAGCGCGGCCCGGTGGCGCGTCCCGTAGCGCTCCGTATGGATTGTCGTCTCTGCCAGCGGGAGCACCGCGCCGGCAGCAAGCAGGGTCTCGCCGCGGATCACGACCGCGCCGTCGTGGAGGGCCGTGCCCCGCGCGAAGATCGTGCGCAGGAGGTCGGCCGACACATCACCGTGGATCATCACGCCGGTCTCCGCGATCTCCTCGAGCCCGGTCTCGCGCTCGAGGACGATGAGTGCCCCGTATCCCTCGCGCGACAGGGCGTGGGACGCCCTCGCGACCTCGGCGGCGACATGCTCGACGGCACGCTGGTCGGCCGGCGACAGGAGCCAGCCGAACGACCCCACCTGGCCGACCCGATCGAGGGCGCGCCGCAGCTCCGGCTGGAACACGACGACGAGCGCGAACAGGCCCACGACGGCACCGGTCTCGAGGATCCGCGTGAGCAGCAGCAGCCCGAACAGGCGAGCGGCCGCGTACGTCGCGAAGAGGACCGTGACGCCGATGACGAGCCGGACTGCCCGCGTCCCGCGAATGAGGCTGAACAGCCAGTAGATGAGGAGGGCGGTGATCCCGATATCGATCAGGGTGGTCAGCTGGATCTGGCCGAAGATCGACTCGAGGAGCTGCGGCATCGTCGGTTGAGTGTACATCGACCCTCCCTCGAACCGGAGGGTCGGTCAGTCCGACGGGCCGGGGTCGGCGGGCGATCGACCGACCGCTCGCTCCGTCGGCGGATCGGTCAGGCGCAGATCTCGCGCAGGCGCAGGTCGTCGGGAACGTGGTCGGCGGCGATGGCACACAGGCGTGCCCGCGTGGTCGGGTCGCCGTTCAGCTCGGCCAGCCGGGCGAGCAGGACGAGCTTGTCGGCCGCATGCGTGCGCCAGCCCTGCTCGACGTACAGCTCGGCGAGGGCGAGGTGCAGCTCCGGGTCGTCCGGGGCGAGGCTCAGGGCGAGGTAGCAGGCGTCGAGGGCGGCGTCGCGGTGGCCGACCCGACGGTGGGCGCCGGCGGCGCGCAGCCAGCCGTCGCGGGCTGCCGCCACGTCGCCGGCGTCGAGGGCGGCTTCGGCTTCGTCGGCAAGTACCACGCCGTCCGCGGCGGTGGCGTCGGCCGAGCCCGATCCGTCGTCCTCAACCACTGCGTCGTCGGCCGCAGCGTCCTGAGCCGCCGCTTCCGCCGAGACGGAATCCGCCGGGGCCGCATCCACCGGAGCGGCTTCCGCCGGCGCGGCATCGAGGGGGCCGGCTTCACCGCTCGTCGGTTCGAGGACGCCGAGCGCGCGCTCGAGGGCGGCGATGACCGGCGCGTCGGCCGGCGACCCGCGGAGCTGCTCGACGAGGTCGCGCACGAGCCGTCGGCGCTGGCGCGATTCGGCCAGCTCGAGGGCTCGCCGGGCGGCGTCGCAGGCGTCCGCGACCCGACCGGCTGCCGCAAGCGCTTCGGCCAGCTGGTCGAAGGATTCGGCAGCCCGGACCCGGTCGCCGCGGCCGGCGAGAATCTCCGCCCGCCCGGTCAGGGCGGCCTCGTCCCGGGAAGCGCGATCGAGCGCGTGGCCGAATGCGGTGAGCGCATCGTCGTCCCGCCCCAGCCGATGGAGGATCGCGCCGAGGCTGGCGTGCGGAAGAGCCCGTTCCGGCGCGATGTCGGCGGCCTCCCCGTAGGCGATGAGCGCGGCGTCGAGGCGTCCCCGAAGCGCGGCGACGTGGCCGCGCCGGAGCGCGTCCTTGTAGCGCTCGTAGAGCGCTTCGCTCATGGCAGTGGAGCCTCCGTCGCGAGCAACTCGACGAGAAGCGCCTTCTGGACGTGGAGCCGGTTCTCGGACTGGTCGAGGATGATGCTCTGCGGGCCGTCCATCACGTCGGACGTGATCTCCTCGCCGCGATGGGCCGGCAGGCAGTGCATGACCACCGCGTCGGCGCCGGCGACCGCAAGCAGGCCCGCGTTGACCTGGTAGCGCGCGAAGGCGTCGCGACGTTCTTCCGCCTGGGCCTCCTGGCCCATCGAGGTCCACGCGTCGGTGTAGATCACCGCGGCGCCGCGCACGGCCTCCGCCGGCTCGTGGGTGAACTCGAGCCGGGCGCCGGACTCGGCCGCCAGCTCGCGGGCACGCTCGACGATACGCGGGTTCGGCCCGTAGTCCGGGGGGTGGGCGAGTCGCACCTCGAGGCCGAGCAGGGCGCCGGCAAGCGCGAGGGAGTGGTAGACGTTGTTGCCGTCGCCGACGAACGCAACGACGGGCCGACCGTCCGGGCCGAACCGCTCCCGGATCGTGAACGCGTCGGCGAGGGCCTGGCACGGATGCTCGCGCAGGGTCAGGCCGTTGATGACCGGGATCGTCGCCTGCGCGGCGAGCTCCGTGACCACCTCGTGGGGTCCCGTTCGGGCCACGATGGCGTCGACGAACCGCTCGAGGTTGCGCGCGACGTCACGGACGCTCTCGCGAGCGCCCATCACGACGTCCTCGGTCAGGTAGATCGCCTGGCCGCCGAGCTGGTTCATGCCCGCCTCGAACGTCACCCGCGTCCGAAGGCTGGGCTTCTGGAACAGCATCGCGAGCGTCCGCCCCGTGAGCGCCGGCGACTCGTGCCGCCGCGTCGTGCGGAACTCGTCCTTGAGGGCCGCGGCCCGCGCGAACAGACGCACGATCTCCGCGGCCGACAGGTCGGCGACGCTGAGCAGATCGCGACCGCGCAGCGTCCCCTGTCCCGCGTCGTGGGCGGGTGCGTTCATCGCGCCACCCGTCACGTTCGCGCACCGATCACGTTCATCGCGCCACTCTACCGCCCGGCGAGATCATCGCGCCTGACGAACGGTACGGATCCGTGCCCGCGCTCGAGCGTGCCGCTGCCGCTGCCGTGACTAACGCGGCGTCGAGCGTCGCCAGGCCGCCGCGATTGTTCAAGTCACGTCGAACCTCGTCGCCGTGAGCACCCGGCTGCGCGCATCCGAGCGCCGCGCCGCGGCCTGGCCCGATGCGCCCGCGAGGGCGGCTCAGGGCTGCCGATGAACCGGAGCGCCCGGTCCGGGCGTCCTGGGCAAGGCGCCGTCGAGCACCGGAGCGAGCGCACCCCAGGTGCGTGAGCGAGGAGCGGAGGCGGCAACGCCGCCCCGGATCGCCGATGAGCCGTAGGCCGCGTATGGCGGTCCGCAGCAAGGCGCCCGCGAGGATGTGAGCGAGCGCACCCCAGGTGCGTGAGCGAGCGCCCGGAGCGGGCAACGCCGCTCCGGGCCGTCAGACGCGGCCTACCGCTTGGTGTACTGGGGGGCCTTGCGGGCGCGCTTGAGCCCGTACTTCTTGCGCTCCTTCATCCGCGGATCGCGGGTGAGCAGGCCCGCCTGGCGGAGCGGGAGCCGGTTTGCCTCCGGGTCCAGCTCGAGGAGCGCCCGGGCGATGCCGTGGCGGATCGCGCCGGCCTGGCCGGTCACGCCGCCGCCCTCGACTTTGATCATCGCGTTGAAGCGGCCCTCGGTGCCGGTCACCCGGAACGGAAGCCGGACCTCGGACTCGTTGACCGCGTTGCCGAAGTGCTCGTCGAGCGAGCGCCCATTGACGACGATCTCGCCCTCGCCGGGCAGCAGCCGGACGCGGGCGATCGCCGTCTTGCGGCGGCCGGTCCCGGAGTAGAAAGCGGGGGTGGACATGATCAGCTCCTCCGTCAGGCGAGCGGCTCAGGCCGCTGGGCCTGATGCGGATGGTCGGAGCCGGCGTAGACCTTGAGCTTTCGGAGCTGCTGGACGCCGAGCTTCGTGCGCGGGAGCATCCCCTTCACGGCCCGCCGGATGACCTCCTCCGGCCGCCGCGCAAGCAGATGGCCGAGCGTCTCCTCCTTGTACCCCTGTGGGTGGCCGCTGTGGCGGATGTACAGCTTGCTGTCGAGCTTGTCGCTCGTCACGGCGATCCGGGCGGCGTTCAGGACGATCACATGGTCGCCGGAGTCGAGGTTGGGCGAGTACGTGGGCTTGTGCTTGCCTTCGAGCACGCCCGCGATCCGCGACGCGAGGCGGCCAAGCGTCTCGTCCGTCGCGTCGACGACGAACCAGCGCCGCTCGATCTCGCTCTCCCGGACCGTATAGGTCTTCGTGCTCATCGTTCCTCGTCAGCTCCGTTCGGTAGCCTCTCGCGCCGCCCAAGGGCGACGTGGCGGAGGCACAGTCCCTTCGCCGGGGCGGCTGCCCCGTGGAGGGCCGGTCGGCCGGCCACGAGGGCCGCCGCGACCGCGGTCTCTTCCTGTTTTCCCATGCCCACCTCGAGGAGGAGGGCGACCATTCGGCGGACCATCCCGCGAAGGAAGGCCTGGGCCCTGACGTCGATCGTCACGACCCGACCCTCCCGTCTGACCCGGACCGCCTGGACGGTCCGGACCGGCTGGCGGTCCGCCGACCCGAAGGCGCTGAAGTCGTGCCGGCCGACGAAGGCCGACCCGGCCCGCGCCATCGCGGCCGTGTCGAGCGGGACCCGGACCCCGAGCGCGGTGCGCTCGCGGAGCGGGCTGCGCGGCCCGTTCCAGACGGTGTAGCGGTACTCCCGGTACCGCGCCGCGAACCGTGGGTGGTAGCCCGCCGGCACTGGCCGGAGGTCGCGAACCGCGACGTCCGGCGGCAGTACGCCGTTGAGCCCCGACTCGAGCGCCTCGGCCGAGAGCCGCCCCGTCCAGGTGAACGCGATCACCTGCCCCGTGGCGTGCACCCCGGCGTCGGTTCGGCCGGCCCCGTCGACGCGCACGCGCGTCCCGTCACCGAGTCGCGCGAGCGCCCCTTCGAGCTCACCCTGGACGGACCGCGCGTTGGACTGGCTCTGGAAGCCCGCGAAGTCGGTCCCGTCGTATTCAACCCGTGCCCGGTAGCGCACGGAGGGCATCCTCTCGGACACCGCTTTGTGGTCAGACCAGTTCGATCTGGACGATTTCCGCGGCATCGCCGCGCCGCTGGCCGATCTTCACGATCCGCGTGTAGCCGCTCGTGCGGTCGGCGTACTTCGGAGCGATCTCGTCGAACAGCTTGGTCACGACGAGCGGCTCGTTCGGGAACGACGCGAGCACCTCGCGGCGCGCGGCGAGGTCGCCGCGCTTGGCGAGCGTGATCATCTTCTCGACGCGACCGCGGATCTCCTTGGCCTTCGCCTCCGTCGTGCGGACCTTCTCGTAGCGCAGCACGGACACGGTCAGGTTCTTGAACAGGGCGAGCCGCGGGCCCTGCTTGCGGCTGAGCTTGCGGCCGTCGACGCGGTGGGCCACCGGCTACTCCTCCGCCTCGTCCTCGAACGACTCGTCGCCGTCCTCGTCGATCCCTTCGGCGTCGCCCTCGGTCTCGGGCACGATGAAGCCGCGCATGCGGAGCCGCTCCTTCATCTCGTCGAGCGACTTCTTGCCGAAGTTGCGCATCCGGAGCAGGTCGTCGTCCTTGAGCTGCAGCAGCTGGCCGACCTTCACGATGTTGTTCCGCTTGAGCGAGTTGTAGGCCCGCATCGGCAGGTCCAACTCCTCGATCGGCATGTCGAGCATGTTCGGCGGAAGGCTCGGCACGCCCGGCACGGCGCGATCCGTCGCCGCGGCCGCCATGCCGATCGTGATGAACGGGCGGAACTGGTTGACGAGGATCTCGGCCGATCGGCTGAGGGCCTCCTCCGGCGTGACGGTCCCGTCCGTCTCGATCTCGATCGTCAGCTTGTCATAGTTCGTCATCTGGCCGACGCGCATGCTCTCGACCCAGTAGTTGACCTTCCGGACGGGCGTGAAGATCGCGTCGACCGCGATGACCCCGATCGGCAGCGCCTCGGATCGCTCGGCGCCGAGGTAGCCCACACCGCGCTCGACCGTCAGATCCATCTCGATCGTCACGTCGTCGGTGTCGAGCGTCATGAGCACGAGCTCCGGGTTGACGATCTCGACGTCGGCCGATTCGGCGATGTCGGCCGCCGTCACCGACCCCGCGCCGCTCTTGATGAGCCGGAGCTGGACGGGGTGCGTGGCGAAGCTCTTGAGGCGCAGCTTCTTGACGTTGAGGACGATCTGCGTGACGTCCTCCTTGACGCCCGGGATCGTCGAGAACTCCTGGTACACGTCGCGGATCTGGATCGACGTGACGGCCGCTCCTTCGAGCGACGACAGGAGGACGCGCCGGAGGGCGTTGCCGAGGGTCACGCCGTAGCCGGCCTGGAGCGGACCGGCCTCGTACTTGGCGTACGTCCCGGCTTCCTCGACGGACTCGATCTGCGGGCTCTCGAGTTCGATCATGATCTGGGGCTTACCTCGAGTAGTACTCGACCACGAGCTGCTCGTTGAGGTCGAGCGGCATCTGGTCGCGGCGGGGAAGCTCGGCGACGGTCCCGGCGAGCTTGGCGGCATCGACGCTCAGCCATTCCGGGGCCTGGTGCGAGCGGAGGGTTTCCTTGGCGGTCTTGAACGGATCGCGCGCCCGGCGCGACTCGCGGACCTCGACCCGGTCGCCCGGCCGAAGCTGGTACGACGGAACGTTCGTCGGCCGGCCGTTGACGGCAAAGTGGCCGTGCGTCACGAGCTGGCGCGCGGACGGCCGGGACGGGGCGAAGCCCATCCGGTAGACGACGTTGTCGAGACGCGTCTCGAGCCGGCGAAGCAGCCACTCACCGGTCACCCCGGTGTGCGACTCCGCCTCGTTGAAGTACACCCGGAACTGCCGCTCGAGGACGCCGTAGGTCTTGCGGACCTTCTGCTTCTCACGCAGCTGGAGGCCGAACTCACCGACCTTGCGGCGACGGACGCCGTGCTGACCGGGCGGCGTCGGACGCCGTTCGAACGAGCACTTCTTCGTGTAGCAGCGGGTGCCCTTGAAGAACAGCTTGGCGCCTTCGCGGCGGCAGATGCGGCAGACGGATTCGGTGTAACGGGCCATTGGTTCCTGTCTCGGTCAGACGCGGCGCCGCTTGGGCGGGCGGCATCCGTTGTGCGGGATGGGGGTCACGTCGGTGATCGCGCTGACCTCGAGGCCGGCAGCCTGGAGCGAGCGGATCGCCTGCTCCCGGCCGGCCCCGGGACCCTTGACGAACACCTCGACCTGGCGCATGCCGTGCTCCATCGCCCGGCGCGCGGCGCCATCGGCGGACAGAGCGGCCGCATACGGGGTGCTCTTGCGCGAGCCCTTGAAGCCGGCCACGCCGGCCGAGCCCCAGCTGATCACCGCGCCGGTCTGGTCGGTGATCGTGATGATCGTGTTGTTGAACGTCGCCTGGATGTGGACGTGCCCCTGGGGGACGTTCTTCCGCTCCTTGCGCCGCTGCTTGACGGCCCGCTTGCGATCGGCCATGCCTGTCGGTATCCCTCGTTACTTCTTGCGCCGCACGCCGACCGTGCGCTTCGGTCCGCGCCGCTGGCGGGCATTGGTCTTCGTGCGCTGTCCGCGAACCGGCAGGTTGCGCCGGTGGCGGAGCCCGCGATACGAGCCGATCTCGATGAGCCGCTTGACGTTGAGGGCCACCTCGCGGCGGAGGTCGCCCTCGACCTTGTAGCGGCGGTCGATCAGCTCACGCAGCCGATTGACCTGCTCCTCGGTCAGATCGCGGACGCGGGTGTCCGGATTGACGTTCGTCTGGGCCAGGATCTTCTGGCTCGTGGGCAGCCCGAGGCCGTAGATGTACGTGAGGGCGACCTCGACGCGCTTCTCGCGCGGAATGTCGACGCCGGCGATACGTGCCATCGATTACCCCTGCCGCTGCTTGTGCTTCGGATTGGTGCAGATGACCATCACGGTGCCGTGGCGGCGAATCACCTTGCAGTTGTCGCAGCGGGCCTTGACGGAGGCTCTGACTTTCAACGGATCCTCTGCTCGAGTGCGTTCGTGTGGCTTACTTCAGGCGGTAGGTGATCCGACCGCGGGTCAGGTCGTAGGGCGACAGCTCCACCCGGACCCGATCGCCCGGAAGGATCCGGATGAAGTTCATCCGAAGCTTGCCGCTGATGTGGGCGAGCACCCGGTGGCCGTTCTCCAGCTCGACCGCGAACATCGTGTTGGGCAGCGGCTCGACGACCGTACCCTCGACCTCGATCGCATCTCGCTTTGCCACGGGCGCCGTTGCTTCCCTTTCTCACGCGGAGTGTCGGCCCGAGAGGGACCGACACACGAACGCGTAGCGTATCAAAACCAGCCGGTGACGGCAAACGGCCATCACGCCGGCACCGTCGTCAGGATCTCGGGGCCGCGGTCGGTCACGGCGATCGTGTGCTCAAAATGCGCCGCCAGCGATCCATCGCTCGTCGCGACGGTCCAGCCATCCGGCCGGATCTCGACCTCCGGCCCGCCGAGCGTGAGCATCGGCTCGATGGCGAGGCAGATCCCCGGCTGAAGTTCGATCCCGCGAACGCCGGTGCGGAAGTTCGGGACCTGCGGATCCTGGTGCATCTCCGTGCCGATGCCGTGACCGACGAACTGGCGGACGATCCCGTACCCGGCGGGGCGAGCGACATCCTCGATCGCGGCCGAGACGTCACCGAGTCGCGCCCCGGGTGTCGCGGCGGCGATGCCGGCCATCATCGCCAGGCGGGTCGTCTCGACGAGGCGGACCACGTCCGCTGATGGTTCGCCCACCACGAACGTGCGGGCCGCGTCGCCGTGCCAGCCGTCGTGGATCGCCCCGACGTCGATCGACACGATCTGTCCCTCGCGGATCGTTCGCTGGCCGGGAATCCCGTGGACCACCTCGTCGTCGATCGAGATGCAGACGCTGGCGGGATAGGCGTGCGGGCCGCGGCCGTAGCGGCCGTTGCCGAGATACCCCTTGAACGAGGGGACCGCGCCGGCGGAGCGGATGTGCCGTTCCGCGATCGCGTCGAGGTGGGCCGTCGTGACGCCGGGCTTGAGCTCCTCCTCGACGAGGGCGAGGACCTCGGCGACGATGCGGCCGGCCACGCGCATCTTGTCGATCTCGCGCGGCGACTTGCGGGTCACCACGATCAGGTCCTCGACCCGGGCGCGGCCGGGAGCTCCGCGAGGAGCGCGTCCGACACCGCATCGATCGGCTGGGTGCCGTCCACCGTCCGGAGCACGCCGCGACCTCGATAGTGATCGACGACGTCCTCGAGCGCACCGAGCTGGCCGGCGAGGCGCGCCCGGATCGTCTCCTCGCGGTCGTCCGTCCGCTGGACGAGCGGCGAGCCGTCGAGATCGCACACGCCCTCGACGCGCGGTGGGTTGGCCGTCACGTGGTAGACGTGTCCGGCCGCCTGGCAGATCCAGCGGCCGGACAGTCGCCGGACGAGATCCTCCGCCGGGACGTCGATGAGCAACGCACGATCGACATGCGAACCGGTCGCGTCGAGCGCCTCGTCGAGCACCTCCGCCTGGGCGCGCGTCCGCGGGAACCCGTCGAGGACCGCGCCGCCGCGCGCGTCCGGCTGGGCGAGCCGATCGAGAAGCATCCGGATCGTGATGTCGTCCGGCACGAGCTGGCCGCGCTCCATGTAGCGGCGCGCCTCGCGCCCGATCGTGCTGCCCTCGCTCACGGCTGCCCGGAAGAGGTCGCCCGTCGCCACGTGCGGGATGCCGAGGTATCGCCCGATCGCGCCCGCCTGGGTGCCCTTCCCGGCGCCGGGGGCACCGAGCAGGACGACGACCGCCATCAGCGAATGAAGCCTTCGTAATTGCGCATCATGAGCTGCGCCTCGATCTGCTTCATCGTCTCGACGACCACGCTGACCACGATGAGCAGGCCGGTCCCGCCGAGCGCCACGTTGGACAGGTCGGGGAAGATGACCCCCGCCACCGCGGGCGCGACGGCGACCGTGCCGAGGAACAGTGCGCCGGCGACGGTGATCCGGAACACGACCCGGGCGAGGTAGTCCTGCGTCGGTCGACCCGGCCGGATGCCGGGAATGAAGCCGCCGTTCTTGCGCAGCTGGTCGGCGGTCTCGTCCGGCTTGAAGGTGAAGGCCGTGTAGAAGTACGTGAAGCCCACGGTCAGCAGGAAGTACAGGATCACGTAGATCGGCGAGGTCGGGTTGAAGAAGGTCACGATCCCGCGCGAGATGTCGGCTACGAGCGCGACGTCGGAGGTCGTGAAGTACGACGCGATCTGCTGCGGGAAGAGCAGGATGCTGACGGCGAAGATGATCGGGATCACGCCGGCCTGGTTGACCCGCAGCGGCAGGAAGGTCTGGCCGCCGGAGTACTGGCGCCGCCCGCGAACCCGGCTGGCGTACTGGATCGGGATCCGGCGCTGGCCCTCCTGGATGTAGATGATCACGGCGACCGCGGCGATGCCGATGATCGCGAGCACGGCGACCGACGTGAAGTTCGGGTTCGTCGCGAAGTTCTGGGCGGCACCCGGAACCTGGCTCACGATGCCCGCGAAGATGATGAAGCTGATGCCGTTGCCGATGCCCTTCTCGGTGATGAGCTCGCCGAGCCACATGAGCACGATCGAGCCGGCGGTCAGGGTCACGATCTGGGTGAGGGTCTCGAAGCTCGACAGGGCGAACGTGCCGGTCAGCACGCCCGTGCTGTTGAGCAGGGCGAGGAACCCGTACGCCTGGAGCATCGCCAGCGGGACGCTCAGGTAGCGCGTGTACTGGTTGATCTTGTTGCGCCCGTACTCCCCCTCGCGGCTGAGCGCCTGGAGCGACGGGATGACGCCCGTCATGAGCTGCATGATGATCGAGGCATTGATGTACGGGTTGAGCCCCAGCCCGACGATCGAGAAGTTCGACAGGCCGCCGCCGCTGAACAGGTCGAGCAGGCCGAACAGCGCGTTGTCCTGGAAGAAGGCCTCGAGCTGGGCCTTGTCGACTCCGGGTACCGGCACGTGGGCCAGGAACCGGAAGACGATGAGCATGCCCAGCACGAAGCAGATCCGGCGCCGGATGTCCGGCGCACGGAAGGCGTTCAGCAGCGACTCGAACATCGTCGGTCAGTCAGCGTCGGGAGTGGCGTCGGCGTCCGCGGCGTCGGCCGCGCCGGCGTCGGCCGGCTTGGCGGCGCGGGCCCGCCGCGGCTTCTTCGGCTCGTCGGCGACCGCATCGGCCGCGGGGGCCTCGTCGGCGCTCTCCGCGACGGCATCGGACGCCTCGGCCACCGCCTCGGACGCCTCGGGCGCTTCGGCAACGGCCTCGGGCGCTTCGGGTGCTTCGGCCACCTCGGGCGGTTCGGCCGCCTCGGGCGTTTCGGCCGCCTCGGGCGATGGCACCGTCAGCGCGGGTGTTCGGCGACCCGGTACCTCGAGCACCGTGACCGATCCGCCGGCCGCCTCGATCTTGGCGACCGCGGTCCGGCTGAACGCGTCCGCGACGACGAACAACGACGTGGACAGCTCCCCGGCGCCGAGGATCTTGAGCGGCTTGTCGAGCGTCCGGACGAGTCCCGTCGCGCGGAGGATCTCCTGGTTGACGGTGATCGGCGCGGGCTTGCCACGTGACTTCGTGCCGGGCGGATCACCCGGCTCGAACGCCCCGGCCTCGACGAGCTGGGCGATGGCGCCGACGTTGACGACCTCGTAGTCGATCTTGAACCGGTTCTTGAAGCCGCGCAGCTTCGGAATCCGCATGTGGAGGGGCGTCTGACCGCCCTCGAACCACGGCGGGATGGAGCCACCCGCGCGCGCCTTCTGGCCCTTCGTTCCGCGCCCGGCCGTCTTGCCGCCACCGGCGGCGATGCCACGGCCGACGCGCTTGCGCGGTCGGTGCGCGCCCTCGGCGGGACGCAGATCGTGCAGCTTCATGCCTTCTCCTCGGCCTCGGCCCGGGCCCGCTTCGGCGGCGCCGCGGCGACGTCCTCGATCTCCTCGACCGACACGAGGAAGCGGACCTGCCGGACCATGCCCCGGGTCGCGTCGTTGTCCGGGATCTCGACCGTGTCGCCGATGCGCTTGAGACCGAGCGCCCGAACCGTCGCCCGGTTGCGGGCGATGTGACTGATCGTGCTCTTG
>DASTOB010000089.1:0-2007 GCA_035720425.1 Candidatus Limnocylindrales bacterium
GAGCGGCGTGTCGGGCGCGGGGCGCGAGGCGAAGGCGCACCTCATGTTCGGCGAGGTGAACGAGAGCGTGTCGGCCTACGGCCTCGGCGGCCACCGGCACGTGGCGGAGATCGAGCAGGAACTCGCGTTCATCGCCGGCCAGGCCGGGCTGCCGGCGGGCGCGAACCCGGGCGCAGGAACGGTCGACTTCCTCCCGCACCTCATCCCGATGACGCGCGGCATCCTGTCGACCAACCACGTCCGACCCACCCGACCGGTCACCCAGGACGAGGTCGACGCGCTCTACCGCGCGGCGTATGCCGACGAGCCGTTCGTGACCGTCGTCGGGGCGCCGCCCGCCACGAAGCACGTTGCCGGCAGCAATCACGTCCGCGTGTACGCGAAGGTCGACGAGCGGATCGGCCGGATCATCGCGATCGGCGTCGTCGACAACCTCGTCAAGGGCGCCGCGGGACAGGCGGTCCAGGCATTCAACGTCGTGCACGGCCTGCCGGAGACGGCCGGCCTCGAGCAGCTCCCGCTCGCGCCGTAGGCGACCGATGACGACCGAAGCGCCGGCGCCGAACACGCCACTCCCCGCGCTGTCGACCGATCTCCCGCCGGTCGCGCGGCGCGCCGTCGTCCCGCAGGGCTTTGCCACCGCCGGCACCACCTGCGGGATCAAGGCTTCGGGGCGGCCGGACCTCGCGATCTTCGCGGTGGTCGGCCGTCCCGCGGCCGCGGCGGCGGTGTTCACCCAGAACGCGTTCGCGGCCGCGCCGGTTCGCCTCTCGCAGCGGCACCTCGCAACGACAGAACCCTCCGGCAACGGCTCATTCGGCTGGGCGCAGGGCGTCATCTCGACGAGCGGTTCCGCGAACGCGGCGACGGGACCCGACGGGGACGCCGACCAGGCGACGATCGCCGGCCTGTTCGCCGCCGCGCTCGGGACGACGACGGAGCGAACGCTCGCCATGTCGACCGGGATCATCGGCACGCGGCTGCCGCTCGACCGGGTCGCGGCCGGGATCGAGGCGGTTATCGGCGGCGGGCTCCTGTCGGCCGAACCGTCGGCGCTCGAGGCGGCGGCCGAGGCGCTCCGCACGACCGACTCGCGGCCGAAGCTCGCGACGACGACTCTCGGCGGGATCACGGTGAGCGGCGTCGCGAAGGGCGTCGGGATGATCCATCCGAACATGGCGACGATGCTGTCGGTCGTCCTGACCGACGCGGCCGTCGACCCCGCGACGCTCCACGCGCTCCTTCGGCGGGCCGCGGAGCGAACGTGGAACCAGTTATCGGTCGATGGCGACACGAGCACGAACGACACGGTGATCGCGCTCGCATCGGGCGAATCGGGCGTGACCGTCGCGGCGGGAAGCCCGGAGGCGGAGGCGCTCGGTCGGGCGATCGAGGCGGTCGCGCGCGACCTGGCCCGCCAGCAGGCGGCCGACGGCGAGGGCGCGACGACGCTCATCACCTGCCAGGTGTCGGGTGCCCGCGATGACGTCGAGGCGCGCGCGGTCGCGCGGGCGGTCATCTCGTCGAGCCTCGTCAAGGCGGCGGCCCACGGGCGGGATCCGAACTGGGGCCGGGTCGCCGGGGCGGCGGGGAACGCGGCGGCCGATGTCGACCCGAGCCGGCTCCGGATCGCGATCGCCGGCCACCTCGTCTACGACGGGGCGCAGGGTGGCCCGATCCCGTTCGATCGGGCCGCGGCGCGCGCCGCGATGGAGGCCCCGGAGCTGCTCATTAGGCTCGACCTCGCGCTCGGCGACGGCTCCGGCGAAGCCTTCGGCTGCGATCTCACCGAGCAGTACGTCATCGAGAACAGCGAGTACACGACGTGAGCGAGATCCTCGTCGTGAAACTGGGCGGCACGACGATTGCGGACCAAAAGCAGGTCCTCGACGAGGTGGCCGCGGTCGCGCGCCGCCGCCCCGTCGTCCTCGTCCACGGCGGCGGCAAGCGGATCACCGAGTGGCTCGAACGGCTCGGCGTCCCGTCGCGCTTCGAGGGCGGCCTCCG
>DASTOB010000090.1:0-6111 GCA_035720425.1 Candidatus Limnocylindrales bacterium
CGTGGGGGCCGATCCACCTCGCGGTGGACGACGAGGCGGTCCTGGCCCTCGAGGTGCTGACGCCGGCCGAGGCGTTCGTCGCGAACCTGGAGCGCCGGCTCGGCCGATCGGTCGATCTCGCCCGGGCGGGGCAGACGACGACGCTGCTCGATCGAGCCGTCGACGAGGTGGCGGCCTACCTGCGCGGGGCGCGCCGGGAGTTCGACCTGCCGATCCGGCTCGACGATCGACCGGCGTGGGACCGGTCGGTCCTGGGCGGCGTCCGTCAGCTCGGCTGGGGCAGCGTGTCGAGCTACGGCGGGGTTGCCCGCCTCATCGGCCGACCCGGTGCCGCCCGCGCGGTCGGCGGCGCGGTCGGACGCAACCCGATCGGTCTCCTCATCCCGTGCCATCGGGTCATCGCCGGCGACGGCTCGATCGGCGGGTACGGTGGCGCGTGGTACGGCACGCGCGAGCGGCTGCTCGACATCAAGCGCGAACTGCTCGCGATCGAGGGCGTCACGCTCCCGGCCCGGATCGCGATCCCATGACGCGCGCGCTGCGGGATCACGCGCCGGGGCCCGCAGCCCGTCGCTAGACTGCGCCGATGGCCCAAGCCGTCGCTCGCCCGTCGATGTTCGCGGTGTTCCGGAAGCCGGCATTCACCCGGCTCTGGTTCGCCCAGCTCATCTCGACGATCGGCTCGTCGCTGACCGACCTCGCGGCGGCGATCCTCGTCTTCCGGCTGACCGATTCGGCCCTCGCGGTCGGGCTCATCCTCATGGCATCGGCGGTGCCGAGCCTCATCTTTGGGCTCGTCGCCGGCGTCTTCGTCGATCGGTTCGACCGCAAGAAGATCCTCATCTGGTCCGATCTCATCCGGGCCGGTCTCGTGGCGAGCATCCCGATCGGCGTGGCCACGGTCGGCATCCCGTGGCTCTACCTCATCGTCCTCGTCAACGCCGGCGTCGCCCAGTTCTTCGACCCGGCGCACGAGAGCATCATCCCCGAGGTCGCCGACGAGGAGGAGCTCGCCGCCGCCGACGCGTTCCTGTCGATCAGCTCGTTCGGCTCGACCGCGGTCGGCTTCGCCGCCGCCGGCCTGCTGGCGACGACCGCATCCCTCGATCTCGCCTTCTACCTCGACGCGCTGACCTTCGTTGCATCGGCCGTCTTCGTCGTCTTCGTCCGGGTCGGCAGGCTCGAGGTGGCCGAGAACACGTCGGTCCGGGTCGTCGTCGACAACCTGCGCGACGGGATCCGAGTGCTGAACGACACCCCGATCCTGCGGGCGACGTTCCTCGTCGGGATCCCGGTCTTCTTCAGCTTCGGCCTGTGGAACGTGCTCCTCCTGCCGTTCGCCATTCGGGCGCTCGACGCGACCGAGTTCGAGTACGGGCTCCAGGAAGGGATCACGTCGGTCGGCTTCGTCGTCGGCAGCCTGCTCATGGCGCGCTTCGCAGACAGGCTGCGCGAGGGCGCGTGGATCGTCGTCAGCGTGCTCGGCATGGGTGTCGTGGGGATCCTGTACGGCATCGCGCCGGTCGTGTTCGGCGGGCTGGGCCACGGCGGCCTCATCGCCGTCGCGATCGGCCTCGTGGCGCTGTCCGGGCTCCTCAACGCCCCGTCGTCGATCGCCCGGCGCCTGCTCATGCAGCGCAACACGCCGCGCGAATTGCGCGGGCGCATCTTCTCGGCCTTCTTCGTTGCCCGCGACGTCGTGTTCCTGCTCGGCATGGTCGCGGCCGGACTGGCCGACCTCATCGACGTGAAGGTGCTCGTCGTGGTCTCGTCCGTCGTCCTCGTCGGCGCGGGGCTGTGGACCCAGGTCATGCCGGGTCTCGGGCAGCCGGCGGCTGAATGGCGGCGGGCGATGCAGCTCCTCCGGACGGCACCAGCCGAGGCCGGCGCCGTGCCGGTACGGGCGGCGACCCCGGCGGACTTCGAGCGGCTCATCGGCCGTGTGCCAACGCTTGCCCTTCTCGACGACCGACGCCGTGCGTCATTCGTCGCAGCGGCGCGGGTCAGCGAGCAGCCGAGCGGCGCGACGGTCGTCACGCAGGGCGAGGAAAGCACGAGCGCGTACTTCATCCTCGACGGCCGGCTCGTCGCCGGGACCCCGGCAGAGGGCGGCGAGTTCCGCTCGCTGTCGACCATGGGTCCGGGCGACTTCTTCGGCGAGATCGCCGCGCTGACCGGCAGCCGGCGCACGGCCAATGTCGTCGTCGACGAGCCCGCCACGATCGTCGAGGTTCCGGCAGAGACCCTGCGCGGGCTCATGTCGATCCCACAGATCAGCGAGCTGTTCCTGTCCAAGCTGACCGAGCGCCTGTCGCGGACGACGTCGGCCGACCTGCCGCGGCTGGCCGGATTCGACCAGCGCGACCTGCGCGACCTGCGGACCCCGAGCGGGCCCACGGCGGAGGCGCTCCCGAAGACGTACGCCTCCTGACGGTCGCGGGGTCGCCGCGCCGATCGGGCTCCGGCCGGCGGCGCCGGGCATCGTAGACTCGATCCCATGCAGATGATCGTCTGCCCGTCATGCGGCGAGGAGAACCCGGCCAAGTTCCGCCTGTGCGGCTACTGCGGGACGCCCCTTGCCCAGACCCTGCCGCCGTCGGAGCTGCGCAAGACCGTCACGATCCTCTTCTCGGACCTCAAGGGCTCGACGGCGCTCGGCGAGTCCGTCGACCCGGAGGCACTGCACGAGATCAAGAACCGCTACTTCGAGGCGATGGCGGCGGTCCTCGACCAGCACGGCGGCAAGATCGAGAAGTACATCGGTGACGCGATCATGGCCGTCTTCGGCCTGCCGCGGGTGCGCGAGGACGACGCGCTCCGGGCCGTCCGCGCCGGACTCGGCATGCAGCAGTCGCTCGCCCGCCTCAACGTCGACCTCGAGCGAGGCTACGGCATCACCCTCGCCGCCCGGATGGGCATCAACACCGGCGAGGTCGTGGCGACCGCGGACCCGAACGCCGACCAGCGCCTGGCCGACGGCGACGCGGTCAACGTGGCGGCCCGGCTCGAGCAGGCGGCGCCGGCGATGGAGGTGCTGATCGGCGACATCACGTACCAGCTCGTCCGCGACCACGTCGACGTCGAGCCCGTCGAGCCGCTGACCCTCAAGGGCAAGGCGGAGCCGGTGCCGGCGTTCCGCCTCATCGGCCTGCGTTCGGTCGGGTCGACCGCGACCGTCGGCGACGCCCCGCTCGTCGGACGCGACGCGGAGATGGCGTCGCTCGGTGGCGCACTCGCGCAGGCGGAGGCGTCGGCGTCGGCCCGGCTCATCACGGTCATCGGCGATGCCGGCGTCGGCAAGTCGCGGCTCATCAGCGAGTTCGTCGCGGCGTCCGCGGCGCGCGCCCGCGTCCTGCGCGGCCGCTGCCTGCCGTACGGCGACGGCATCACGTTCTGGCCGATCGTCGAGGTGACCCGGGCGGCGGCCGGGATCACCGACGAGGACACGCCCGATGCGGCCCGCGCCCGGATCGCCGATCTCCTCGCGGGCGCGGCGGACCGCGACCGGATCGTCGATCGGGTCGCGTCCGCGGTGGGCCTGACGACCGCGTCGTTCCCCGTGTCGGAGCTGTTCTGGGCCGTCCGCAAGCTGCTCGAGTCGCTCGCCGCGGATCGCCCGCTGCTCGTCGTCGTCGACGACATCCACTCGGCCGAGACGACGTTCCTCGAGCTGCTCGATCACCTCGTCGACTCGGCCGATGCGCCGATCCTCCTGCTCTGCTCCGCCCGTCACGAACTCCTCGAGCAGCACGCCGACTGGGGAGATCGGCCGGGCGCGTCGAGGATCGTCCTGCAGCCACTGTCGGCGGCCGACACCGAGGCGATGATCGATCGGCTGCTCGGGCAGGCGGGCCTCGCGCCGGACGTCCGCGCTCGCGTCGCCGCGGCGGCCGAGGGCAACCCGCTGTTCGTCGAACAGCTCGTCTCGATGCTCGTCGATCGCGGCATGGTCCGGCTCGACGACCGCACGTGGGTCGCCGACGGGGACCTGTCCGACCTGGCCATTCCGCCGACGATCAACGCCCTCCTCGCCGCGCGGCTCGACCACCTGAACCGGGAGGAGCGGGCGGTGATCGAGCCGGCCTCGGTCATCGGCCTCGTCTTCCCGCAGCCGGCGATCGAGGAGCTCGTGCCGGAGCCCCTGCGAGCGGCGGTCCGGCCCCGGCTCGACGAGCTCGATCGCAAGCAGTTCGTCCACCCGACCGACGCGGCCGACGATGACATCTATCGCTTCCACCACCTGCTCATCCGGGACGCCGCGTACAACAGCCTCCTCAAGCGGGCGCGCGCCCAGCTGCACGAGCGGTTCGTGACGTGGGCCGAGCGGGTCAACCGCGAGCGCGACCGCGAGATGGAGTTCGAGGAGATCCTCGGCTACCACCTCGAGCAGGCGTATCGCTACCGGCTGGACCTCGGGCCGATCGACGACGAGGCCACCGCGGTTGGGCGCAACGGGGCGACCAAGCTCGCCGCGGCCGGCCGCCGCGCTTCGGCTCGCGGGGACATGCCCGCGGCCGGCAATCTCCTGGCGCGCGCGGCCGCCCTGCTGCCGGAGGACGATCCGCTCCGCCTCGAGCTGCTTCCCGAGCTCGCGGAGGCCCTCATCGAGGAGGGCGAGTTCGACCGTGCCGCGACCGTGCTCGACGAGGCGGCCGCGATCGCGGAACGGGTCGGCGACGAGCGACTCGCCTGCCGCGTGGGTCTCGAGCGGTTCGCCGTCGACCTGTACCGCTCCGAGAGCGGCGGCAGCGAGGCCGCAGTCGCCGAGACGGAGCATGCGATCGCGGTGTTCGACCGGGCGGGGGACCACGCCGGGCTCGCGCGCGCCTGGCGGCTGCTCATGTTCACGCACGGCACCGTCGGCCGATTCGAGGACGCCGCGCGCGCCGCCGAGCGGTTCGTCCGCCACGCCACCCGGGCGGGCGACCTGCGCCTCGCCGCGCGCGGCGCGTCAGGCTACGCGAGCGTCGCGATGTTCGGGCCCACGCCGGTCGCCGAGATGCTCGAGAAATGCGAGGCGCTGATCGTCCAGGTCGGCGACGATCGCAAGGCGGTCGGCGTCATCTCCGGCGTCCTCGCGGTTCTCCACGCCATGCAGGGCTCGTTCGACACGGCGCGCGAGCTGTACCGGTCCGGTCGGCGCATGCTCGAGGAGCTCGGCCCGAGCGTGACCGCCTCGTCGACCTCGACCGAGTCGTCGAGGGTCGAGTTCCTCGCCGGTGACCCCGCGGCCGCGGAACGGGAGCTGCGCCGCGACTACGACGCGCTCGGGGCGATCGGGGAGAAGTACCTGCGCTCGACGATCGCCGGGCATCTTGCCGCCGCCCTGTACCAGCTCGACCGGCTCGACGAGGCGGCCGAGATCGCCGCCGAGGCCCGATCGCTGGCGGCCGACGACGACACCGCGTCGCAGGTCCTGTGGCGGTTCGCCCAGGCCAAGATCGCCGCGCGACGCGGCGAGTCCGGCGCGGAGGCGCTCGCCGAGCAGGCGGTCGCGATGGTCGAGGAGACGCCGTCGCCGTCGCTCATCGCCGACGCGAAGGTGGAGCTCGCCGAGGTGCTCGTCCTCGTCGGCCGCCCGGAATCGGCAGGGCCCCCCTTGCGGGAGGCCCTGGAGCTGTACGAGCGGAAGGGTGACGTCGTGTCAGCCGGCCGGGTGCGCGACCGCTTGGCCGCGCTGCCGGGGGTTCCCGCTCAGCGGTAGCCCTTGACGTACCCGTTGTACGGCAGGCGAATGACGTATGCGTTGCCCTTGGCCGAGACGACGCAGTTCACGAGCACCTTCGCCGAGCACGCGTTGTTCTTGAGCGAGATGTCCTCGACGGTGGTGCCGTCGTCGAGGAGGTGAGCGAACCCGCTCGGCTTCGGCGTCCCCTTCGGCCAGTTGATCGTGACGTCCGCCGGCGGCGTGAGGACGTCGCCGTAGTTGATCGCGAGCCCGAACGGCAGGGGGAGCCCGACACAGTTCTTGCCGGCAGGGCAGGCGAAGTCCGTCTGGTCCTCGTTGATCGCGACCACGTCACCGTTCGAGGCTCGGTTGATCGACACGCCGATGCTCAGGCCGTTCGAGCCCACGCCGGTGGCGAGGCTGATGAGCTGGCCCTTCGGGAT